>JBAPTR010000037.1:0-7309 GCA_049282265.1 Desulfatiglandaceae bacterium | reverse complement strand
TGGGCCTCAAAATCAATCCTTTTCATGTTTTCCTTTCCTCGATCTTATGGACTTCGTAAAACGTCTTGAGGGCTGGCCTTCCAAGGAAGTCGTGGCTCCCAAGAGCCAGGCAAACGGCATATTCCTGAAGCTACGCTCCCTCCGTCGTCCATGATTCCTCGCTCAGGGATTTTGCCCCTTCCACTGTCCTGTTCCAGGGCCAAAATGACGCCGCTTCAAGAACCTCCCGTTCACCTGCTCTTCAATCGGACCTCAGGAGGAGGAGCTGAGGGTCTTTTTCGGACGCTTTCTCATAGGGCACTTGGCACCCAACCTCGACATGGACGGCTATTTGGGGTTTACGCCTCCAGAAGCCCTGGCGCTCTCTAATGACCACTCTTAAACCCCAAATAGGCGCCCATCTCCTCCGGAGTGTTTGGAAAGCGTCTGAAAAAGAGTGTCAGGTTCTCCTCCACTTCGTTGCTCACAGGCTGCCGCTTGCAGCATGAAACAGCTTCCAAGGAAATCGTGACCTGCTTGACCTCAAATGTCAATCATTCAAGCGATCGATCAGCCGGTGAAGGCGGCTGAAGTCCTTCCGGTTGAAGTCAAGGACCAGTCTGGGAAGGTGGGCTATTCCGGGTTCATCCTCTTCTTCCGGAAGGGCTTTGGAGAAAAACAGCTCTCCCGGGGGACGCAAGATATCGGAGAACTCTTCTTTCAGGTGTTCAGCCCTTTGTGGCGGCATGGGGGAACTTAATCGAATCGCCAGTCGGTTGCCAACATAGCGGATACTGTGATATCGCCGGTAAAAATGATCAATTTTCCGCACCGCTTCTTCCACCGAATCGGTCATGTCGAAGAGGTGTAAATCCGTTGAACTGATGTAGCCCCGGCCCAGGAGTTCCTTCTCCAGGAAACCCAGCCACCTAGCCCAGTAGGTGCCGCCGCTCTCGTCCAGGAGGACGAGGGGCATGGGGTTGTGCTTGCCGGTTTGTATCAGGGTAAGGGTCTCCATGGCCTCGTCGAGTGTCCCGAAACCGCCCGGGAACAGGACAATGGCATCCCCTTCTTTCAGAAAGGCCACCTTCCGGTTGAAAAAGTACTTGTAGTTGATGGTCCGCGGGGAATCTTCAATGACCGGGTTGGGCTTCTGTTCAAAGGGAAGCCGGATGTTGACCCCGAAAGAGTGTTCGTTCCCCGCCCCTTCGTTCACCGCCTGCATGATGCCCGGGCCTCCGCCGGT
Organism: Desulfatiglandaceae bacterium; assembly: GCA_049282265.1. Taxonomy (GTDB): domain Bacteria; phylum Desulfobacterota; class DSM-4660; order Desulfatiglandales; family Desulfatiglandaceae; genus CAYUCJ01. The sequence continues at coordinate 6,084 of JBAPTR010000037.1, read as the reverse complement.
AATCACCATGTAGCCTGCATCGGACAGTTTTCGGCCGAAAAGGCGGGCCATTTGGTAGATCGGCTCTTCCGGTTTCGTCCTTGCGGACCCAAAAACCGTGACCTTCTTTATCTCCTCGTAGGGGGCGAAGATCCTCGTGGTAAAGCGCATCTCCTTCAATGTGGAACTCATGAGCTTCATGTCCGCCCTGTTCCTGATCTCCTGCCCCGATTTCAGGCCGGCCAGTATGATTTCACGAACCATGTCCGCGTGCCGGACATCTCCCACCAGGGAAATGAGGGCGTCGATGGCATCGTCTGCAGGACCGTTGGTCCTGGTAAAATGGAGTTCCATGTGTTCTTTTACCTCCTGAAATGATGACTTCGTTGGAAGCTAGTTTGTGCTATAGTCGGCAACCTAACGTGAACGAAGAGGAACCGAACCTGACAATCTTTTTCAAATGCTTTCTAAACACTCCGGAGGAGATGGACGGCTATTTTGGGTTTAGCGGTACGCAGTAGAGTTGCGTAGGGGTTGGGAGTTGTAAACCCCAAATAGCCGTCCATGTCGCGGTTGCGTGCCAAGTGCACTATGAGAAAGCATTTGAAAAAGATTGTCAGATCCGCTTCCTTAAATGCACTAAATATGGTGACTTCATTGGAAGTCATCATCGGGCTAATGAATGTTAACAAAAAGCCCGAGGATCATTTTTTTCGTTTTTATAATTGAACAGTTTTTCTTGTCTTGTCCATTGATATTTACGTTCAAAGTCTTATAATGAGAAAAGAATTATAAACCGGGCTCCTTGGGGTCCGGTTTTTTATATCAATAATCCGATTGAGGCTTTTGTATTAGTTATGGACAACCATCACAGGCGAGAAGTGGAGCGGCGCCGTAATTTCGGGATCATCAGTCACCCCGATGCCGGCAAGACCACGCTGACTGAAAAACTCTTGCTATTCGGCGGCGCCATCCAGCAGGCCGGGGCCATCAAAGCGCGTAAGGCCGCCCGCCACGCCACGAGCGACTGGATGGATATCGAAAGACAGCGGGGAATCTCCGTCACCACGTCTGCCATGAAATTCAACTACCGGGACTATGAAATCAACCTCCTGGACACACCGGGTCACCAGGATTTTTCTGAAGATACTTACCGGGTGCTTACGGCTGTGGACAGCGCCCTCATGGTGATTGACAGCGCAAAGGGTGTCGAGTCCCAGACGGAAAAGCTGATGGAGGTCTGCCGCATGCGCAACACCCCCATCATGACCTTTATTAACAAACTGGACCGTCATGGTCTTGCACCCCTGGACCTCCTGTCCGAGATTGAAGACAAACTCCAGATCGAGTGTGTTCCCCTGTCATGGCCCGTGGGTATGGGTAAGGCCTTCCGGGGGGTCTATAACCTTCACCGCGGCGAATTGAAACTCTTCCGTTCCGGTCAGAAGGGCGACGCCATGGAAGATGTCATGATTCGCGATGTCGCCGACCCCCGTCTCGATGCATTGCTGGGCAGCCAGGCCGGTGAACTGCGAGATGATATTGAGCTGCTTGAAGGGGCCGCCAACCCTTTCGAATTGAAGTACTATCTGAAAGGCAGCCAGACCCCTGTCTTTTTCGGGAGCGCCATTAATAACTTCGGTGTAAGAGAACTGCTTGACGCCTTTGTGGAAATGGCCCCATCCCCCATGCCCCGGGCCACCCTGACCCGTGATGTTTCACCCTATGAAGAGGCCTTCTCGGGATTTGTGTTCAAGATCCAGGCGAACATGAACCCGGCTCACCATGACCGAATCGCCTTTTTGCGCGTATGCTCGGGGACGTTCCGGCGCGGCATGAAGGTTTTTCATCACAGGATCGGGAAAGAAATCGCCATTGCCAATGCCACCATCTTCATGGCCCAGGATCGGACCAACGTGGACGAGGCCTATCCGGGAGACATCATCGGCATCCACAATCACGGGACCATCCAGATCGGAGACACCTTTACCGAAAAGGAGCCCCTGAAGTTCACCGGCATCCCCAACTTTGCCCCGGAACACTTTAGGAAAATCATTTTGAAAACCCCCATGAAGGCCAAACAGCTCCAAAAAGGGCTGACGCAGCTGGCCGAAGAGGGGGCCGCGCAGGTATTCCAGCCCCTGGGAACGAGTGAAACGATCCTGGGAGCCGTGGGTATTCTCCAATTTGATGTGACGGCGGAAAGGCTGAAGTATGAATACGGAGCCGATATCCTTTATGAAACGGTTCCCTATGTGACCGCCCGCTGGGTGACCTGTGACGACCGGAAACTATTCAGGAAATTCGAAAAGAAAAACATGACACATCTGGCCCACGACGCCGAAGGCCAACTCATCTACCTGGCCCCCAACAGCTGGCGCCTCGAAAGCTGTATGGAACAGTGGCCGCAAGTCTCCTTCAGCAAGACCTGGGAACGCAGATGATTTCCGGGTGTATCAAATATTGCCGGGAAGCCCTCATGAGATTGGAACAAGCGTATACTTGTCCACCATGTGGTGAGGGCCGTAAGATGTCTTGGCTTTTCTCAGCCCCTCTATACCGAGATCCTGCTCCCTGTTGATGTACGTCGCATCCGACCAGGCCTCCTTGCAGAAAAACTGGTTGATGGCCGCATAGATTCCGGATACTTCGGGATTGGCCTTCTCGATATGTATGACCGCGGTATTTTCATTCAGACGTTCGCCTAAGGTGAACGCCTCTACACGCCCTTCCAACAAAATGGCCCCACCCCGATAGTCCAGCTCTCCAAAATGGGTAAGGGCCTGGTAGACGGCGTAGTCCTCCATCAGGAGCCCCAGGTCTTTCTTACATTCCCGGATTCTGCACCACTGCTCCTGCATGTCCAGAAAACACTCCACCAGTTCCTCGTCAAGCTCGCGATACTCGTACGAATAGCTCTTGAGAAACCGGTTCAGGTGGTTCCTCTTGTTGTGGTATTTTTTCCCTGGAAGGTTGATCAGATCTTCGGCAAGATACACGTAGTCACTGTTGTCTCTGTCCTCCAAAGCCTCAAACTCCCCCGGATCAACAAACCGTTTCACAAAATCCTCGGGAACCCGGCAGATGCGTGCCTCCGGATCAAGGAGCCTGAGGTGTTCTGCAAGAAATCGGAGGGCCCGTGCCTTGTCCCCCGGTCCAACAGGGGGCAGGCCAAAAGGAACACCACCATCCGGCTGAAGAACAATAAGCAGGCCTCCGGCCTCTTCCATCCATCGGGGATGGTACCGATGCCGCCAGATAAAGAGATTCGTAAAGGTCAGTTCGGAACTCATCGGCGGATCGGATTGAAGGTATTCATGGAACACCTCCTTGTCTTGAATCTCGATTGACTTAAATTTATTCGGCATCTCCATGGCGATTCTCATACCCCCTGTGTTGAATCAGAAGATGATCCTGACACCACCGAGATCCTGGACGGAGAAGTTGTGTTTCTGTTCCGGGGCGCCCACAAACATGTTGTTTTTCAGGACACCGAATTCCCGGGACAGGGAATCAATGATCTCGGGACCGAACTTCCCCTCTCGTGCGACAAATTCAATTCTCAGGGCCGGAAATATCTGTTCCAGGGCCTTCAGACCCTCCTTAATGATCTCTTCATCGCTCTCTTCAGGTGAATTAAAGAGGTGGACCAGGAGCACCCGGCGGCTGCTCTCATTTTTCATGATATAATCAAAGGCCTCGTGGAGCCGGTCCAGGCGTCCCCCGCGCGTGAAAACTATCACCTGCTGATTCGTGATAGCGGTGATGTTGTCGATAATGACCGTACGCCACAGCAATATCTTGGTCATGATGAAATTTGCGAGGTTCAGGATGGACGTGAGGAGAGGAATCCGGAGATACATCACCAATACCAGGAGCAGCGTGGGGACAAAATAGTCCAGGAAAAACACAAAATTGTGATAGTCCTCAAATATATTTCCCAGGATACCCAGGCTTGTGGCTGAGATGGCCACCAGGACCGTCAACCAACCGGCACGGTAAGTGCGTTTCAATTCTTTTCTCCTGACCTTGAGCAAGATGTTACCCAGGCCGAAGAGGGTCATGACGCAGAGGAAAGAAATGGTGTAGACCCCGGCCAGGGCCAGCAGGTCCCCTCCCGTGAAAATGAGGATCGAGGAACAGAGCAGAAAAAAGGCAATGATGATCCGGTGACGGGTCCCTCTCCTGTTCACCTTCAGGAGAAACCTCGGGAAGCACTGATCAAGGGACATCCGATGCACCAGGCCGGTCACCCCTACAAAGCTGGTCAGCACGGCTCCGGAAAGAACAAGGACGGCATCCACCACGACCATCATTTTAAATGCCGACGCTCCCGTCAACAGGGCGAGATGTGAAAGGAGATGATCCTTGTTTGCTATGATCTCATTCAGGGGGAGAAGATTAAGAGAAATGATGGAGGTCAACGGATTGAAGATAATGACCGCAATGAGCATGTTGCGCAGCGTCTTTCTAAATACACCAGGTGCCTGTTCCTCTACAAAGTTGGCTGAGCTCTCAAAACCGCTGACCCCTAGAAGGGCTGCTGAAAATCCAAGGAAAACGGCCATCACGAGGCCGTTGCCATCAGGCAGGGTTAGCAAATTGGCCCTTAAAATATGAAAATCTCCAGGAAAGCTTGCAAATCCCAGCACACAGAAGAGTATAAGCGTAAACATGTGAAAGACAAAAATAACAAGGGCGACCATGGCCGATTCCGTGATTCCAATGATCGTCAGGATGGCAAAAACAGCGAGAATAACAATGGTTGTTTGGATAATGGGAAAGCTCGGAGACAGATGGTGGAGATATTCCACAGCGGTCTTTGCGGAGATAACGGCGGTTGCAATATAGGAAAGGATCGTCATACATGCAGCAACCGAGGCGGTGAGCTTTGAGGTGCAATTGAGCAGGCAGTTATAGGCGCCGCCGTTCAGGGGCAGGGCCTCCACCACCTCCGTGTAGATCTTCTTGTACAGGTAAAGTATCCCGCCCACGATGAGCAGCACTACCGGTGCCAGGACACCCGCGTAGACCGCCGCAATTGCCGCCACGTACAGGCAGGAGGAAGTGATATCGTTTCCGCAGATGCCCGTGGCCAGCCACTGGTTCAAACGTTTTTTCTCAGAGACGGAACCCTGGAGCAATTCCTTGGTGCTGGGGGAAATGGTCGCGGTTCTCGATTCCATCACAATTCCTTCGATTTGCCTGCAGGCCGGGATTTCGACGACAACTAGCCCCTCGCCTAATCTCCCATGTAATGGGGTCCCACGATGAGCATATTATTGGGAAGCAGCGCATGCATTTCTTCCATCAAGTCACCAAAGAGCACCTCTTTTATCAATCCATGCCCGTAGGCGCCGGCAACAATTAATCCATCACGCGGAACATCATAGAGTACCTCCTTAAAATGCCCTTTTTCTGCAAATAGCCATTCCACGCCGCCGGACTGTATTCCGGATAGGACATTGTGTTCCTCCAGGATCTCCTCATAATAGGTCTTGGGCTTCTTTTCAGCATAGGTAAATAACATCATAGGGGCCCCACTCAAAAGCTGCAAGCGTATCCCCAATCTGAGCGCCTTGACCTTGTTCTGCGATCCACCAAAAAAAACAATGATCCGTTTCCATTCTTTGTAAATCGGCGTTGGAATGAGGATTGGAAATTCGGCATGTTTGATGATGGTCCGGACTTCAGTACCGATGTGCCCCAGGTGAAACTTGCCGGAGAGATCACTGTCGGACCTGAGGCATGTCATAAAACTGAAATCAACGGGGATATCAGGCAATGTGGAGGCCGTATAACCCTTGGGCTCGACGAAACTGGCATCAGCCCCTGCCGCCTGGACAAGATCTTCCACGTGTTCCCGAGTTGTTTCAGCACCTGTGAAAAAGCTTTTGGGCAGGTCGATCGTCACCACCTCCCTTGGAAAGTACATGAGAAACTGCGGGTGGTTCGGAATCAAGACTTTGAGATGAAGCCCCGTCATCTTACAAAAAAAGATAGATTGCAGAAATATCTCCCGTCCGAAAGGGGTGTTTTCGAATACGTGAAGCAGCTGATTTTTCATTTTGATGTTCCTCCTGTTTTTACTCCGCTTCCTGGGCT
>JBAPTR010000036.1:0-2628 GCA_049282265.1 Desulfatiglandaceae bacterium | reverse complement strand
GGAAACCCCGGCGCGATTTCCAGGGTCTTATCTATCGAGCGTTGCAGTATGGCAAGGGATCGCTCCACCTTACGCTGGTTCGGGGAGCAGATATCCACCAGTTCCCGGTCAAAAACCTCCGGAGCGTAAACCACGAGTGCCGATACCTTTGACCGTCCGGTAAAGGGCAACGCCAGATCAGTCTCCGAACAGTGGAACTCCATGACGGGTGACCCCAGGACTTTAAATTCCTCAAAATCATGAAACCGGCCCTTGACCCCCCATTCCTTGGTAAAGGCGATTTTTTTCAGTCAGCAAGCCGAATTTCCGGTTCAAAGTCAGTTTTGGCGATGGAGAAGCCCTGGGAAATGTCCTTTTTGAGCACCATCCCCTGGAAGGCGTCAATTTCATGGGGAAAGATGCCCTTGCCCGGGGCCCGGAAATCAACGTCGTCCGCCAGCAGAATATGCCCTTTCTTGAGACTTCTCACCGCCACCGCGGATTTCGCGAAGACCTCCCGGTTCTGGATTTCGGTCTGATTTACTCCCTTCTGGAGCCAAGCGACTTTTCGAGCAGGCGAATAGTGGTGATCATCTCTTTCCACTCCGCCGGCAGCACTCTATCGGGATCTGGGCCTCCTTCAGTGTGTAGAAAATCTCCCCGTTGAGCAACTCATCACGCAGCTTCCCATTGAAGCTCTCGTCGTAACCGTTCTCCCAAGGACTGCCGGGTTCAATGTCTGGCGTTTTGACTCCTACTCGGCTTAACCACTCCCGAACCGCCCTGGCCGTAAACTCCGGCCAGTTGTCCGATCGGATATAGTCCGGTGGGCGCCGTGATATAAACAGCTCCGTCAATCTATAGAACACTTATCTCTAATGGAATAATACGATATCCTTCCTCGTTGGGATAAACAAACAGATTTTTGCTCATATTATGCCTCTAACGTTCGATTTTTCCAGAATATTATTTATGATACATGGAACCTTTTTATGCAATTGTAACATGCCTAAAGGGTTCCTAAATCTTTCAAAACGAGTTTTGCTTTTACTTTTTGATTCGCAGCCCAATCTTGGCGCCTGAAGGCGTTAAGCGGCACAATTTCGGGATGTTCTTCCAGGAATGGGACAATGATTCTCAGTAGTGTATCATTATTGACGCAGTCGAAATGTTCGAAAACGGCTTTGAAAAAGGCTAAACCATCATCATGATCAAGAGTCATGCGGATATCGGAGTTGAAAAAGGTGGGGTTCTCTATGGCGAGCGCCGCAACCTTGACCAGGCCAGTGTATGTGAAGTAGGGCCAAATCATCTCCGTATCGCTGGTACCTATTATGGTACAGACCTTTTCAAGGGCCGATTACCTAATGCCATAGGTGAATGAACCGCAGATGAGGCCTTCGGGGGCCCCGATGAAATCTACGTCCGTTGTCATGAGCTGCCCAATGCCTGCCTCCATCAGTTCTGGGTCGCAAAGCAAGCTGTCTCCTTCCATGGTAACGAAAAAGTCGATGTTGAATTTCCTCGTTGCGCAGAGCCAACGTTTAAGCTTATCATCAAGGCTCCCTCGGAAATACTGGACACCACAACGGGAGGCTATCTGCACTATTCGGTCGTCTCTATACCTTTACTGTAGTGCAACCGATGACGGTATCGGCATCCCTGGCGAGCTTCGATCACAATATAACCATTTCTATCGTGGGTTTGCCAAGTATAGGTATAAGAGCCTTTTGGGGTAGTCGGCTCGAATCGGCCCTGACAGTTATAAAAATGGTGCTTTTCATAGGATTACTATCCCCTAAGTTTTTTTCTGACTTCTGTTTCTTTTTCCGTGAGCTTCTTGACGCCGTCGCCAAGGATAACATTGATGTTCTTTATCCTCTTGAGCAGAAGGCTCATGCCGTGCACTTCGAGGCTGGCGAAATGGTCAGAGCCCCACATGTTGTGATCGAGAGTCACGTGCCTTTCGATTAGGCTTGCTCCAAGCGAAACCGCGATTACCGAGGGCTCCAAGTTTGCCTCATGGCCGCTGTAACCGACGATGCAGCCATACCGCTCCTTGAGGAAGTTTATGACCCGCAAGTTTAGCTCCTCAGGCGGCGCGGGATAAACGGAATTGGTATGCATCAACACGTAGCCGCCCCTGTCATGTTTTTCGAGTAGATCAACGGCCGTATCGATCTCCGGGACGGTGCTCATGCCGGTTGATAAAATGATGGGTCTACCAGATTTTGAAGCCTCTATAAGACACTCATGTTCCGTCAGTTTGGCTGATGGTATCTTGATGAAGGGCACATCATAACCCATAATGAATTCCAAACTCTTCAAATCCCAGACGGACGCCGTCCAGGCGATGGGTTTTTCCTTACAGTATCTGTCTATATAGTCATACTGCTCCTTCACGAATTCCACCTTGTATCGGTATTCGAGGTAAGTCATTCTTCCCCAGGGCGTATCTCGCATCATGTTCTTCTGATTTTCGGGAACACATATCGAAGGGGTACGCTTCTGAAATTTGGCGCAGTTCCAGTTCGTTGCGAAGACCGCGTCGATGAGCTTTTTCGCTATCTGAATATCGCCATTATGATTGAGGCCTATTTCGGCGATCATGTAAACAGGCTGATTTTCACCAACGAGCTGGCCATCGAT
>JBAPTR010000035.1:0-26212 GCA_049282265.1 Desulfatiglandaceae bacterium | reverse complement strand
TTCCTATCCATCATTGATGGAATCGTAAAAAGCAAGGTTGATGCCGCGAGCGGCAGCCTATGAGGTACGAAGAGGAGCCGAACCTGACACTCTTTTTCAGACCCTCACGCCCTGCTCCTTGACTCCGGCGGATGAGACGACTTCGTTGGAAGTCATCATGGTGCCCATGGACGGGCACATAAATCAATGGGGTGCATCGCAACCCTTTGATTTGTAAGAAAACCGAAAATCACACTTTTTGGTTTTCGTCAGTAAAATGTCCACGGACGGACTTTTTACGATTCCATCAATGATGGATAGGAAGAAAAATTTTGTCAAAAACAAAATTCATTTATTGCTTGACATTGAAGGTCTAAACCCATAAACAGGACTGAAAGATTGACAGAATATGGGTTGAAAAATATGATAGGACACATTCAGACGCGGCGGAATCTCTATTTTTATTACTGGGGGACCAGTCCGCCTATGGTTTGATGGGTGTCTCGTTTGACCATTTCAAGCCGTGGGCGGAAGGAGCCCACGGCTTTTTTTTGGTCTATGGTGCTATGAACATCATTTTGATCGGATACCGGTGCAGCGGAAAGACACAGGTCGGCAAACTCCTGGCACGCAAGCTGTCCATGGGATTTTGTGATACCGACGGTTATGTGGAAGGACTTGCCGGCAAATCAGTTGAGAGGCTCGTTGCAGAGGAGGGATGGGACCACTTTCGTCTGGAGGAACGGAGGGCGGTCGCGGTTCTGGCAAAACGTGACCGACAGGTGATTGCCACGGGTGGCGGCGTGGCCCTGAATGAAGAAAATATGCGAAAACTCAGAGAGAATGGCTGGGTTGTGTGGCTGAATGCTACTCCTGAAACGCTGGAAGGGAGGATGGAAGCGGAGGAGCGCGCGGAACGTTTCAGGCCGTCACTGACAGGCCGGTGCCCCCAAGAGGAGATCGGGCCCGTCCTGGAGGAGAGGGCGCCGCTCTATGAAGGGGCCGCGGATTTTACGATTGATACCACGCGGATTTCTCTGGATGAGGCAGCCGGGGAGATCGTGAAGGCATTTGAAGAGAGGAAACTGGAGCAGATTCATGGCGGGAAATAGTATCGGAGAGCTTTTCAGGGTGACGACCTTTGGGGAATCCCATGGCCACGGCCTCGGCGCGGTGATCGACGGGTGTCCGTCCGGGATCACCATTTCCGAGGACGATTTTGTCTTTGAAATGGAGAGACGCCGGCCCGGAACCCGCCCCTTTGATACGCCGCGGGAGGAACTGGACCGTGTGGAGATTTTTTGCGGGGTTTTTGAGGGTAAGACCACCGGGGCTCCCCTGGGCCTCCTGATTGCGAACCGCGACGTGGACAGCCAGCCCTACGAGATTCTTAGGAACCTCTATCGGCCGGGACATGCCGATTTTACCTACGAGAAGAAATATGGCCATGTGGATCCCCGCGGGGGCGGCCGGTCATCGGCAAGGGAGACGGCAGCCCGTGTAGCGGCCGGGGTGGTGGCAAGGAAGATACTCGAAGCCGAAGGGATTTTCATAAAGGGCTTTACCACGGCGCTGGGCGGGATCCGCGCGTCGAAAATGGATAGGAGAGCCGCGGAGAGCAACGCCTTTTTTTGTCCCGATCCCAATGCAGTGGAAGAGATGGAAAGGGCACTTCAACGGGCCAGGGATGACGGCGATTCCATCGGCGGGATCGCAGAGGTTCGCGTTTCAGGCTGCCCGACGGGCCTTGGGGAACCGGTCTTTTCCAGGCTGGACGCCGATCTTGCAAGAGCCCTCATGTCGGTTGGCGCCGTCAAGGGAGTGGAAGTGGGTGCAGGCTTTGAGGCGGCGGGACGCCTGGGATCAGAAAACAATGATCCCATCACGCCTTCCGGGTTTGCCTCCAATAACGCAGGGGGGATTCTGGGCGGCATATCCAACGGAGATGAAATCGTCCTCCGGGCTGCGGTGAAGCCGATCCCATCCATTGCCAAAGAACAGAAGACCATCGACCGTCAGGGCAGGCCGGCATCCCTGAAGTTGACAGGCCGGTACGACACCAGCGCCATTCCGCGTATCGTGCCGGTCCTCGAGGCCATGGTGGCCATAGTGATGGCGGACCACCTGTTGAGGTCCCGATCCATGAGGGTTCAGCAGTTTTAAACGCATTTCATCAGGGAGGTGTAAAAATGTTAGGGAAAAGGATTCGAATGGAACGAATCATGAACAGGAATACGCACAAGACCGTCATGATTCCCCTGATTCATGGCGTGGGCATGGGGCCCATTGCAGGCATCAGGGACATCAAAAACGCCATTGATACCATGGCCCTGGGCGGCGCAAACGGGGTGATCCTGCACAAGGGTATCGTGGCGGCAGCCCACCGCCGCACCGGAAAAGACATCGGTCTCATTTTACACCTGACTGCTTCTTCCGAAAAACAGGAGCAGACCCTGGTAACGGACGTGGAAGAAGCGGTGGTTATCGGCGCTGATGCCGTATCCATCAGGATTCCTGTGGGTGATTCGAATGAACGAAAGATGTTCGGGATTTTCGGGAAGGTTTCAAGGGAGGCCGCAAGGTGGGGCATGCCCCTTCTGGCCCTCATGGACCCGGGGCATGACAAGGATAAGGAAAAACAGCTCAAGAACCTGATGCGCGCCGCCAGGATCGGCGCGGAACTGGGAGCTGACCTGGTCAGAGTGCCGTTCACTGTTTCCGGAGAGGCCTTCGCAGAGGTGGTGGCTGTTTGTCCGGTCCCCCTGATGGCCATAGGCGGCGAAAAAAAGGCCCGGGAAAAAGACGTGTTGCAGATGGTCCACGAGGTGATGGAAGCAGGGGCCTACGGGATGTCCCTGGGCAGAAATGTCTTCCAGTACAAGAAACCGGGAAACATGATCAAGGCCGTGAGCCAGATTGTCCACGAAGGAATGTCAGTCACGCGCGCCCTGAAGGCGCTTGAAGAAAAGCCCATTGAAAGCACCATGTTCAGCGGCAAGGTGATCTGGTAAGAGGGAAGGCCGAGAGATGAAACACAGAAAACAGGAAATCACGAGAAGAGACATCGTTGAGCTGGATACTCGGACGGGTCTTAACGGCGGCTATTATTATTTTATCTGGGGGACCGGTCCGCCCTGATTGCTTTGTTTTTTGTTTTATGAAAAAGCCGGGGCGGAAAGATTTCTCCCCGGCTTTTTTTGTCCGATGCCGCTGTCGGCAGCCTATGAGGAACGAAGTGGAGGAGAACCTGACACTCTTTTTCAGGCCCTCCTCCTGGTGCAGCAAATAAAATGGCTCGCCATGAGGAGCAGGTCGCGACTTCGTTGGAAGTCATCATCGTGCCCATGGACGGACTTTTTACGGTTCCATCAAAATAGGGAGGAAAAAATGATAGGAAAAGAAATCAGGCTGGAGAGAATTATCAACAGGGTGACAGGAAAAACCGTCATTGTGCCCATGGATCACGGGGTCAGTTCGGGCCCCATTTTCGGTATCACGGATATGAAAATGGCCATGAGCCGTATGGCGGAGGGGGGCGCAAACGCCGTGGTCGTGCATAAGGGCGTGGTGGCCAGGGGACACAGGAAGGGCGGTCGGGACATGGGCCTTATCGTCCACCTGTCAGCCAGCACCTCGCTCTCACCGGAACCCAATGCCAAGACACTGGTGTGCACAGTGGAAGAGTCCATCAAATTGGGCGCGGACGGAGTCTCGGTTCATGTGAATATCGGGAACGGCCATGAAAAAGAGATGCTTTCGGACCTGGCGAAAGTGGCGCGGATCTCCGCCGAATGGGGCATGCCCCTTCTGGCCATGATTTACCCCAGGGGGAAGAAGATAAAAAACGAGTATGACCCCGAGGCCATCAAGCATGCCGCGCGGCTGGGGGCGGAGCTCGGTGCGGACGTGGTCAAGGTATCCTATACAGGAGATCCCGAATCATTCAGGGAAGTGGTGGAGGGGTGTCATCTCCCTGTGATCATTGCAGGAGGCCCGAAAATGGACTCGGACAGGGACATCCTGGAAATGGTCGAGGGCGCCATGGAGGCAGGGGCGGCTGGAATCTCCATGGGTCGCAACGTCTTTCAACACCAGAATCCCACGGGGATCGTTGGGGCCCTTTCCCGGATCGTGCATGAAAAAGCCTCGGTGGAAGAGGCCCTTGATTTTCTCAACCATCACGGGGGCGCATCGGCATGAAGGAACAGACTGGAGTCCTATCTCGCCGGGAGGGAGCAATGGGAATGGGAAAACCGGCCGTCGGAATCATCGGCGGAACAGGGCGCATGGGGACCTGGTTTTCCGGGTTCATGGAACAGTGCGGGATGGTTGTCCTGCGAACGGGGAAGGACGGCCCGCACGGCCTCGAGGAGGTGGTCAGGACCTGTCGCGTGGTGGTCATCTCGGTGCCTATTAGAAAGGCTCTTCCCCTCATTCGCCGGATAGGGCCCTTGATGTCCGAAGATTCTCTCCTCATGGATCTCACGTCGGTCAAAGAGGCTCCCCTTGCCGCCATGATGTCTTGCAGCCGATCCGAAGTGGTGGGGCTTCACCCGCTCTTCGGCCCGGACGACGATTCTCCTCGGGAAAGGAAGATGGTGATCTGCCGGGGCCGGGGAGACCGGGGCATGCGCTGGATAAAGGGCCTGCTCCAAGAGGCGGGCGTAGAGACCCTGATCATGGATGCAGCGGAACACGACCGGTTCATGGGCATCATTCAGGGGGCGAATCATCTCGCCACCCTCGCTCTTGCCCTCAGCATAAAACGTTCAGGGGTTCCCCTTGAACAATTGGTGCGATGCGCCACGCCGGTTTTCATGGAACGGTTGGAACGGGTACAGGCTATGTTGGGACAACCGTCCGAACTCTTTTCCGCCTTGATGATGGGAAATCCCCATGCCTGGGAGTTCCTGAAGGCAGTCAAAGGATCGTTGGAGGAATGGCTTGAACTGGTTGGCGATAAAGACGAAAATGCTTTTGCCGATCTTTTTGATTCTCTCCGAGGATATTATTGATTATGACTCCACTGGAAGCCGGCTCATGCCGCGAGCGGCAGCCTGTGAGGAACGAAGAGGAACCGAAACTGACAATCTTTTTCAAATGCTTTCTAAACACTCCGGAGGGGATGGACGCCGATTTGGGATTCAGCGGTACGTCACAGAAGCGCGTAGGGCTTGATAGGAGTGAACCCCAAATCGGCGTCCATGCAGAAGTGAGTTGCAAGTGCACTATGAGAAAGCACATGAAAAAGATTCTCAGATCCGTTTCCTTAGATCCGGATGAAAAGGTGACTTCGTTAGAAAGCAAAGCCTTGCGGTCAGGCACGGGAAAGGATGATTTGAAATGATAGAAATCTGGGTAAAGGTGGAACCGTGGAACAAGGATCTGGTGACAACGGCGCTGGAGGCAGGCGCCTCTGCGGTCATGGTCCCGAACGAGAAGGTCTCCGATGTCAACGCCCTGGGGATGATCACAACCATTGCGGAAAAGGGCGACCTGGAACCGGGAAAGGATGTGGCTTTTGCGGAAATCCGCTGTGCGGAAGACGAGGAGAGGATCGTAGGCCTTGCCAGGGACAAGCGGGTAGTGGTAAAAACCTTGGATTGGGAGATCATACCCCTCGAAAACCTGGTGGCCAGGACCGGGAACCTCTTTGTGGAGGTGAACAACCTGGAGGAGGCACGGGTGGCTTCGGGGATCCTGGAGAAGGGAGTGGACGGGCTCCTGGTGTCAAACCCGGACCCGGCGGAGGTGCGAGAGATGATCAGGGAGATGCTTTCCACGGACTGTCCCCTTGAACTTACCCCCTTTGTGGTCGAAGCAACCCATCCCGTGGGCATGGGCGATCGCGTCTGCGTGGACACCTGTTCGCTCATGGGCCCGGGGGAGGGAATACTGGTGGGGAACAGCAGCCGGGCCATGTTCCTGGTCCAGGCGGAGGCCCTGGAAAATCCTTATGTATCGCCCAGACCTTTCAGGGTCAATGCGGGGGCGGTACACGCGTATGTGATGACGCCGGGAGGAAAGACCAGGTACCTTTCGGAACTTCGCTCGGGAGATGAAGTGCTGGGCGTCAATTTCAGAGGCGAGACCGTCTCCCTGGTGGTGGGGAGGGCAAAGGTGGAAAGGCGTCCCCTGTTGATCTTGCGGGCTGTCGGGTCCTACGGGACTGCCACGCTTATCCTTCAAAACGCCGAGACCATCCGGTTGATGGGGACGACAGGCGAGCCTGTGTCCGTCCTGGAACTCAGTCCCGGAGACGAGATCCTGGGTTATGCTGAGGAAGGGGCTCGCCATTTCGGACACAGAATCAGGGAGCACATTGTAGAGGCATGAAAATCGCTGTTTCCATTGCTGCGCAGGATACTGCAGGAGTCGTTGCAAAGATGGCCCGGGCCAGTGAGCTGGCCGAAGTTTTCGAGATCAGGCTTGACCTGATGGCGAGTTTTGACCTGAAACAAATCATAAGAAATACGACCAAACCGGTCATCGTCACCTACCGTTCCAGGAAGGAAGGCGGACGCGGTCTGGCGCATTATGCCACGAGGGTCAGCCTCCTCCAACAGGCCGTGGCGGCCGGTGCCGCCTTTGTGGATGTGGAGTTCAGCATGCCCCTGGGTTTTCGAGAATCCATTTTGAGAAACAGAAAAGAGAGCAGGGTGATCCTGTCCCACCACATCCTGAACGGAACCCCTTCCCGGAAGGCCCTCGGGAGACTTCTTGACAGGATGGCCGCATCAGGCCCGGACGTGATCAAGATCGTAACGCGTGCCCGGAACGCGGAAGACAACCTGAGGGTACTGAACCTCATCCCGAAGGCCAGGGAACTGGGGACCGAAATCATCGCCTTCTGCATGGGGAGGGAGGGCCGTATCAGCCGCATCGCGTCCCCCCTCATGGGCGGGTACCTCACCTTCGCTTCCCTGGGACCGGGAGAGGAAGCCGCCGCAGGCCAGATCCCGGCCCGAACCATGGTGAAAATTCTGAAGGAACTCGAGGCGTGAAGATCGACGAACACACATCCCTTTACGGCGTGGTGGGAATGCCCCTCGGGCACAGCCTGAGCCCCGTGATGCACAACGCCGCCTTCAGGGAACTGGGCTTGAATGCGGTCTATCTGGCCTTTGAATCCACGAACCTGGAAGGGACCATCCGGGGCGGCAGGGCCATGGGCATCAAGGGTCTCAGTGTCACCATCCCCTACAAGTCGCGTGTCATACCTTTCCTGGACCGCATCGACCCCATGGCCCGGAAGATCGGTGCCGTGAACACGGTCGTCCTGGAAGGTGGAGGGCTCGTAGGGTACAACACCGACGCAGCCGGTGCACTGAAGGCCCTTCAGGAAGTTACAGCTCTCCGAAACAAACGCGTTGTCATCCTGGGAGCAGGCGGCGCTGCTCGGGCCATAGGGTATATCCTCGTTGAGAACGGGGGCAGGCCGAGCATCATCAACCGCTCCGTCAAGCACGGAGAAGCACTCGCAAGAGACCTCGATGGAGTCTTCGTGCCCATGGCGGACGTCAAGGGGTTCGAAACGGATATCCTGATCAATGCGACGCCCGTGGGTATGTATCCTGATGAGGACGAATTTCCTCTCGACCTCGCGGAGACAAAAGCGGAGGTGGTGATGGATATTGTTTACAACCCCCTTGAAACGCGATTGCTCAGGATGGCAAAGGCCAAGGGGGCCGCTGCTGTCCCGGGAATCAAAATGTTTGTTTTCCAGGGGGCGGAGCAGTTCCGTTTGTGGACCGGCCTTGAGGCCCCGTTGGAGGTGATGGAAAACGCAGTCAGGCATGCCCTCGAACAGACATCACCGGCGGAGGGGAAATGAAAGAAGTCAGGACCCGTTCAGACATCATGGCGACTGTCCGGATTCCCGGTTCCAAAAGCATGACCCATCGTGCACTGATTTGCGCCGCTCTTGCCGCTGGAGAAAGCCGTCTCAGGGACGTGCTTTTCTGCGAGGACACGGACTATACTCTGGAAGCACTGGAGACCCTGGGGGCTGCAATGACGCTTGACGGTGCCGACCTTCTGGTCGCCGGGACCGGGGGCAGGCTGAAAAGGGCAAGGGCAAGCGAGAACATCTTCCTGGGGAATGCAGGGACCAGCATGCGGCTCTTCCTCTCGGTCGTGAGTCTCGGCAGGGGGGAGTTTCTCCTGGACGGCTCTCCCCGCATGCGGGAAAGGCCCGTTGGCGAACTGGTCAAGGCACTCAATGGGCTGGGGGCCGATCTTTCATTTCCAAAGGACAACGGATACCCTCCGGTCCTGGTGAGGGCCCGGGGCATCAGAGGGGGAGCTGTGCGCATATCAGGAAGGGAAAGCAGCCAGTACATCTCTTCCCTCCTGCTTGCGGCACCCTATGCTGAAGAGGACACTCAGATTATCGTGAGTGGGCCCATCTCGTCGAGCCCCTATGTGTACATGACCCTGCAGGTCATGGAGGCCTTCGGCGCCTCCGTATCCAGGAAAGGATATGAACACTTTTCCGTCAGGTCGAAGGTGCACTATCGGCCCACGGTGTTTGTCGTGGAGGCGGACGCTTCCAGCGCCTCCTATTTCTGGGCCGCAGCCGCTGTCTCCGGCGGGAGCGTCACCACCGAAAATGTGGATCCCTTTTCCAGCTCTCAGGGAGATATGGGTTTCCTGGATATCCTGGAGAAAATGGGCTGCGGGGTCAGGCGGGAACCGGACGGGGTCACGGTTCAGGGTGCACCGCTCAAAGGGGTGGAAGTCGATATGCTCCACATGCCCGACATGGTTCCCACCCTGGCTGCAGTGGCCCTGTTCGCAAAGGGCGGGACGGTGATCAGGAACGTGGCCCACCTGCGGCTCAAGGAGAGTGACCGCCTCAGCGCTATCTGTCTTGAATGGAGCCGTCTGGGGGCACATGTGAAAGAAATGAAGGATGGCCTTGTCATAGAGGGAGGGCATCCCCTCAAGGGGGCACTGCTTAATCCCCACGACGATCATCGCCTGGCCATGAGTATGGCCGTGATCGGTCTCGGGGTCCCTGGAATGGTGATTCAGGGAGATGACTGCGTGAAAAAGTCCTTTCCCAACTTCTGGGAAATGTGGGATCGGCTTGGCTAAATCTCTTCAAAACGATTGTGTTCCCTGTTTTTTACAACATGATCGGGATCAAAGACCCGCCCGTTCATGGCGATATAGACGCCGGTGGGAAGCAACTGCACAGCCGCCATGGCGAACCCGATATTGAAGGGAGCATCACTTGATTTGAACCTGGCCGGGGACATGGCGCCGGTGAGCACGATCACCTTCCCGGGGACGCCCTTGAGTTTCCTGGCCGTCTCAACCATGGTATCGGTGCCATGGGTAACCAGGATGCGCTGGTTTTCATCGGACTGAATCTTTTCAAAGATGAGTTGACGGTCATCTTCCGTGAGCTCAAGGCTGTCCTTCCGCAATATGGATTCGCAAGCGTATTCCAATCCGATGTTCCCCTCTTCCAGGATATCCGTGATCTCGGGTTTCCCGACCTGATATTCGCTTTTTAGGTCGAAATAGACCTTGTCGATGGTGCCTCCGACGGCAATGATCTTGATTTTCATCCTATCCTCATTTCGACCCTTGTACGCTCATAGACAATGTTATGTTTGAAAAGAAATATGAACCAAAGCAAAGGGGAAGTCAACCGTCCCATCTGGGCAACTAACATTTTGACTAAACGGGATTTTTGCCTTGAAAGTAAAGCCACTTTGTTCTATGTTCCCTCTTGAAGCATTCATCACCAACCATCCTTCGAATGAAGCTCGCAACCACCAAACGCCATTCAAGAGGAAGAGCCTTTGGAAACAGGGGAACAACTGGGACCCGGAATGGCTGTTGTTATGGGATTCCCCTTTGACGAGTATTCGTCTTTCATGTGCGGACCCGCGCTGGCCCCTCCCCGGATACGTGAAGCACTGAATACCGGTTCAATCAACATGTGTTCCGAGAATGGAAATGATATGGGCGTGGATCCCCGTTTCAGGGATATGGGCGACCTTGCCCTGGCAAAAGGGGTTCTGGATATGGACGTCCTGGATCCGGCCTTCGCCCCGGGTGTTTCGCACCAGGAACCTGGAGGGCTTTCGAGGAGGGAGCTTATCGGACTCATCCAGGACTTCAAGGGAACGCTCGTTGGGGCGGACATCGTAGAACTCAATCCGAGACGGGATCCCCTGGGGATAACCGCCATGGCCGCGGGAAAGTGCCCGAAAGAGATTGCCGCCCGCATGCTCAAAAGGGATTCCTGACGGAATTTCACAAAGAGGGACGGGGTTGTAACGGATCATCTTCATAATTATCTATTTACATATGACCTTTTTGTTAGTAAAAAAAGCTGAGAATAGCTTGGAGACACCAATGAGAACCTAATGCTGAAAAAGTGAGAGAAAGGAGGTGAAGCAAGTAACGTTCGTCTGAAGGGGTAAAGGTATGCCCGAATAGCTTTGATTCATTTTATGGCAAGAAAAGGAGGATAGCTAACCGTGAAAAAAACAGTTCTATTGCTCATGGCCCTGGTGTTTGCAGTGATATTTTCTTTGGGCACTGCAATGGCATTCACTGCAGAAGATATAGCCAAGACATCTACTCTTGAGGAGATCCAGAAAAGAGGCCAGCTCCTCGTTGGAATGGAAGCCGGCTATCAGCCCTTTGAAATGCAGGACGCAAAGGGAAACCTTGTCGGCTTTGATGTGGACATGGCCTATGAGATGGGAAAGGCCATTTTCGGCAAGGGCGGCGAAAAAAAGGTCAAGCTGATCAACACCGCCTGGGAGGGCATTATTCCCTCTTTGATGACACACAAGTTTGACATCATCATGTCGGGGATGACCGCACTCCAGAGCCGAAATCTCAAGGTCAATTTCTGCGATCCTTACTACTATATCGGCCAGTGTCTGCTCATCAACAAGAAGAACAAGGGAAAGATAAGAAGCTACAAGGACCTGAACAAGAAAGGGATGATTGTCACCTCCAAACTGGGCGTCACCGGGCAGTTCACCACCGAAGACCTGATGCCCAAGGCTACCCACCGTTTTTTCAAGGCCGAGACAGACGGTGCCATGCAGGTGGCGAACGGCCTTGCCGATGCCTTTGTGTATGATGAACCCCAGGTCCGTGTATTTGCGGCCAAGTACAAGAAGACCACATTCGGGATATTCAAACCCCTTACCTATGAACCCCTTGCCTGGGCGATCCGGAAAGGCGATCCGGACTTCCTGAACTTCCTCAACAACTTCCTGCGGCAAGTCCGCGGCGACGGACGCTGGGACAAGATGAAACAAAAATGGTTTGTGGATTATGTAAAAGAAATGGCGAAGAAACAGTAATGAAAAGGGGGGCGTTTTTCGCCCCCCTTCTTCTATCAGAGGAGGTTCATTTTGGTCTTCGGAAAACGATCCATAATAACCCTGGCCGTCCTCGCCGTGATCCTCGGGTTGGTCTACTATTTCCTTATGAACAGGGGTATTACCTACATCTGGCACTGGGAACAGATCCCGCAGATGCTGTTCTACTACGGAACAAGATTCGCGTATGAAACGAAGCCGAGCCTGCACCTGGGGGTCCTGATGATCGGTTTCATCCTGACCCTGAAGATCTCAGCGGTGGCCATCGTCTTCGCCATCGTTCTCGGGACCGTCCTGGGCATCTGCAGGCTTTCAAGTGAACCTATCACCCGCGGCATTGCCTTCACCTTCGTAGAGATCATCCGGAATACCCCGCTCCTGGTGCAGATATACATCATCTACTTTTTTGCCGGATCCATGCTGAGGCTCTCGGCATTCGCTGCTGGGACTGCCGCCCTGGCCATCTTTGAAGGGGCCTACGTGGGTGAAATCGTGCGGGCAGGCATCCAGTCCATTCACAAGGGGCAGGCGGAGGCCGCGCGATCCCTGGGCATGTCCTATGCAAAGGCCATGCGCCATGTCATCCTCCCCCAGGCCTTCAAACGCATCGTCCCCCCCCTGGCAGGACAGTTTATTTCCCTGATCAAGGACTCGTCTCTGGTTTCCGTCATTGCCCTGGCCGATCTCATGTTCCAGGGCCAGCAGGCCGTTGCCAGGACCTACAGTGCCTTTGAAATCTATTTTACAGTGGCCGCTCTTTATCTGGTGATGACCTCCACCCTTTCCATGGCCACCCAATACATCGAAAGGAGGCTTGCCGTCAGTGATTAGGGTAAAGAACCTTTACAAGACCTTCAAGACCCCCAATCGCAGGGAAGTGAAGGCACTGGTCGATTTTTCAACCCACATCCAAAAGGGTGAAGTGGTGGTCATCATCGGCCCCAGCGGGTCCGGGAAAAGCACCTTTCTGAGGTGTCTGAATCGCCTGGAAGAGGTGGACAGCGGCGAAATCATCATCGATGGCCAAGACATCCTGGCCAAGAAGGCGAATATCAACAAGGTAAGGGAAGAGCTGGGCATGGTGTTTCAGCATTTCAATCTCTTCCCCCACAAGACGGTCCTCGAAAACGTGACCCTGGCCCAGCTGATCGTGCGCAAGAGGGACAAAGAAAAGGCGCTCAAGATCGCCAGGGATCTGCTCAAAAAGGTGGGAATCGCGGAAAAGGAAAGTGTCTATCCCGCCCAGCTTTCCGGCGGCCAGCAGCAGCGGGTGGCCATCGCCCGCGCCCTGGCCATGCAGCCCAAGATCATGATGTTTGACGAGGCCACTTCAGCCCTGGACCCCGAGATGATCGGCGAGGTTCTGGACGTCATGAAGACCCTGGCTCGGGAGGGAATGACCATGGTTGCGGTGACCCATGAAATGGGATTCGCCCGGGAGGTCTCGGACAGGGTCATTTTCATGGATGGCGGGCAGATCGTGGAAGAAGGGACCGCCGATCACTTCTTCAAGAACCCCACCCACGACAGGACCAAGCTCTTTTTGAGTCAGATCCTTTGATGAGGGAAGTCCCGGGTTCAGAGTGAAAATGATGTCCGAAGCCGACTTGGAGACATCCCCCTGAAGGCCCCGGCCTACCGGGCCGGAGCTTTCAGGGGAAATCAGTCCGGTCGGAACGGCCGGCTAGAGCATGAAAATGGCGACAATCAAAACGGACACGAGTCCACAGAGTGTCGGCACCAGATTTCGGCGTGCCACCTCTACGGGGTCGGTCCCGATAATGGCTGCGGTCGGGATCACGGCCCAGGGAACGATGCAACCACCGCCGACGGCAATAGCGAAGAACTGACCCAGAGCGGCCTCAAATATCTATGTCATCGCCCGCCTCAATTTTCTGTTTGATGTGGACAATGACATGTTTCTTTCAGCCGACACCATCTGCGACTTCTTCCGGACCAAGAAATCAACCATCGGCAGCAAAGCAACCCAGATTGAAAAGGCCTGCAATTTTGGGATTGGCGCTCAAGGCTTTTTCAGTCCTAAAATTTCAGATGCATTGACATTCGTTGAGCTTCCAAATGGTTTGATAATTCCTAAGAGCATGTTGCCTAAACCCGAGATCGTGGTTGAATTTATGGGCGAGAAAGAAGAAAGGGAGTTCCAAAAATACATGGCTGAATAGGAGCGCCTCAAAGAACAAAAGGCTGCGGAGAAAAAGGCGCGACGAGCAGAGATCAACCGGAAGATTGCCGAGGAAAAGAAAAAGAAAAGAGAGCAGCCCGGACAACTCAGCCTGTTTGATGTCCAATAACGAGGCACAAAATCCATTGAGGAACCTCCAAAAGGCCGGGACCGTGGAGTGTCTTGCTCGGAGACCTGGAGTGGAAGGCAATCATCTTGACGGTCTTTCCTTGGCTAGATTTTGATGGGAAGTGGATGCTGCTCCTCGATCACGCGCATCTTTTTCCATTTCCCATTTCTGTAGCGGAGCATGAATGCCAGACCCAGCCCGCAGACATAGATGGTGGCCAATGTCCAGAGGACATAGAGCCCCGCGTTGAAGACCGTCACTGCAAGATAGGAGGGTATGATCATCATCCCCAGAGACAATGCGCCGATGGTCCACATGATGAAGTGCGTGTCGCCCGCACCCTTTATGGCCCCTGAAAATACCAGGTTGAGAGAGTCAAACAGGCAGAAAACCGCCACGAATCGGAGGAGGATCACGCCCAGGTTCATGATGCCGGCGTATTCCGGGGATGTGGTGCGGGCGGAGATGAAGAGCCTGAGCAGGGGACCGGGCATCAGCACGAACAGGGTTGAAACGCACAACATATAGAGCAGGGTGAGGTGGAATGCGCTGGTGGTCGCGTAGGAACCGTCCTCCGGCCGATTTCTCCCGATGGCCTGTCCCACGAGGGTGGCGGTGCCGATATGAAAACCCACCATGGGCAGGAAGGCGAGAGATTCTATGGAGAGGACGATATTGGATACGGCCAGTTCCAGATCGCCCAGGCGGCCCAGCATCTGGATAAAAAATGTAAAACCGGCAATTTCGAGGAAGAACTGTATGCCGCTCGGCAGACCGTAACGCATGAGCCTGAAAAAGAGTTGCCTGTCAAAGGCTCGCCCGCTCCAGGTCCCGAACCTGCGCCTGTTGGACGTGGAGAAAATGAGTATGGACAGTGCGGCCAGGATGACTCCATAGGCCGTTACGGTGGCGATTGCCGCCCCGAAAATGCCCAGCTCCGGAAAAAGGCCGATGCCGTTGATGAGACAGTAGTCCAGAGGGATGTTGACGGCGGCGCCGGCCATGTGTATCAACATCACCGTCCATGTCAGACCCCGGCCGATATAGAAACATGCCATGGCCGAGGCCAGGACCGTAATGCCTCCGCCGAGCGTGAGGACGTTGAAATAGACCTTCTCAAGGGCCCGGATTTGGGGTGAGTGACCGATGAGGTCAAATAGAGGCCCTGAAACCAAGGCGAAGGAGGCGAGGATGACCCCGGACGCAAGGGAGAAGTATATGCCCTGCCAGAGGGCTGCACCCACCCGGGAGCGGACACCGGCGCCGGTATACTGCGCCACGAAGGCGTTTGTGTAATTGGCAACCCCCATGAAAAAACTGAGGCAGGTAAAGGCGGCGATTCCCGCGGGAAGCGCGGCGGAGATGGCGTCTACCGAGTAGTTGGCCAAGAATACCCTGTCCGTGAACTGCATAAGGGTAATGGAACCCATGGTTGCCACCATGGGCAGGCTTATGGCGAGTACGCTTCGATACCCGTTCGGTCTTGACCAGCGTTTTGTCATGAATGAAAGGCGATGTTTTCTTCCAGCCGCCTGAATTCCTCAAGGAGCAATGCAGGATCTCCGGCGTCGCGAACCGCCTGGAGAAATCCCGGTGACTGACAGAGCCTGGCGAGAGCTGCAAGGATTTGAAGATGGAGGTCGGTCTGGTTCTCCGGGACCACGAGGGAGGCTATCACGTCCACCGGAACACGATCCAGGGCCTCGAAGTCGAGCGGTTGTGCAAGCCGCAGGATGAGAATAGCCGGGGCTTCGGCTTCTCCACTGATGGCATGGGGGATACCGATGCCCCCGCCGATGCCGGTGCTCATGGTCTCTTCCCGTTCCTTTATGCCTTCATAAAGCAGATCGGCGTCTTTTACGATGCCCCGTGTGGCAAAGGCCTCGGCCACGAACCGGAGGACCGCCTCTTTGTCAGGTAGGGGAATGTCGAGAAATACCAGTTTGGTATGAAGGAGATTGAAAATTTTCATGCCGTATAGGATATCAGCCTTTTTGTGGAGAGTCAAAAAGTATTGCAAACGCGTGCGAAACCAGGTCATCCGGGGCAGGGGTTCGTGGCGGCCGTCGGGAATCCGGCGGTGGATCAGGACACACGCCTGGCCATCCTTGTTCTCCCACCCCCGAAACTCGATCGAGAATTTCTGCCGCAAAAAATTGCAAATATGATCAATATAGCCTCAGTTTTTTATGAAATCCTCAAAAATATTTGACGTTTTTCTTGAAACACGAAGAAAGTGGTGGTATGTAGGAATTGAGGCAAGGCAGGGCGGGGACCCCTTTTAGGCGATCGTTGCCGGCGTTGTCGTCTTTGCATGGATGTGTACCTGCATGAAGTACCGGATAGGGAGGGCTTGAGACTATGGCAGGGGTCATGAAGACCGTTTTCTCTGATGAACACAAGACCCTGGGGGCCAAAATGGTGGATTTCGGCGGGTGGGAAATGCCCATCCAGTACCCCTCGGGAATCGTAACCGAACATCTTGAGACGAGGAAAGGGGCGGGCATTTTTGACGTCTCCCATATGGGACGGTTCCGGGTGAGGGGAAGTCGGGCCTGCGAGTTTCTGCAGCATGTGCTGACCAACAACGCCGAGGCCCTCGATCCGCTGGGTGTCGGTTCACATTACACGCTCATCCCGAACGAAACGGGTGGTGCTGTGGACGACGCCTACCTCTATCGTTTCGATGAGAAGGAATATATCCTGGTAGTGAACGCCTCCAATCGCGAGAAAGACTGGGCATATCTCCAGGGGCTTGCAAAGGGTTTCGAAGATCTGCAACTCATGGATGCCACCGAAGACATGGCCATGGTGGCCCTGCAGGGACCGCGCTCGCGGGAAATACTGCTGGAACTCACGGAGTCCGGGCGATTTCCCGATCCTGTGCGCAATGGTGTAGGCATAGTAACCATCGCCGGTTTCGAGGCGAGGGTGGCACGCACGGGATACACGGGAGAGCCCCTGTGCTTTGAACTCTTTGTGGAACGCGATCACGGCATCAAATTGTGGCGGCTTCTTCAGGAAAAGGGAGCGGTTCCCATAGGCCTTGGAGCCAGAGACACGCTCCGTCTGGAGGCCGGTCTGCCCCTCTATGGCCATGAACTTGGTGAAGACCCCGACGGCGAAGAAATCCCGATCCTGGCGGTTCCCATAACAAAGATTGCCGTCAGCTTTTCCCCGCTAAAGGGGGCATACGTGGGCAGGGAGGCCCTGGCCGGGCAGTTTGAGGACCTTGCCAAGATTTCCAGGAGGGATTTCTCCGGGCTCACGCGACTCCCCCGGATGGTCCAGCCGGTGGCTCTGACGGGCCGAGGCATCGCGCGGGCAGGGGCGAAAGTCTTTAGAAACGCAAGACACGTGGGATATGTGACCAGCGGTACGATGGTTCCTTACTGGGTGTTCGAAGGGGAGGGACTCGAATCGGTCCGGACCGATGGACATGGCATGAGGGCCATAGGTCTCGCTTACGTGGACAACGACATTATTGAGGGGGACGGCCTTGAAATCGAGGTTCGGGGGAAACGGATCCACGCTGTTGTGGTCCCCTTTCACATGCGCTCGGAGGCCCCGCCCTTTGCCCGGCCCATTGTTGTGGAGGGGGAAGAAACCTCCGTGGAAGCAGAGGGAACATCTGAAGCGAAAGGACCCCTGGCGCTCCTCAAAAAAGCCGCGGAAAACACCGAGTGGCGGCAGCGGGAGTGCATCAATCTCATTCCTTCCGAGATGACCATTTCCCCCATGGCCCGTCTGCTTTCCATCATGGACCCGGCGTTTCGTTACGCCGAGCACCGGGACTCCAAGGCCTTTCATGACGCGGAAATCTTCTATTACCAGGGAACGGCGTTCATAGAGGAGGTCGAGCAGCATCTCGAGCAGGAGATGCGGAAATTCCTGGGTTGCGAGGAGGTAGAGACGCGGCTCATCAGCGGGCAAATGGCCAATGCGGCCGTGTTCAGTGCCGTGGTGGATTATCTGAACAGGACCGATCGCCGGAGTGAACCCAGGCGGATCCGCCGGGTGATGAACAACTATCTTGGAAAAGGGGGACATCTCAGTGCACAACCCATGGGGGCGCTCAGGGACTTCGTGGCACGGGACCCACAGACCGAGCGGCCCGCGGTGGTCAATTTCCCGGTGCTCCGGGAAAACCCCTATAAGATGGATTTACCGGCGACCCTCGATCTGATCGATCAGACGAGACCCGAACTCATCATCTTGGGGAAGAGCATGGTCCTCCACAGGGAACCGGTGAGGGAAATCAGACAGTTCCTGGACGATCAGAAAATCAACGCCATACTCATGTATGACATGGCTCATGTGCTGGGACTCGTGGGATCCCATTTCCAGAAACCGTTTGAGGAGGGGGCGGACCTGGTGACCGGGTCCACCCACAAGACCTTTTTCGGAACACAACGTGGGGTCGCGGGCAGCCGTTTTCAAGAAGAGGAGGAACGGTATGAACTCTGGGAGGCCTTGCGCAGGCGCACGTTCCCCGGCTCCGTATCCAATCACCACTTGGGAACCATGCTGGGTCTTCTCATGGCGGCCTACGAAATGAACCACTTCAAGGATGACTACCAGTCCAGGGTCATCGCCAATGCCAAGACCTTTGCCCACGCCCTCAGCGACCGCGGGCTGGAGGTGGCGGGTGACCCGGCCATTGATTTCACCGAAACCCACCAGGTGGTGGTGCGTGTAGGCTACGCACGGGGTCCCGAGATCGCGCGGCGACTGGAGGCAAACCATATCATCTGCAACTACCAGACGGCCCCGGATGAAGAAGGATTCACCGCCGCCGGCGCCCTGAGGACGGGTGTCTCTGAAATGACCCGTTTCGGCATGCGGGAGGGAGATTTTCAGACCCTGGCCAACCTTATGGGAGACGTCATCGAGGACGGGCTCCAGGTATCGGATCAGGTGAGGAAACTGCGCCAAAGGTTTCAGGATCTCCAGTTCTGTTTCAAGGGTGATGAATACCGGGAAGTCCTCCAGGAACTTCACGGTCTGCTTTAGGGAGGCCCATGTACTGTATACAGACTGACAGCCTGGAACTGCAACTCGAGATGGTGCCCGTGACATCTCTGGTGCCGCATGAAGCAGTGATCCCCCATGCGGTCAGTGAACTCATCCTCGAATTCTCCAACTGGACCAACCTCCAGAACCCCGTCATCGTCGACAAGAATTACATGGTGTTGGATGGCCACCACCGCTTTTTCGTTTTCAAGGCCTTGAATTTCAAATACATACCTGTGTGCCGAATCGATTATCTCAATGACGCTACCCAGTTGCACTACTGGTTCAGACTGCTTGAAAACGCCTCCAGCCCGGTGGATCTGCGGGCCGTCATCATGGAGATGAAAGGGACCTTGCGTGTGGTGGCGGCAAAAGGAGATTTTGAAAGACTCTTGCGTGAAGACCCCTTCTGCTGGGGAATCCAGAGTGTCGACTCCTTTTGCATTGTCCGGTTCAAGAGGGGCACAGTGTATGATGCCGTGAGCGCCTATGATGTGCTGGAACAGTGCCAGAACAGGCTGGTTGAAAAAGGCATGGATTTGCGCTACATTCCTTGCCAGAGTGTTACCGAATGTGATTTATTCGATGGACTGAAGGATGGCAGGGTAGTCATCTGGACGCCACGTATCAGCAAGGCGATGGTTGTCAAGGCCGTCATGCAGGGGAAGAAATTTGCCCCGAAGGCCACCAGACACCTGATTCCCGCGCGGCCCATAAATGTGAATGTTCCGACCCGCTGGCTCAAGGAAGATATCTCCCTTGATGAAATCAACAGGAGATTCGTTGCCCTGCTGGAAAAAAAGGACATGAAGCGATTCGGACCGGGCCAGATTGTCAATGGAAGATATTATGAAGAAGAATTGTTTGTATTCTACGACAAGGGGGAATAGGACGGTGATCACCAAAAAACGGGAAAAACTGATGACCTTGTCGGCGGTGGGATTCGATTCTCCCGGTCTTGTTTCCAGGATCGCAGCAAAGATACGCGATCTGGACGGGAATATCCTGGACATTGAAGAGACCTGCAGGAGGAGCCTTTTTTCCATATTTCTCATCGTTGATTTTTCGGAGTCCCGCCGTTCCATCGAAGAAATTCAGCATTCCCTGATCCTCCTTGAGGCGGAAACGGGGCTCAAGATCATGGTCACAGGCCAGGGTGAAAATAAGCCGGGCCATCCTCCCCGAAAGGAAAATCACCTGATCACCATCCTGGGGCTGGACCGGCCGGGCATCATGGCGGCGGTCTCCCGGTTTTTTTACCAGCTCAGTATCAACATAGAACGCTGCAGGATGATTGCCCGGGGAGATTTTTTCTCTGTGGAGATGGTGATAGACTCCAGTTGCATGGAGTTAGGTTCGCATGCATCCCGTGGGGAGGCGATCGACGAAATGTCGGCAGCCTTGAGGGAACTGTGCCGGGAAATGGACCAGAGTGTGGTGATCCAGAGTGAGGACATCTTCAGAAAACTGAAAAAACTTGTCGTTTTCGACGTGGAATCCAGCCTGCTCCAGGAGCAGTCCCTTCGGGAATTCCTGGAGAGAGTCAGGGGAAAACTGGGAGAAATTTCCAGCTACATAGGACCTGTTGATCAGGGAGAAGATCAGCTCCAGACGCTGGTGCAAAATGCAAAGAGCATGCGGGGTATCCCCATACATGAATTCGAGGCCTTCAGCAATGTCCTCCAATTGAATCCCGGGTCTTTTGAACTGATCAGAATCCTGAAATCCATGGGGTTCAAGATTGCGCTCCTGTCATCCGGGTTCAATTTCCTGTTAAAGAAGATCCTGGAGGAGGCAGGCGTGGATTATGCCTTCTCCAATAGCCTTGAGGTTGATGAAAACGGGATGATCACAGGGAAACTGGCCGAGCCCGTCATCACCAGCAATACGAAGCAGGAAATCCTTGAATTCATCATGAAGGTGGAAAACATCGGTCCGGAGCAGGTGATTGCCGTGGGGGACGGTTCGGTGGGATCGCATTTTATCGAGAACGCAGGGCTCTCCATCGCCTTCAAGCCCCAGGGAACCGGTGTCCGGGCGGATGGCGTCCTGAGCACGGGCCAGATCACCAACGTCCTGTATTGCCTGGGGATTCCAAAGGGAGAGCTGGAGAGACACCTGAAGATCGATTCCCCCGAATGAGGGGTGGCATCTGTGGTTAAATGTGATGCTGTGAGAGCCCCGGAAGAACTTTTCATAGGGGGCAAAAGGTGAAAGATTTTCTCGATCGACTGATGGGACTGGTCATCGCAGAACCGAAACCCTTTGTGAGGGACGGCATCTACGTCCTTATCCTCCTGCTGGCAGCCGCGCTGGCCTGGTGGATC
The DNA here is from genome assembly GCA_049282265.1 of Desulfatiglandaceae bacterium. Lineage (GTDB taxonomy): Bacteria > Desulfobacterota > DSM-4660 > Desulfatiglandales > Desulfatiglandaceae > CAYUCJ01. The sequence goes on along the minus strand of JBAPTR010000035.1, from coordinate 5,221 downwards.
TTCAACCGGATCACGGCAGGTCTTGAAAAGCGCTATGAGGGACATCCCGTGCTCGGCAGGGAAGGACGGATCTTCCCGGTCATCAAACGCGGGGGCCACTATTGCATCCTGATCCTGCTCGGCGCTTTCGCTCTTCGCCTGATCCAGGCGCCCAATGCCGAAAGGATCTTTTTTGCCGGCCTCGTCCTCCTCATAACGTCTCTCTCCCAGAGCATCGTCAGCCGTCTTCTCCCTTTTCTGGAGAAAACCCTGGCCGCCAGAACCAAGACACAGGTGGATGACGTGATCCTGGACCTCTCAAAAAAGTTTTCCGGGGTCATCATCTATACGACGGGCGGGATCCTGGCCCTCGATGTGCTGGGGCTGAACATCATGCCGTTCGTGGCGGGCGCCGGTGTGGCAGGGATTGCCATCGGGTTTGCCGCCAAGGACACCCTGTCCAACCTCATCGCCGGAGTCCTGCTCATCATTGACCGACCCTTTGAGGTGGGGGACCGCATTGAGGTCTGGTCGGCCCCTGCCAACTCCGCCACGTGGGGGGATGTCCTGGATATAGGACTCAGGGCCACCAAGATAAGGACCACCGACAATATCGTGATCGTGATCCCCAACAACGAGATCATGAAACGGGACATCATCAACTACACGACGATTACTGAGGAAATCAGGGTGCGGATCCCCGTGGGAATTGCATACGATGCCGACGTCCAGAAGGCCAAAGAGGCTATTGTCTCCATCTGCCTGGATCTGGAGTGGGTGCTGAAGGACCCGGCTCCCAAGGTCGTCGTGAAAAGCTTTGGGGATTCCGCCGTGAACCTGGAGGCCAGGGTGTGGATCAGGGATCCCAGGAAACGAATGGACACCATTTCGTTTGTCACGGACCACGTGAAAGAGACATTTACCCGGGAGGGGATAGAGATCCCCTACCCAAAACGGGATGTCTACATCAAGGAAGGGACTTCAGTGTAATTTGACATTGGGATTTGCCTTGGCCCGCTCGGCCGGGTCAAGACCTGCTCTGCGCCTTTTGAATCTTGGCCCAGGTATCCCTGAGGGGGACCGTCCGGTTGAACACCGGGGCACCGGGCGAGGAGTCGAAAAGATCCATGCAGAAATAGCCCTGCCGTTCAAACTGATAGAAACTGTCTGGAGCGGCCCCCGCCAGACGCTTCTCCAGATAACACGGTTTCAGGATCTCAATGGAGTTCGGGTTAAGAAAATCCGTAAAGCCGCCCTCCCCGCTCTCCTCTGCCGGATTCGGTTTCAAAAACAGGCTGTCGTACAGCCTTACCTCCGCTTCGAGAGCGTTAGCGGCCGAAACCCAGTGAAGGGTACCCCTGACCTTGCGTCCGTCCGGGGCATAGCCCCCCTTTGTGGCAGGGTCGTAGGTGCAGCGCAGTTCAAGGATTTCTCCCGTCTCTTCGTCCTTCACCACACCAATGCATTTGATAAAGTAGGCGTAACGCAGCCTCACTTCACGGTCCGGTCCCAAACGAAAGAACTTCTTTGGCGGGTCTTCCAGAAAATCGTCCCTTTCTATGTAGATGACGCGGGAAAAGGACACCTGCCTGGTTCCCATACCGGGATCTTCGGGGTTGTTGACGGCCTCCAGTTCTTCCATCTGGTCTTCCGGATAGTTTTGGATCACCACGCGCAGAGGACGCAGGACGCCCATGACCCTGGGCGCCCGCCTGTTCAGGTCCTCACGGAGGCAGTGTTCCAGCAGGGCCATGTCCACCATGCTGTCCCGCTTGGCCACCCCGATGCGTTCGCAGAAGTTCCTCACGGCCTCGGGGGTGTACCCGCGTCTTCGAAGTCCCGAAAGGGTGGGCATCCTGGGATCGTTCCATCCCGTCACATGGCCGTCCTCCACCAGACCCGAGAGCTTCCGCTTGCTCATGACCGTGTAGGTGAGATTAAGCCGGGCGAATTCGATCTGCTGGGGATGGTAGATCTCCAGTTCATCGAGAAACCAGTCATAAAGCGGGCGGTGATCCTCGAATTCCAGGGTGCAGATGGAGTGGGTGACCCCTTCAATGGAATCGGACTGGCCGTGGGTGAAATCATACATGGGATAGATGCACCACTTGTTGCCTGTCCGGTGGTGTTCCGCGTGCAGGATGCGGTAAATAACGGGATCTCTCATGTTCAGATTGGGAGAGGCCATGTCGATCTTGGCCCTCAGCACCCGTGACCCGTCCTCAAACTCACCGGCCCGCATGCGCTCGAACAGGTCGAGATTTTCCTCCACGGAACGGTTCCGGAAGGGACTCTCTTTGCCCGGTTTCGTGAGTGTCCCACGATACTCTCTGATTTCGTCGGCATTCAGGTCGCAGACATAGGCCTTGCTCTTCCGGATCAGTTGAAGGGCAAAATCGTAGAGCTTGTCAAAGTAATCGGAGGCATAGAATTTCCTCTCACCCCAGTCGAAACCCAGCCACCGCACGTCTTCGATGATGGATTCCACGTATTCCTGTTCTTCTTTCGTGGGATTGGTGTCATCGAATCTCAGATTGCAGAGCCCGTTGTTTTCAGCGGCCAGTCCGAAATTGAGGCAGATGGACTTGGCGTGTCCGATGTGCAGATAACCGTTCGGTTCGGGAGGAAACCGGGTGTGGACACGGCCGCCGAACCTGTTCGTTTCAGAATCCCGTGCAATAATGTTGCGGATAAAATTGGGTTGGGGTGTGGTCGGGTTGCTCCCCTTTTCGTACCCTGTACCCTTGTTGGGCGTTTCCATTCCGATCCCTCCTTTTCCTGGTGGTCGTCATAGTAGCCTAAGCATTGCCGTCCTGCAAAAGAAAAAATGCGTCTTTTTCCAGGGCCGAAATGACGCCGCTTCAGGAACATCCCGTTCATCTGATCTTCGTACGAAACCCCATAGCGCCTCAAAACGGGTTTCAGCACAAGAACGTGAAAAAGATTGTCAAGTTCGGTTGTACACCAGTGTCGCCCATGACCTATAATCAGAGAGCTTGTTTCGAGTTGTAGGAACAGGTATGATGGCGTCAAAGAAGGCTCATCGTCTTTGGGAGCTATACATGAAGATCAGGATAAAGTCCATATTTGCCGTCGGGTTTACCGAAAAATTGAGAACCCTCTTAGCGTCAGGGAAGGATTTGATCATGGAGGCGGAGCCGGGCACGAAGATCCTGGAACTCCTTGAAAAGATCCGTTCTCCGGGTCCTACGAAATCCTTTGACGACCTCATGATTCACGTGTTTGTCATCGGGAAACAAAAAGGGTTTGACTATGAACTTAGGCCCCGGGATGTGCTGGATATTCACATACCCGTCTCCGGCGGATGTTTGCTGTAATCCGGCAATCATCATCATACCCGCGGGAAACCCTCATGGTGCTCCTAAAGCGAGCTGAGGCGTTTTTTTCGAAAATTCGGAACATTTCCTACCATTCCAGTGTCCAATATAAATGAACACAGACGGAAGTGAAAAAGATCGTGAAAAGGACATGCAATGGGTCAGGGACTTCAAGGCAGGGGATCGGTCTGCATTTGACAAAATCATGCTGAAACACAAAGACCGGGTATTCAGCGTGTGTTACCGGTTTCTAGGAGACTATCAGGAAGCGAACGATTCCGCCCAGGAGACTTTCGTCAAGGTTTTTTCCTCCCTGAAACGCTTCAGGATGGAATCCAATTTCTCGACCTGGCTCTATCGAATCGCAGTCAACACCTGTAAGAACAGGCTCAAGTCCTCCCAGTTCAGGCACAGAAAAAAGATGGTGCCGCTCTCTGATCCCGGAAATGGGGAAGGCAGCAACCCTGCAGTAACCCTAAGGGATGAAGGGCCGACACCAAACGGTTTGCTTCTGAGGAAAGAGAAGATGATGCTGATTCAAAAGGCCATTGACTCTCTTCCTGAAAAACAGAAATCCGTGATCATCCTGAGGGACCTGGAAGGACTATCCTATGCTGAGGTTTCCACCATAACCGGTTACCCCCTCGGAACGGTCAAATCCAAACTGGCAAGGGCCAGGCTCGGCCTGAAAAACAGGCTTCAAGGCGTGATCTAAAATGGAATGCTCTCAAACAAAAAGACACCTGTCCGAATACATCGATGGCGTCCTCAATACGGAAAAGGCGGCAAAGGTCGAGGACCATCTGAAGATGTGCGCGGATTGCAGGGACGAACTGGAAGCCCTTAAAGGGATGATTCAAACCCTCGGATCCCTGGATATCATGGAGGCGCCCAAGGGTTTCATGGAAGGCGTTCATCAACGGATTGAACGACGTTCGTGGTGGTCCAGGATTTTTAAAAGTCTCTTTCTTCCTTTTCGCCTGAAGATTCCCATCCAGGTGGCTTCCTGGGCTACCGCCGGCCTACTGGTCTTTCTCGTGTTTCATAATATGGGAACCCAGGAAGAGGTGACCACTCTCATGCAGGAACCCGGGAGACGGGTGGCTGCGGAGAAGACGATGGACGCCGCTCCACAGGCTATAAAACCTCAGAAGGCCACCAGGCCCGCCCCTGCCCTCATGAAGGCCGAGGCCACTGAGGAGAAAAAGACGGAGAAACCCATTCAACTGGTCCTCCGGGTCTCGAAAGGGAATGAATATACCTCAAGCCGCCTGAGAAAATCCTCTCCTCCTGCGGAAAAAAAGCTGGTGCGCACTGCCCGCAAGCGAAAAGAAGGCTATCTGGATCAGGTGGGGGGAACAAAGGCGCCCAAGGATGTCCCGGCGGGAAAAGCGTCTTCCGCGGAGGCCGACCTGGCTGAAGAATCTGCGCCGGTTCCGGGCGTTGTCCCCACAAAGAGGGCAGCGGACAGGGCAACCATTTCAGTAGCCGGCGGATATGATCAGCTTTCGGCGAGAATGAGTCAATGGACCAGGGAGGCAGGTGGCCGGATCCTCCGCACCGATTATGAAGAACCCACCGGGAGACCCGGCCGTTTTTCCGTGGAGATCCCGGTCGGGAAAGTGGCCGATTTTCTGGAGAAACTGTCCGGAATCGGTTCGATCGAGACCTTGCCGGAGATTTCTTCGCAGGAGACCGGTAAAATCGTTCAGCTCGATATTCGGCTTACCTACGATAGATAAGAAAACGGAAAATCGAAAAACCTTTGGGGCAATTGTAACCACGGGGAGGCCCGGGTCACTCCTTTCCGGCGGGAATATATCTTGCCTCAGCGCTTAAGAACGGTGCCAATATTCTGCGTGTGGTCCTAAGCCAAGTCATCCCCTCCTTCAGTCCAATCGCAC
>JBAPTR010000034.1:0-2122 GCA_049282265.1 Desulfatiglandaceae bacterium | reverse complement strand
CCATCGGGGTCTATTTTGTGGTCCTCATAGGTTTTTCCTGGATTTATCCCGCCCTGATTGAACAATATTCGGTCAAGCCCACCGAGCTGACAAAGGAAACACCCTATATCCTCCATAACATAAAATTCACCCGTCTGGCGTTTGGGTTGAACAAGATCAAAGAAAAACCTTTTCCGGTTCGGCAATCCATAACCTACGATGACATAAAGGAGAATAAGGCCACAATCCATAACATCAGGCTCTGGGATACCCGGCCGTTGATCGAGACCTACAGACAATTGCAGGAAATCCGGCTTTATTATAATTTCAAAAATGTGGATGTGGATCGCTATCATTTCAAGGAGAACTATACGGAGGTCGCCCTTGCAGCCAGGGAATTGCCTCCTTCGAAGCTCCCGGCCCGCGCAAGCACCTGGCTCAACATACATATGAAATACACACACGGTTACGGCCTGGCCATGAGCCCTGTAAACGAGGTCACAGAAGATGGCATGCCTGATCTCATTGTACAAGACATCCCTCCCAGCTCAAACATCTTATCTATTACCCGTCCGGAAATCTACTATGGCGAGCAAACCGATCAGTATGCCCTTGTCAACACCAAGACCAAAGAGTTCGATTACCCAAGCGGCAATCAAAATGTGTATACCTCCTATCAGGGAAAGGGTGGGGTCCGGCTTTCCAGCCTTTTTCGAAGGCTGATTTACACCTGGAATTTTTCGGACATAAACATCTTGCTGACCGACTACCTGACAAACACGAGCCGTATCATGTTCCATCGAATCATCACGGACCGCGACAATACAATTGCACCTTTCCTGGCGTATGACTCCGATCCCTACCTGGTAGTGGGCGAGGATGGTAACTTGTACTGGATTCATGACGCATATACCACGTCGAACATGTTTCCTTACTCACAGCCTCTTTCCCAGTCACAAAACAACAGGGGAATCAATTACATTCGCAATTCCGTAAAGGTAGTCATTAATGCATATAACGGAGACGTTTCCTATTATATCATTGACCCTTCAGATCCGCTGGTTCAGACCTATGAGAAAATTTTTCCCACCCTGTTTAAACCCATCAGCGAGATGCCTGCATTTCTAAAGAAGCATATACGTTACCCCATGGATCTGTTCCTGATCCAGGGAGAAATGTACAAGACATTCCACATGACAAACCCCCAGGTCTTCTATAACCAGGAAGATTTGTGGAGTCTGCCGACGGAGGTTTACAATCAGAATGAGCAGCCAATGTTGCCTTATTATATCATTATGAGGTTACCGGACACCAAATCGGAGGAGTTTATTTTGATGGTCCCTTTCACACCATCAAAGAAGAACAATATGGTGGCCTGGCTGTGCGCGCGGTGTGACAGCGATAATTACGGCCAATTACTGGAGTACAGTCTCTCCAAGAAAAAGTTGATTTACGGCCCATTGCAAATTGACGCCCGGATAAACCAAAAACCCGATATCTCTTCCGAGTTGACTCTCTGGGGACAAATGGGGTCCAGCGTGATTCGAGGGAATTTGCTTGTTATCCCGATTGAGCATTCTTTCCTGTATGTAGAGCCTGTTTACCTCCAGTCGGAACAAAGCAAGATGCCGGAATTAAAACGTGTCATCGTTGCGCTTGGAGATCAATTGCAAATGCGCGATAATCTGGATGATACCCTGCGAGCCGTGTTTTCTTTAGAGGCCGTTCCTCCCGCGCAAATACAAAAAGCCCTCACCGGATTGCCAACAGGGCCAATGTCTGACGTGGCACAAGAGGCCCTGAACCATTACAATAAGGCCCTGGATTATCTAAAAAATGCCGACTGGACAAAATATGGTCAGGAATTAAATAAAATGAAGGGTATTTTACAACGTATGGCCAAAAAGAAATGATGTGGCGTCAGGACCCCAAGAAGGCGGCCCTGGATGTAGCCGACTATCAAAGCGCTATAAGTTGGGCCTCCCAAATGGCTCTCCGAGATGTCATCGGCAAGACCATGCTTTCGGACATGCTGGAAGGCAGGGAAAAGATCAGCGAGGAGCTGCAGAAGATCATTGATGTGCGCACCGAGCCATGGGGCATTAATGTGATTTCGGTGGAAGTCAAGGATGTACTGATTCCC
>JBAPTR010000033.1:0-29556 GCA_049282265.1 Desulfatiglandaceae bacterium | reverse complement strand
TACGTTTCCCAAACCTTACGCGCTGCCGTGCCCTAGGGATAAACCGCAAATCGCCGTCCATATCCTCCGATGTGTTTAGAAAGCATTTGAAAAAGATTGTCAGGTTCGGTTCCTCTTCGTTGCTCATAGGCTGCCGTATGCGGCATAAACCAGCTTCTAACGAAGTCGTCTCATCCGCCGGAGTCAAGGAGCCGAGCGTGAGGGTCTTTTTCGGACCCTTTCTCATGGTGCACTTGGCACCAAACACCGACATGGACGACTATTTGGGGTTTACGTCTCCAAACCCCACGAGCTTCTATGAATTTACGCTAAACCCCAAATCGGCGTCCATCCCCTCCGAAGTGTTTAGAAAGGGTCTGAAAAAGATTGTCAGGTTCGGCTCCTCTTCGTACCTCATAGGCTGCCGCTTGCGGCATAAACCGGCTTCCAACGAAGTCATCTTAATTCACGCCACAATGAGGTCCGTGCTCAGATAACGCTCCCCGGTGTCGGGCAGAATGACCACGACCTGTTTCCCTTCATTTTCCGACCTGCGGGCCACTTCCAGGGCGGCCCATGCAGCCGCACCCGATGAGATGCCGCATAGGATGCCTTCCTCTTTCCCCAACCTTCTGGCCGTTTCAAAGGCATCCTCATTGGAGACGGTCACAACCTCATCGATGACAGCAACATTGAGGACCTCGGGGATAAATCCCGCCCCGATCCCCTGGATCTTGTGGGGTCCGGGCTTCCCACCGGAGAGAACGGGCGAGTCGGCCGGTTCGACGGCAACGGCCCGGAAGGAGGGCTTTCTCGCCTTGATCACCTCGGCCACACCCGTGATGGTCCCACCGGTCCCCACACCTGAAACAACGATATCCACATTACCGTCGGTATCCCGCCAGATCTCCTCGGCGGTGGTCTTCCGGTGGATTTCAGGGTTGGCCGGGTTGGTAAACTGATTGGGCATATAGGCCCCCGGGGTAGCTTTCAGGATCTCCTCCGCCTTGCTGATAGCACCCTTCATGCCCTCTCCGCCCGGCGTGAGAATGAGTTCCGCACCCAGATGCTTCAGGAGTTTTCTCCGCTCGATGCTCATGGTCTCGGGCATGGTCAGGGTGAGCCGGTATCCTCTTGCCGCACACACCAACGCCAGTGCGAGCCCGGTATTTCCGCTGGTGGGCTCTACAATAACGGTGCCCGGACCTATCAGCCCCTGGTCCTCTGCCGCTTTGATCATGGCAACCCCGATTCGGTCTTTTACACTCCCCAGCGGATTCTGGGCCTCCAGTTTTGCATACACCGTCGCACTAAGCCCGTCGGATACCCTGTTCAACCTGATAAGCGGGGTTCGCCCTACGATTCCCGTCACATCTGAAAAAATTTTCGTTGTCATGTTCCTCTCCTTTCATGCTGGGGTTGTTTTTCCACCGTTTTCTTTATAAACCAGCTCGGGCCGTTTGAGCAAAACCTTCGTGTCAGGCGGCACGCTCTCCGTGACCCAGATATTTCCGCCGATTACGGATCTTGCCCCGATAACTGTGTCACCACCCAAAATAGTTGTATTGGAATAGATGGTCACATCGTCCTCAATGGTGGGGTGACGCTTCTTGTTTTTGAAAAGGGGCCCGGCATCTCTTGGCAGGGACAGGGCGCCAAGGGTAACGCCCTGGTAAATCCGGACCCGGTCGCCGATTTCGGTGGTTTCTCCCACCACGACCCCTGTTCCGTGGTCGATACAGAGGCTCTCTCCGATCCTGGCGCCCGGATGGATATCGATTCCCGTCTGCCCATGCGCATACTCGGTCATTATCCGGGGCAGCAGGGGGACATCCTGAATCCAGAGGATATGAGCGAGGCGATAGACGGTGATGGCGAAGAGCCCCGGGTAACTGAAGATAATCTCATCATCGCTCTTGGCGGCCGGATCCCCGTCCAGGGTGGCCTGGATATCGGCGGCCAGGAGGGCCTTCACTCCCGGCAGGCCCCGGACGAATTTCAACGCAATCTCATACCCCCTTTTTCCAAGCCCGGCCTCGGTTTGAGCGGACTCTTCTCGGCCGTGCCGGATGGACATAATGATCTGACCTGACAGGTCCTCGAAAAGTGCGGTCGTCTCCTGCCCCAGGTAGTATCCCATGCTGACGGGGTCCAGTCCGATCTGGACGAAATAGCCGGGGAACAGGATGTTTCTCGCCCTGTGAATGATCCGCACGACCGATTCATGGGAAGGCATGGAAACAAGTTCTTCCTGATCTCCGTGGCGACCCGATTTCCACGACTTCATCAGGCTCTCAATGACGGCAGGGAGTTTTTGATAATATTCGACTGGGGTATGGGCATCCTCCCGGTCCTTTATTTCTTTCACGGACAGGTTGTTCATGGGTTATGATTCCTTTCCTATTAGAAAAACCCCGTAAGTGGCCCGCAAATTGGGCAGAAACCTTACGACGTGCCCGACCTTATTGTTGAAGTCGCTTTTTATGGCCACCATCTTCAGGATCTGAAATTCCACATCTCTTGAAAATTTCATGAAATCCCTCAGGGTGATGACCCGGATATTGGGTGTGTCGTACCACTCGAAAGGGAGCTGTTCGGTTACCGGTGCATAACCGGATGACAGCAACTGGAGCCTGACGCGCCAGTAACTGAAATTGGGGAAGCTGACGATCCCTTTCTTCCCCACACGCAGGAGGGAACGAATCAGTTCGTCCGGCGCATAGACCTGCTGCAGGGTCCGACTCAGGATCACATAGTCGAAGCTGTGATCAGGGTAATCCTGGATTTCCGTATTGATGTCACCTTGGAGAACAGAGAGGCCCCTTTCGATGCAGTGGGCGACCTTGGATTCATCTTTTTCAATACCAGTTGCCGAAACACCCCTCTTCTCCTGAAGATAGGTGAGGAGATCACCGTCACCGCATCCCAGGTCAAGGACCTTTGATCCGGATCGAATCCATGAGGCGATCAGCCGAAGATCAAAACGCATGGTTCTCCCCTGCGTTCTCCCTTTCAACCCGTTCCAGGAAGCCCCTGATGAGAGCGCTTAGCCGTTTACTGGGCAGGAGAAAGGCGTCGTGACCCCATTCGGCCTCTATCTCGCAGAAACTCACATCGAGTCCGCTCTTCTTCATGGCCTGAACCATGGACCGGGACTGGTAGGTCGGATAGAGCCAGTCCGATGTAAAAGAGACCACCAGAAACCTGGACCGGGCCTTTGAAAAGGCTTCCACAGCGGAACCTCCGCCGTGGAGACTTGACAGGTCGTAGTAGTCCGCGGCCTTGGTGATGTAGAGAAAGGCATTGGCGTCAAAACGCTCCACAAACTTGATGCCCTGATGACGGAGATAGCTTTCCACCTGGAAATCGGCATCGAAATTAAAAGAGAAATAATCCTTCCCCTGGAGGCGCCGCCCGAACTTGTGCCTCATGGCCTCGTCGGAAAGGTAGGTTATATGGCCGATCATCCGGGCCACGGCCAATCCCGTGTCAGGCCGCGGCCCTTCATAGTAGTTTCCCTTATTCCAGTTGGGATCCGACATTATGGCCTGCCTTGCCACCTCGTTGAAGGCAATGGCCAGTGCGGAATGTCTCGTGGTGGTGGCCAGTGGGATGGCTGAAACCACCCTGTCAGGATACCTCATACACCATTCCAGGACCTGCATCCCCCCGATGGACCCTCCTACCACCGTAAGGACCTTTTCAACCCCAAGGTGATCCAGCAGTGCCTTTTGGGCCTTCACCATATCGCCGATGGTCACCATGGGAAAATTGAGCCCAAAGGGACTGTTTGTTATGGGATCGATGGAACAGGGTCCTGTGGAGCCCATGCAGCTTCCGAGAATATTTGAGCAGATCACGAAGTACCTGTCCGTGTCGATTCCCTTGCCCGGACCCACCATAATGTCCCACCAGCCCGGTTTGGGGTCTTCACGCGTGTAATACCCGGCCACGTGGGAATCCCCGGACAGGGCGTGACACACCAGAACAGCATTGCTCTTTTCCCGGTTCAGAACCCCACAGGTCTCGTAGGCAACGGTCAGGGGGCCCAGTCCGGCGCCGCTTTCGAGGCACATCTCATGGGGAGGTTCCGCGAATCTGAAAAACCGCTTTTCCACCAACCCCACGGAATTTCCGGTTTGGTCGTGTTGTATGTATTCACTCATTTTTCGGTTGGCCCGTGCACCCGTTGAGCCGGTTAACCCGTTGGCCGGTTGCCCGTTTTCGAAAAAATATCACTCTTCCTCTTTTGCCTTACGCCTTATGCCATATGCCTGTTTTGTTGGTTAGCCCGTTGGGCCGGTGCTCCTATCAGTTGGTTTTCTTCAAGGCCTGATCCAGGTCCCGGGTAATGTCTTTCACATCTTCAATCCCCACCGAAAGCCTGATGAGATCGGGCGTAATGCCCCCTTCCCGCTGCTGGTCTTCTGTAAGCTGGGAATGGGTCGTACTGGCCGGATGGATGGCCAGGGTCTTTGCATCCCCCACATTGGCCAGGTGGGAGATCAAGGTCAAATGGTTGATGAATGCTTCTCCCGATGGTCTGCCTCCCTCTATGCCGAAAACCACCATGCCGCCAAAGCCGTTTTTGAATTGCCTGGAGGCATTCGAATGGGCAGGATCGCCTTCCAGGCCGGGGTACCGGACCCATTTCACAATGGGATGATCGTCTAAGAATTGAGCGACCTTCATGGCATTGTCACAGTGCCGCTGCATTCTCAAGGAAAGGGTTTCGATTCCCTGGAGAAACATCCACGCGTTGTCTGGGCTGATACAGGCACCCAGGTTTCTCAAGGGCACCAGCCTCATCCTCAGGATAAAGGCGAGAGCGTTCAAATCCCCCAGGTCGTGTGCGTACCGGAGTCCGTGATAGGAGGGGTCAGGGTTATTATACAGGCGAAATTTGTCATCGGTCCAGTCAAAACGGCCGCTGTCGACAACAACGCCGCCGATTCCGGTCCCGTGGCCCCCGAGCCATTTTGTTAGGGAATGGACGGCGATATCCGCGCCGTGTTCAATCGGCCTGAAAAGATATGGGGTCGTAAAGGTGGAATCCACGACCAGGGGGAGATGATGTTTTCCGGCGATCTTTGAAATTTCGTCTATATCGGCCACTTCCAGGACCGGGTTCCCGATTGATTCCACATAGAGCATCCTGGTCTTATCGTTGATCTCTTTTTCAAAGTTGGCGGGATCAAGGGGATTGACGAATCGCGTCTTTATGCCCATTTCCGGGAGGATGCTGTCGAACATGGTATACGTGCCGCCGTAGAGGTTATTGGCCGATACCACTTCATCGCCCATTCCGCATATATTGATCACCGTGTAAAAAATGGCGGCGGTCCCCGAGGCAAGCGCCAGGGCTGCCGCACCGCACTCAAGGGCTGCCATCCGTTGTTCGAGCACGTCATGGGTGGGGTTCATCAGCCGCGTGTAAATATTCCCCGGTTCCTTCAGACCAAAAAGATCCGCGGCATGTCTTGTGTCCCTGAAAAGGTATGCGCTGGTCCTGTGGACAGGGACCCCCCGTGCACCCGTCTCATCTATCTTTGAACCCGCATGAAGCGCGAGGGTGTCAAACCCGTATTCTGTGGACATTTTTTCTCCCCCCTGGCATTTTCTTTATTGTAACAAAAAAAACTTGCATTTTTATGCCACTCTGTGGTATCTTGTTCCTCAGCGTGGGTGATACTTGGCATTACCTTCTTTTGCTAGACACCCTGCATCAAAAGCGGCCCGGGGATTGGTCCCCCCCGGGCCGGCTTTTTTTTGGACCAAGACATTGCTCCTTGTCACGAAAACCTGGGGTAATGGAGTACCGGGGTATTGGTGAGGGAATCATACCCTTACTCCATCACTCCATGAGCCGGAGAAATCCCGGTACACAGCCCCCCTCTCGGGGGATAATGAAAGCCTCCACCTCAGGACCCGGATTCTTTATTTATAGTATGCCGATGATCTTAAAGACATAAAACAATACGATCAGGCCAGCGCCCAGAATTGTTGCCCCGATCACCCACGGGGTGATCTTACGCGCATCATGTTGATCGCCTAATCTTGAAAATAGAAAGCCCAAAGCAAAGAAGATCACCAACAAAACGACGCCCTGGCCGATCCAGTGGTGCCCGAAGACAGATGTTAAGACATCATGTATGCCACTTGTACTCTCTTTGATGATAGTCAACACCCCATTGAAGATGCTCACTATGATGAAGGAATAGGCAAAACCCTGCGTATAATTGTCGAGATATTGTTCTTGTTCAGTCATCTTTTCACCCCGCGATCTATTTTAAGAGTCCTTGTTTTACACCCATGGATATAATCGCACCTGCTCCTTCCATGGTCAGTGCAAGTAAGACGATCATGCCGGAAACGGCAAGTGTCAGATTCCTCGCATGCCTGTTCAAGATCAAGTTATTTCTTTTAACGACAATGGGCAGAAAAGTGGCAAGAAGTAGTATCAGGAAAAAGACGTGCTCTTTTACCTCCATAAAAAAGTCATGTGCCCATGGCCAGTGTCCGGCCTTTATGATGGCTTTGTCAGCGCCGTAGTGAGTAACGTAAAACCATCCGCCAATCAGGTATGCACCCCATACAAGCACCAATGTGATTATGGCAGCATATCCGATTCTACCCGTATTGCTCTCGTTTATATTCAGCACCTCGACAAATACCCATAGTGCTGCCAATGCACTAAATCCTCCTAAAGAAGCATGCGTTAATACTGCTAGTTGCGGCATCTTACACCTCCGACTCGTTAAGAATTGTTAAAAAAATCCTCGCTGCCGTATAGATCTTGCTCATGTTTTCACTTTAGTGCACCTCCTCATTTATGTTTTTGAACCTTGAAGGCTCCTCAGGACCTTTGTCGGAGATAAATGGTTTTGCCGGAAAAATCCCGCTACACTATTCTCCCCAAGGTCGCCGGAGACCCGGCGACTGGACCCGAATCTCCGCTAAGATATACCACAGTGTGGTATTTGTCAACTACCCAATTTCACATAAAATCCAAATATGCCCAATCATCCCGAGACTTTGTTGAAAAGGGCGCATGATTAAGTCCTGCTGTTCGACACATTCCGTTTATATCGTCTCCTCACGCTCCATCCGACGCCATGATGAGCCTCATTTGATGCGGCTGGGAAGCAAGGAGGCGAGAATCTCGCATTCCCGGCATACCTTCATTTTTTCCCTCCAGTTGACCTGGGCCTCCCCTTCACAAACCGTTCCATTGATGAACCAGCAGAGTGTCCCGGACCTGAACTCCCAGGCCGGACATCTTTTCCTCTGCTCGAGAGGGCATTTCTTCACGGTCCAGCACGCTTCCGGGTTTTTCCCGGTTCCCCGGGACCTGGACAGGAGAAAAAAGGTCTGCCTTTCCACGTGGGCGGGCACCTTTCGCCATCCCTGTTCGTAACTGTGGACGGCCTTGATGGATACACCCAGCAGTTCCGCCATCTGCTTCTGGGTCTTTTTCAGGCTTTTTCGGATGGCAACAAACTCATGGGCTTCCACTTTTGTCTCCAGGCCCGACCGCCCTCTCGATGATCCCCCCTCCGAGGACCATGTCTCCAAGATAAAAAACCGCCGATTGTCCCGGAGTGACGGCAATCTGTGGCTTGTCAAACGCCACGCTTACTCCCTTTTCATCATCCGGATAGAGAGTTGAACCGGCCGCCTCGTGCCTCAGGCGAATCTTGACGTTCGCCCTGAAGGGGAGTTCGTGCACCTTGACCACGGTAAGATTCACATCCGATGCAACCAGCCCGTCCGACAGGAGGCTCTGCCGCTCCCCCACCACCAATCGGTTATGTTCAGGGTCTATGCCCTTGACATAGAGGGGTTTTTCCGCTGAAATTCCTAGCCCACGGCGCTGGCCCACCGTGTAATGGATAATGCCGTTATGTTGACCGAGGCATTTGCCGGCCTCGTCGACGATGTCTCCTTCCTGTATTTCTCCCTCTTCAAAAAGGCCTTTATAATCGCCGCCCCCCATAAAGTCCTGACTTTCAGGACGATCGGCCGTATCCAACCCCTTTTCGCGAGCGATCTTCCTCACCTCCTGTTTGGTCAGTGCACCCAAAGGAAACAGGGTCTCGTCCAGCTGCTCGGGCTTCAGTGCATAGAGGAAGTAGCTCTGATCCTTTGATTTATCCACGGCCCTGGCCAGAAATGGATAGGGACCCGCTCTTATGATCCGGGCATAGTGTCCCGTGGCGAACAGGGTGAAATCGATACCCGCTTCCCTGGCCTTTTCCAGGAGAAATCCGAACTTGACTTTGCGGTTGCACGTGATGCAGGGATTAGGGGTCCGCCCGGCGAGGTATTCCCGTCGAAAATAGTCGATCACGTGTTCGCTGTATTCCTTTTTCAGATCGATCACGTGAAATGGGATGCCCAGCCTTTCACAGACGGTGCCGGCCAGTTCAATATCCTCTTTTTCGTCCGGCCCGTAACAACCGTGCTTCTGTCCGGGAGATGCCTCTGTGGAATCGTCAAATATCTCCATGGCTATTCCCACAACGTCGTGCCCCTCTTCCTTCAAAAGGGCCGCCGCCACGGAAGAGTCCACCCCTCCACTCATCCCCACGGCTATTCTTTTTTTATGATTCATGTTATCTTACCGGAA
Organism: Desulfatiglandaceae bacterium; assembly: GCA_049282265.1. GTDB lineage: Bacteria > Desulfobacterota > DSM-4660 > Desulfatiglandales > Desulfatiglandaceae > CAYUCJ01. Next base: position 20,948 of record JBAPTR010000033.1, on the reverse strand, counting down.
CATGCGGAAACCCAAACTTTTCAAACTCCCGCCAGGTTGATGAAATAATTTGACATGGATACCACTATGTGGTAGCTATGTCAAGGAAACAATCTCTTTCGATGGCGTCGCAGTTGCGTGTGGTTTTCTTGACTGAACCGCGCATCAGCTATTCTGAACCGGAACATTGATACCAAAGGATCAGCTATGCATCCTCCTTTTTTCCATGGAAAGGTTTCGCTTTTCCGTTTTCTGTTGATTTTTCTTTCCTTCCCGTTGCTCCAGGCATGCGACAAGAGCCGAGATATCCGCATTGTCGATTTTACTGAATCCCAGGCAGTCGAACCCACTCATCAGGTCCAAAATGGCAGGCAACTGCGAGTGGCCATCGGGGCCATGATCTCTCCAAAAGAGACGTTCCTCTACTATCACCAGTTTGTGGACTATTTGGGCAGAAAACTGGGCCTGAAGGCTGTGCTTGTTCAGCGCAGGACCTACGGTGAAATCAACGAACTCATAGGAAAGGGAATGATCGATATGGCCCTGGTCTGTTCCGGTCCATACGCATCTGAAAAAGAAAAATACCACATGGAACTGGTGGCCACTCCCCAGATCCACGGTACGCCTTTCTACCAAGCCTACCTGATTGTGGGGAAGAGGAGTCCCTTCAACTCCTTGAGAGATCTGAGGGGCAAGGTCTTTGCTTTCACGGACCCGGATTCCAACACCGGAAGGCTGGTGCCGTTTTTCTGGCTGAAACAGATAGGAGAAGAGCCGGAGTCTTTTTTTGGTAAGACCATCTACACCTACAGCCACGATAACTCCATACGGGCCGTCAGTAAGGGATTGGTCGACGGCGCCGCCGTAGACAGCCTTGTCTGGGGCTACTATTTTCATCAAAAATCCCCTCTGGTAACCGAGACCCGGATCATCAAGGAATCCGCGCATTATGGAAACCCTCCGCTTGTCGTAAATGGTGGAATGAGCCCTGAACTTAAAAACAGTTTGAAACGGATTCTTTTTTCCATGGATCATGATCCTGAAGGCCGAAAAATTCTCCAAGGCCTGATGATTGACCGGTTCCTTGCTCCTGAAGAAAAATGGTATAAGTCAATACGGCAGATGAAAGAGATGGTATTCAGCGTGGAGGGTGACACCCTTGCGGGTAAATAGCCTGAAGAACAAATTGGTTCTGGGGATATTCTGCCTCGTTATCAGCAGCTCCCTTGTCATATCCCTGCTGGTGATGAAGCGTTACAGTACCACCCTGTTCCAGACCATGGTGGCCCAGGCTGAAAATGTGGCGCACGCAACTGCACTGGAGGCAGTCGATAAAGTTCTTATCAATGACATGGTCGCCCTCCAGGATACCCTGGACTATCAGACGGAAAGTACCCCTGCCGTTGCCTACCTTTTCGTGTACCGGGACGGCAAGGTAATGGCCCACACCTTCAAAAAGGGCTTTCCCGTCCAATTGATCGGAGCCAACGACATCACTGCTGATGACAGACCGCATCTGCAGGAGATCAAGTCCACGGACGGCAAACGTTATCTGGACGTGGCCTGGCCGCTCTTCGGCGGGAAGGCGGGCATCTTGCGTTTGGGAATTTGGGAAAAACCCTACCAAAAGCAGATCCGGGCACTGTGGATCCAGATGGGCCTGATGACTATAGGCGTTCTCCTGCTGGCCCTGACAGGAGCCCTTGCCTTTATCAAGAAGATTACGAAACCGATTGAGACGCTGAGCCATGCTGCCCTGAAAATCCAAAAAGGCGAATTGGGTGTCCGGGTGCACCCGACAGGCAAAGACGAGATCGGAAGGCTCGCCATCACTTTCAACAACATGGTGGAAAGCGTGGAAGCGTATACGAGTCGGCTTGAAGAACAGACCATGGAACTGGGGCAGGTCCACCGCCAGACCAAGGCATTTTGCGACATTGTACGGGAGATAGGGGCATATCGGAGTCTGGATGAAATTGGTATTTTTCTCATAAATGAATTTCGGACCATGCTCGATTGTTCCGATTTTTCCTTGCTTATTCTCAATAACACCACCAATGCCCTTTTTGTCATGTCCGACAAAGGCAACACCACCATTGAAGACCCGCATGTGGTCGGGAAGGCATTTTCGGAACTGGTCCGGTTGCAGGAGGTCACGGTGGGGGGAAAGGCCACATTCTGCCAGTCCCTGGTTTTCACAGAGTCAAAAGGGAAATCCAGCCAATGCATCATCCCTGTTCGCGACGACAAGAAAACGTTCGGAGCCTTAATTGCTTCCGGTAACGCAGCCTGCCATTGTGATAGAACAAAGATGAACCTCGTGGAATCCATCCTGTCGCAAGCAGCCGGAATTATCAAACGGGCTGCAATGCAGGAAGGAGAATTGCATGCTTTGCGGAGCCACGTCAAAGGCTCGGCGGAGTTCTGCGGAATTGTAGGAAAAGACCCCAAGATGCAGGTGATCTACAAACTGATCGAGGATGTCGCACCTACCGACGCAACGATCCTCATACAGGGAGAAAGTGGAACAGGGAAGGAACTGGTTGCCGGCGCCATTCATCAGAAAAGCCACCGCAGAAACAAGCCGTTCGTTGTGATCAACTGTTCCGCCTATCCGGAGACCCTCCTCGAAAGTGAACTCTTCGGGCATGAAAAGGGGGCCTTCACCGGGGCTATCCGTAGAAGGGAGGGGAGATTTGAAAAGGCCAACGGCGGAACGGTCTTTCTTGATGAAATCGGTGAGATATCCCCTTCCGCCCAGATCAAGCTCCTGCGGGTCCTCCAGAATCGCGCCATTGAACGGCTTGGAGGCGATGAGACGCTTCGGGTGGATGTACGCATCCTGGCAGCCACGAACAGGGACCTCCTGCAAGACGTACAAAAGGGCAAATTTCGGGAAGATCTTTACTACAGGCTCAATGTGATCCCCGTCAGGGTCCCTGCCTTGAGGGAAAGGCCCAATGATGTACCGGTCCTGGCCCGTCACTTTCTTCGTCTCTTCGCCCATGATCAGGATAAAACCCTGGATGGACTGAGCCCGGAAGCCATGCGCCTGATTATGGATTATGCCTGGCCGGGGAATGTGAGAGAGCTTGAAAACAGCATAGAACACGCGGTAGCCCTCGCGAAAGGGTCACTCGTGGAGGCCTATGATCTCCCCTCATCAACCCTACAAACTTCCAGGTCAAGGGATGTGAACGGTCGGGGAGACTTCCTTACGATAGAAGCCCAAGAGAGAGGGCTCTTGAGGCGTGCCCTGGAAGCGTGCGCATGGAACAAGAAGGAGACGGCCATCCGTCTTGGTATCAGCCGCAGCACCCTCTATGAAAAGCTCAAGAAATATGGGATCAAACAACCCACCCAACACTGACCCGGCTTTTCTAAACCCCTGCCGTTTACACATAATCCGGATTCCGAGCAATCCTATGTCCAGGTTGCGTACAACCTAACGGTCTGTTTTAATTTGATTATCTATTACATCCTACCGGGATTGTCCGAGAACCGGACACGCCACGCTTGTTTTCGCCCCTTTGCCTCCTGTCAGGTCATTCTGTTGAGAAATTCGAAAAAAGTCACAAAACCGTAATTCAGGGTTTGTTTCGACATCCACAACCTATTGAATTCACGGGATTTCATCTCCAAATTGTGATCGAGGACAAGCTCCACGGGAATGGCATTTTCAAGGGATTCCCGACTTTTTCCGACTGCCGCCAAACGAATAGTGAAAAAACATGAAACAATATTAGGCCGTTATTTTGATGCGTTACGCACCGCCTTCCCTTTTGCGCAAAAAAACTGGTACGGGGTTTGCTTTACTAGGCCACCGTCGAAAACGTTCTAAAAGGCTGTCATCCCGCTCACGGACGGACACGCAAATCTAGGCCGATGCCATCCTGCCCGTCGATTAGTGAGGTGATTGCAAATCTGGAGGTTTATTTTCAACCCTGAAGTCGGAGGTCGGAAGGAAGATGGCCCATGAAGTGTGACGTGTTCGTTGTGGGCGCTGAACCAAGAACCCTAGAGCAACTGAAGAGCGCCTGCCTGCCCATGCCTTACAACCTGAGAGCCATCTCAACCCTCGAAGGAGCGAAAACTGCCATTGAGAAGGATGGAAAACCTACGAATGCCATCCTGGTAGATTTCGACGGTCTGCAGGTGAACAACAGCCTTTTACGTATTTTCCGGCGAAGCCTGCCCGATACCTACATCATCGGCATTTCGACCAAGCATTTCCACCCGGAGCTGGCAGAGTCATTGAGGGAATATATCTATGCCTGCCTGCCCAAGCCGGTAGACCCGGATGAACTTTGTTTCTTTTTAAGGAGTATTTTTGAAGACAAAGACAGGGGCGGCGATTCGCCCCCATAACCTTTTCACATTCTTCCAAGGAATTGATTTTTCAACGGCATAACGGAGGTGGACCCATGAAAATGCGGAAAGAGGCGATAACAGATCACATCTATGCATCTCAAAGCCTGTCGACCCCGGTGAACTGACGCACTGGCTGTCGAGCATCCACCAAAACGAAGAGACGAGAAGCCGCGATACGCCTTCTTCATGGAATTGATGGGGGTCGCCTAACGCACCCGTTTGAAAGGCATCTTTCAGTGGACCTTACCATGAGAACGGGAGTTGTCCTAATTTATTGAGGAAATCACACAAGATCAGAGAGGGGAATTACAGCAATTGCGATGCTGGAAATCATATATAGACATTTATAGACATTACGTGACTTTCCGAAAAATCAATTTGTAACATTTAAGGAGGATGTAAATCAATGAAAAGCGCACAAGAGCTGACAGTAACCCCTGGCGGAGATGAAGGCACCAAAAGCGACACCAGGGGAGTTTTGAAGAAGGAGTGCCTCCAGGCATCCGATAATGCGTCCCGTCGAAAGTTTTTACAATCCTCGCTTCTTACTGTAGGAAGCCTGGCTCTGCTCGGGTCTCTTCCTGACGAAAAGGCTTTTGCCGGCAACGGGGCGCAGCAGGCATTACCCCTGGAATACCCCAAAAGTTTCCCTGACGGTAACCAACTGGAACGAATGCGCAGAGAGCTTCTTTTGTCATTGCGAAAACCTGTTTCAGAGCGAAAATGGATTATGGTGATCGACCAGCAAAAGTGCGTGGGATGCAAATCCTGCACCTCGTCCTGCTGTTCGGAGAACAACCTCCCTCCAGGTGTCGTTTATCGAGTCGTTCCTGAATTTGAAGTGGGCAAGTTCCCCAATGTGGCTTGGGTATTTACACCCAGACCCTGCATGCACTGTGATAAACCGCCCTGCGTGCCGGTATGTCCGGTTAAGGCCACGTGGAAGAGAGAGGATGGAATTGTGGTTATCGATTATGACATATGCATAGGTTGCAGAAATTGCCTGGCTGCCTGCCCATACGATGCCCGTACATTTGATTTTGGTGAATTTTACGGAAGGTCGACCCCCCGAGTTATGCCCTATGAGACCCGCCCGAATTTTGAATACAGCGAGGACTGGAAGAGGAAACCCGGCGCCCAAAAGTCTCCCATCGGAAACGCCCGCAAGTGTCATTTCTGTCTGCACAGAATAAGGGCAGGAATGCTGCCGGCCTGCGTAACCACGTGTATAGGAGGGGCCACTTATTTTGGAGATAACAACAACAAACGTAGCCTGGTTCACGAGCTTATTGGTTCCGGCCGTGTGAAACGGCTGAAGGAAGAACTTGGGACCGAACCGTCTGTTTACTATCTAGTGTAAGGGGGAAGCATTATGAATAAATCGTTAAAAGCAATGGCTTTTATCATCTGGCTCGGGCTTATGGTCTGGGGATTGGTCGGAGTTTCCCAACGCATGACACAGGGAGAGCTGTTGACAAATTATGGAAGTTATGTCCCCTGGGGGCTGTGGGTTGCAGGCAAGATTTACTTTGTCGGTCTTGCGGTGGGCGCATCTTTTCTGGCCTGGGTTATTTATGCGTTCAATATCCAAAGGCTAAGGCCGATAGTTAGCTATGCTTTACTCTTGTCCGTTATCACCCTGGCCTCAGGTCTCTTGATCATCAGCTTTGACCTGGGCCATATGTGGCGTATGTATGAAGTCTTCACAAGGCCTAATTTCTCATCCCTTCTGGCCACCGTCACATGGTTGTCCATGGCTTATCTAGTGTATACTGGCCTGGTGCTGCTGGCTGAACTCAGAGCAGGGCAAAAAAACTCACGTGGTTTTCGACTTGCGGGTTGGATCGGCATCCTTTTTGCCATAACTTTTTCAGGAGCGAACGGTTCCGAATTTGCGACGTTGATTTCAAGGCCATACTGGAATTCTGCTTTGGGTCCCATTTTGTCCATAGGAGGCGCGCTTCTCACCGGCATTGCCCTTGTCCTTGCGGCCGTGGCCCTGTTTCCGTTAAGCCATCAAGAGAGGAATGAACAAACCTTGACTATTTTGAGCAGGATAGTCGTTGGACTGATCCTTTTCGTGCTGCTGTTGGAGTGGTCCGAGTATTCAGTTACCATGTGGTATGGGCTCGGCGAAAGCTATTCCGTGTTATCTACAATACTTTTCGGTCAGTATTGGTATGTGTTTTGGATAGTGCATCTGGCTTTAGGGTCGATACTGCCCCTGATATTCTTACTGTGGAAGCCTGCTCATAGAACAGTAGCAGGTCTCGGGGGAGCCCTGGTTGCGGTGGCTTACATAGCAGTCCGTCTGAATCATGTTATCGCAGGCCTGATAACCCCGGCCATGAAAGCCCTGCAAAATGCCTATGTGGATAATCGTCTGAGATTTGAATATTTCCCGTCCATGAATGAATGGGCGGTTTTTGCATTTACAGTGGCCTTCGTTGTTGCACTATTTTATCTTGGGCACCGATTTCTGCCCATTATTTCAACCAAATTACCAAACAGGGGGCAATAAGAGATGCAGAATAATGTTTCGACGAACGACGTGAAAAAAATCGAAAAAAATGGTTTTTCCAGGCGGGACTTCCTGAAATCAACCGCCTTTGTGGGTGGATGCGCCGCCCTGATGAGCCAGGCCGTGAACGCCTTACAAGGGTTATCTGATTCCGAGGCCTTTGCAGAAGAAGGAAAGTTTGCTCCTTATGTGCTGGCACAGCCTCAAAACCAGCTCTACTCCACCTGCCTGCAATGTCACACAGACTGCCAGGTTAAAGTCAAGATCTGGGACGGCACGCTCGCCAAAATAACCGGAAATCCCTACAGCCCGCAAAACTTCCTTCCGCATATCCCATATGAGACTACCTCACAGGCGGCGGCTACGATTGACGGAAAGCTATGCGTAAAGGGACAAACCGGGATTCAAACCTATTATGACCCCTATCGAATCCGCAAAGTGCTTAAAAGGGATGGGCCGAGGGGGTCCAATAAGTGGAAAACCATTCCTTTTAATCAATTCATAGAAGAAGTGGTCAAGGGAGGAAAGCTATTTTCCGCCATCGGAGATAACGGCCACTACCCGGGCTTTGATGAAGTGATAGCCCTCAGGGATCCCGAGCTCTCTAGCAAAATGACAAAAGATGCCTGGGAGTGCGCGGAAGGAAATATGAGTGTCCCCCAATTCAAAGAAAAATACAAGGAACACCTCGATAAAATGATTGATCCGAATCATCCTGACTTGGGGCCCAAGAATAACGGATTTGTCTTTATGGCCGGGCGAATCGAACACGGGCGCAAAGAACTTATGAAAAGATTTACCAACAGGGCATTGGGATCTCGTAACGCATTCGAGCATACCACCATCTGTGAACAGTCACACCACCGCGCTTACATTCTGATGACCGACCATGGCAGCGAGCACATGAAACCTGATCTCGTCAACTGCGAGTTCGTCCTTTTCTGGGGCACGGGTGCGTTTTCAGCAAACTTCGGGCTTACGAACATGGCCGAAAAAGTGACTTCGGGCAAGGTGAACAGGGGCATGAAAACGGCGGTTGTAGACCCGCGGCTTTCCCATGACGCCGGCAAGGCGAACTGGTGGCTGCCAGTCAAACCGGAAAAGAATGGAACCCTGGCCATGGCAATGATCCGCTGGATACTGGAAAACAAGCGGTACGATCAGCGTTACCTGGAAAACGCCAACAAGGCCGCGGCCACGGCCGATGGAGAGCCGAGCTGGAGCAATTCATCATACCTCGTCAAGATCATCGACGGTCAGCCGAGGGAACTGTTGCGCGCCGGAGAGGCTGGAATCGGGTTGGGGGATCAATTTGTCGTTTCTAAGAACGGTCGGATGTATCCCGTGGATCCGAAGGACCTGAAAAAACCTGTGGAAGGCGATCTGTTTGTCAAAACCGAGATAAATGGAATCCCGGTCAAAAGCGCTTTTCAGCTCCTGGCTGAAGAGGCCTATGCCAGACCCCTGCAAGACTATGCAAATGATTGCGGCGTCGACCTGAAAACCATCGCTGAAGTGGCCAGGGAACTGACATCCCATGGCAAAAGGGCGGCTGTGGACATGTACAGGGGGCCGGTGCAGCAGACCGACGGCTATTACACGGGTTGCCTGATTATCACTTTGAACCTATTGATCGGAAACGCCAACTACAAGGGGGGGCTGATCAACGGGGGCGGCCACTGGCATGAAGCCGGCGGAAAACCCGTTAGTGCGTATAATTTAGAGAAGATGCATCCCGGTGGTTTAAGCCCATTCGGTTTCAAGATAACCAGAGAGGGTAACCGTTATGAAAATTCTACCCTGTTCCGAGAAAAGGGCTATCCTGCTAGGCGCCCCTGGTACCCCTTCACGGGAAATGTCTATCAGGAAGTCATACCCTCTTTCGCTTCAGGCTATCCTTATCCCGGCAAAATTCTGTTTTTGCACATGGGGACCCCCGCCTTGTCCATACCCGGAGCAAATCAGATAATAATAGACACGTTAAAGGATCAAAAACGGGTTCCCCTGTTTATCTACTCCGATATTGTGATCGGGGAGACCTCCATGTATGCCGACTATATCCTACCTGATCTGACTTATCTTGAACGCTGGGGGACGCCGCATGTAACCCCGGATGTGCCCACGAAAACCAGCAAGATCAGACAACCCGTGGCCGTGCCTCTCACGGAAGAAGTGGACGTGGGCGGAGAGAAGATGCCCCTGTGTCTGGAGACGTTTATGCTCGCCCTGACCAAGAAGTTGGGTGCCCCCTGTTTCGGCAAGAACGCCTTCGAACCCGGGATGGATTTTACAAGGCCGGAAGACTGGTACCTGAAAGAAGCGGCCAATATAGCCTTTGGGGACAAAAAGGGGGAGGAAGTGTCTGATGCAGGTGAGCAGGAACTGGATCTTTTTCGAAGGGCCAGGCGCCACTTGCCTGCATCGGTTTTCACTGAAGCTCGCTGGAAAAAGGCCTTGCGTTCGGAGGCGGAGTGGCGGAAGGTAGTTCATGTCCTGAATCGTGGGGGACGTTTTGATCCTTATGGCAATAATTATGAAGGAAAAACCGTGAAACATACCATGGGACATATGTTTCACCTGTTTGTCGAGAAGGTGGCAAAGCAGAAAAACAGTATCAGTGGGAAGTATTTCAGCGGTATTCCTATTATCGGCGGAGCCTATGACGCGTCGGGAACACCCCTGCAGCGATCAGCTCGCTATCCTTTCGGGCTCATTACCTATAAAGATCCGTACAGCGGCCACTCTCGAACCATATCGAACTACTGGGGAAATATCAGTCTTAGATCTGAAAACAAGATTTTAATTAGTACCAAAGACGCACGCAGACTAGGTTTTAGAGAAAATCAAAAGGCACGGCTCGTTTCTCGAGACAACGCGGAAGGCAAACTGAAACTCAGAGACGGAGAAAACAGGGTACTGGATATGGTGGGTCACGTGCATATTGTGGAGGGTCTGAGACCCGGGACCCTGGCCGTGTCCTGGCACTATGGCCACTGGGCCTACGGATCTCATGGCGTTATGGTGGATGGTCGGGACATTAAAGGCGATACGCGTCGGGCCGCGGGAATCTGCACGAACAGCTTGCTGGCAATAGATCCAGTGGTGAAAGACGTCTGTCTTAGCGATCCCATCGGGGGCAGTGCATCTTATTCGAATTCACGCGTCAATTTAATACCTTTATAAGCCCAATAGGATATTCCAATGGGGGCGAGGGATGCCAAAACCCGCCCAGTGATGAATGTTACATTCACCAAAGCAGTGATCGATCTCTATGAGAGCGAGGGGTTGGAAACAGCCCCCGGTTTTGATGAAAGCGCCGATCATCTCGCCACGGAGTTGGAATACATGTGCCATCTCTGCCGGATACGGGCCACACACCTTGGGCAAGGGAATCGGGAGGCAGCCCCTCTCTATGAAGAAAAACAGGATACATTCCTCCAGGAACACATTGTCTGTTGGGTTGCCCCATGTCTGAAAAAAGTAGAAGAAAATGCATCCACTACTTTTTACAGTACTTTTGCTGGATTTCACCGGTCATTTCTTGAAGAGGAAACGGGTGGACAAAGAGAGGCAGGCAGGGGTAAATCCGGGCGCAGCCAGACAGATCCGTTAAAAAATTATATTTCTTGATTTTTTTTTGCCTCCTGTTATGTTAATCTTAACATAACACCTCTGTAACACTCCGTACCGGTTCTTAGTTTAACAGGATAACGGGTGCGCTCAGAAAGACGGGAAAATACGGTGCGTCATCTCATTCGGAATGGCCATAAAGCCTTTTCGAAGTGACTGTCGGGAGGCCTTAAGACTTGAAACCATTTGATGAACTTCTCAGTTCTTCCGCTGCTGCTCATGGGCACCTGTGCCCCGGACAGGTGGTGGGGGTGCGTATGGCCATGTTGGGGTGTCGTCTTATCGGTCTGGACGAACCGGACAGCCCGGAACAAATCAAGAAACTAATCGTCTACGTGGAAATGGATCGCTGCACGGCCGACGCCATAGCCCATGTGACCGGTGTAAAACTGGGCAGACGGTCTCTGAAGTTCGTGGATTACGGAATCATGGCGGCCACCTTCCTCAACCTTGAGACGGGAAAGGCCTATCGGATACTCTCCACTGAGGAATCGCGCGATCTGAGTTTCACCTATGCCCCCGGATTTGAAACAAAATCCCAACGGCAGTTGGAGGCCTACAAACGGATGCCGGATTGTGTCCTCTTTCGAGTACAGGCGGTTCAGGTCCCCATGAGCGAGTTCGACATGCCCGGGCCGACACGAAAGAAAGTTCATTGTATTCGTTGCGGGCAGATGGTGAGAGACGCCCGTGAAGTCGTGGTTGAGGGCGAGCCTCTTTGCAAGGCATGTGCAGGTGGTGGTTATTACACCCATGCCAGCGAGATTACCTGGCCGGAAATGAACTGGTTCCCCGGTTCTTCATAATGAGAGAGGAGATAGTAACGTGTTGACAAAAATTGACCTGCAGGCGGCAGTGGGAAAAGAACTGGCTCACGACATCACGGAAATCAGGCCTGGTGAATTTAAGGGCCCTGCTTTTCGAAAAGGGCATAAGGTCTGCAATGAGGATATCTGCCACCTCCAGAGGCTGGGGAAAAACCATCTGTATGTGGTGGACCTTGAAAAAGACGAGATTCATGAAAATGAGGCCGCGAGGATGCTGGCTGGGGCGCTGGCCGGTGAAGGGATCGTCTATGATGAAGAGCCGAAAGAGGGGAAAATAAACCTCTTTGCAGGACGGGACGGCCTTCTTTTCGTCAACGCGGCCGTTTTGGCTGCCTTCAACATGGTAGACGAGGTCATGTGCGCCACGTTGCACAACCATACACTGGTGCGGAAAGGTGAAAAAGTCGCGGCCACAAGGGCCATTCCCCTGGTGATGAAACGCGTTCCCATCGAACGGGCCGCAACGATCGCCCGGCAGGACGGCCAAATCCTCTCGGTAAGGCCCCTTCTCCAGGCCCGCGTCGGTCTGGTGGTTACCGGAAATGAGGTCTACAACGGGGTGATTGAAGACCGTTTCGCACCCATATTGACCTCGAAAATGGAGGCATTGGGCTGCGCCGTGAAGATGGTTGAATTTGTGCCCGACGACGCCTCCATCCTCGCCGAAAAGATTCGGTCACAACTGGAACAAGGGGTGGACCTGATCGTAATGAGCGGGGGAATGAGTGTCGATGCGGACGACGTAACCCGGGAGGGAATCCGCCTGGCCGGTGCCACTGAGATTCACTACGGCGCGTCCGCTCTGCCTGGGGCAATGTTTCTTGTCGCCTATATCGAAAACACTCCCTTACTTGGCGTTCCTGCGTGCGGGCTCTTTCACCGGACTACGGTCCTGGACCTGATTCTACCCAGGGTCCTCGCCGGTGAACGTGTGACCAAGGCGGATCTGGCCTTTCTCGGTCATGGAGGGTTGTGTCGAGAATGTCCGGAATGTCTTTACCCTCATTGCTCCTTTGGGAAAGGTATGTAGAAAAAACGATTGGCAACAACTGCTACGGTGTGGTATAAATAGTCTATTCTAAAAAAATCTCTTGCATTCCCCATTTCTTTACCCTGTATGTCCCTTTGGGGGGAGTCAAGCCGGAATTGAGAAGGAAAGAGGATTAACGGGAAGGAAGCTTATGACGAGGCCGTGACAATTTTGAGGTGGATGCGTTAGAAAAGGAGAAGATGATGAGTTCAAAAGTACTGGTGATCATTGCAACAGGGGAAGAGGAAAAGGCACTCACGGGATTGAGGTACGCTTACAGGACCATGAGCGAGGGATGGCTTGACGAAGTGAAGGTGATGTTTTTTGGACCGTCTGAGCGTCTCCTGGTCCAAAATGAAGACATAGCGAAGCTCGCAAGGGAAATGAGCGCTGTGGAAAAACCCATCGCATGCAAATTTATTTCGGACCGGGATGGTATTTCTGACAAGATTGAAGGGCTCGGCGTAAAGGTGGAATACGTGGGGACCATCATCGCTGATTTCATCAAGCAGGGATATGTCCCGATGGTCTTCTGATTACCCGGGATCGGAGAGAAATCTCCAGACACGGAAAGGATGATTTTCCTATCCGTTCAATTTCTCACAATGCCGCTGCGGCCATTCCGATCATCAGATATATTTTTTCGGATCCCTTGAAAAAGTCTGTTTACATCCCGAATTGCAAAAGTAGTAGGGTTGTGCCCTGGTAATCATCTTGTTACCCGTTCCGAACGTGTGACAGGAGTGAGATGCGCTGCAGCTCTCGCATCCGCCTCCTTTCTCGGTCATCACGTCTGCCAGACCATTATCTTTCAGTCTCACGACGATCCCTTGCTCTGCCGACATGATCGCCTCCTTTTGCTCCAAAAGCGATGTTACACTCGAAGAGGGTGTACATAGATGAAGGAGAGTGTATCGGCTGTGAAACCTGTGAGGAAATCTGCCCTGAGGTGTTTCAGATGAATGAAGACACTGAGAAGTCCGAGGTCATCAAACCCGAGGGGGGGCCGGAGGATCTCATCCAGGAGGCAATCGACACGTGCCCTGTGGATTGTATTCACTGGGAGGACTAACCCCCCAAGCCCATGATTTCCATGTACCAAGAGAAAAACCATTATGTGCGTCAGGAAGAATGGTCATGAAGCCCTTTTCGATCTCTCTTTTCCCGTTTTGACCGGCTCCATTCCACTCTTGTTGATGGCATAGGACCCGGGATATCCTATAAAGGGCAATAACAGAAGCCTGGGGAACGTCACAAGCTTCCTGTCCCGGAACTGGGCAATCCCGATCTTCATACCGTCGTGCCCCGCAACCGGCTGGGCTCGATAGGTCCCGAAGATCCGATCCCACCATGGAAAGTTGAAGCCGAAGTTGCTGTTGGTCTCCCGGATGGTCACCGAGTGGTGCACGCGGTGCATGTCCGGGGTCACCACCAGGAGCCTCAGCACCCTGTCCAAACCTTTCGGCATGTACACGTTTCCGTGGTTGAACATGGCCGTTCCGTTCAAGATCACCTCGAAAGCGAGAACCGCTGCCACCGGCGGCCCGATGACCGCCACCGCCGCGATCTTGATCCCCATGGATATGAGGATCTCGATGGGATGAAACCTGAGGCCCGTGGTCAAATCGATGTCCAGGTCGGCATGGTGCACCATGTGAAGTCTCCATAGCAAGGGCACTGAATGGAACATGAGATGCTGCAGGTAGATGATCATGTCCAGGAACAGCACCCCGATGACCATGGCGAGCCCTTGGGAGACCTGAAAAGAATGCAACAACCCCCACCCGCTCTGTTGAGCGGCCAGAGCGGTGTTTATGGCCGCCATCGGCATCAGCACCCGGACCATCAGGGTATCCAGAAAAATGATGCCGAGGTTGTTCCCCCACCGCCCCCACTTACCGACCGTCAGCCTGCGGCGGGGCGCCAACACCTCCCAGAGTGCCATAGCCAGGAAGATGCCGAAGAAAAAAACCGAGCGAATGAATGCCTCAGAATGCATCGTTATCCTTCATCTTTCTCTTCCCCTTCACCGATCCACTCAAGGACCCTACCGCAGTCCTCTTCCACCCACGGGTCCAGGTCAAACAGCTCTTGTCATCCTTGGCTGTTGGGACCATAATGAAACGTAATGGGAGGATTTCGCCACCCTTCTTGTCCCTGATTCTGTTCCCAAAGCATACATGGTCCCGGTCGTTTTGTCGAGGATAACCGCCCGGATGGCGGAACAGGACCGCAGGGTGAACGCCGCGTCCATCGAAAGGAAGAGATCCTTCCGGGTAATGAGGATACTCAGAAAGCAAGAGGTTGTTCAGTGCCGAAGAGATCATCATCAAAACGCATCAGCCGAAGATACGACCGGTTGGCCTTTTTCTATGACCTTATGGAGGCACCCATTGAAAAATCCCGATTCGCTTCATGGAGGGAACGGCTCACGGACCGTATAACCGGTGGCAGGGTCCTTGAAGCGGGTGTGGGCACGGGGAAGAACCTGCCTTACTATCCCCCCGGTGTTCACGTCACGGCCATCGATTTCAGTCCGAAGATGTTGAAGCGTGCCCGGAAAATGGCCTCAGTCCTCCACCAGGATGTAGATTTCCTGGAAATGGACGTGCAGTCCCTGGCCTTTCCCGACAGCAGCTTCGATACGGTCTTTGCCACGTTCGTCTTCTGCTCGGTCCCGGACCCTGTACGCGGTCTTCGGGAACTTCGGCGCGTCTGCAGGCCGGGAGGGAGACTCATCCTCCTGGAGCACATGAGACCGGGGAATCCCTTTCTGGGCATCCTGTTCGATCTCATCAACCCAGTGGTGGTGCGCATGATGGGGGCCAACATCAATCGTAGGACCGTTGCCAACATTCATGAGGCGGGATGGAAACTGCAGGTGGAAGAAAACCTCTCCTCCGATATTGTCCGCTGGATTGAGGCGATGCCCTAGCGGCCGACCGCTCCGCCACTCCTGACACACCGAAACCCCACCTCTTCAAAGGCCTCCCATGGCTTGCGAATAAGGGGGGCCGGCAAGGCGCCGGCCTTCCCGGCCCTGTTTCCTAGGCCTCCCAGGACGACATATTCCGTATCATTTTCACCTTTGACACCAGGCGAAGTCAAAGTAGCCACTCCCCATTCGCCGATATTCCCGTTCAATCCCCGTATCCCCAGTCCGTTCGGTTTCGAGAGTATTACGGAGGCAGGGAGAGGGGAAGGCTGGCCACCGGTCTGGTGTTCGTGAGTCGCCGGTGCTTTCCCATGCATGGTTTTCATCATCTGGTCTAAGGCATCATCGGTCGTTTTCCCTTCAATCGTCCCCAAGGGAGCCGTTGAAATCGGAGTCGCATCGGGGGTTCCCTTTGATACTGCATAGGCCCATTCCCTCGCCGTGGGAAGCCTTCTGTGGAAAAATCGGGCGTAGGCCGATGCGCCGTAACCGGTCACTCGGATGACTGGCAAATCGGCGTGGGCGGGGTTGTTGATGTGAAACCGGCCATTCCGGTACATGACCGGCTCATACCCTTCCCAGGCCTGTCCGAGGAAAAGCCAGATCTTTCCGTGACCCTTCACGACGCCTTGCTCCACGCGGATATCTTTTAGGACCTGGTTCAGGAAGGCCACGAACTGGTAGTTGGTTACCAGGGTTTCATCCATATAAAATGATTCCACTGCTGAAGGCACTTCAGCCCCGTCCTTTCCCGGAAGTGTGATGGTGCCGCCCGGGATCAGATAGAGAGTGACGCCGTCTTCCCCGTGCAGCGTTTTCGAATCCTTGGCCGACCCTGAGTTGGCTGCGACCTCCTTTTCCTGCCCCGTCAGGACGGACCCACTTTCAGAAGAAGGCGTTAGCCGAAAGGGAGTCTGGCCGGTCTGGAGAGAAAAGATCACGACCCCGATGAGGAGCAGCAGCACTCCCACCCCTCCCCAGATCCATTTCCGGCCTCCTGAAAAGGCGCCGGGACGCGGTTCTTGCACAAACTGATCGGGGTGCCCCACTTCGGCGTCACTCGAAGAAGGGGAATCCAGTACCTTGAGAAGTTCTTCTTCCAAGGTTTTTACTGAAGGCAACCGGTTGTTCTTTTCCTCCTCGGTGGCCTTTTGAATGATTTCGTCGAGGTTCTTGAAGAAGGAGGACTCAGGGTTCCGGAGTTTGGCCTTTCTGAAAGGGATAGTGTCGGCCTTCATCTTGCCGTCCACCGCTTCATAGAGAATTTTCCCGATAGCGTATACATCGCCCCTTGCGTCGGTTCGCCTAAAATCGACGAACTGCTCCGGGGGCATGTACCCGGGGGTCCCTTTCATATCCGCCGACTGGGTGAGAGGCTTCATGATACTGGAACGGGCCAGCCCGAAATCCGCAATCTTAGGGGTCTTCCCGTCCATCAGGATATTTTCCGGCTTGATGTCGCGA
The DNA here is from genome assembly GCA_049282265.1 of Desulfatiglandaceae bacterium. Classification (GTDB taxonomy): domain Bacteria; phylum Desulfobacterota; class DSM-4660; order Desulfatiglandales; family Desulfatiglandaceae; genus CAYUCJ01. Next base: position 4,191 of record JBAPTR010000033.1, on the reverse strand, counting down.
TGAACCATTCCCGCCCTATGCAGGGCCTCCAACCCTTTCAGGACGGGTAGGAAATAGTCATGGATCCACTCTCTCGTAAGTCCTTCCTCGGGATAAAACCCTTCCTCCGACATGGTGGAACGGAGCGTGCCGCCGGGCACGTATTCCATAGCGATATACTCGAGGGGAATTTCCCCTCTGGACCCTTTTACCGAAATCGAACCATAGTCGAAGATGGACAGGACATTGGGATGCCGCACCTGGGCCATGGTCTGCATCTCATTCCTGAACCGCTGGAGCCCGGAGAGCAGTTCCTCCTCATCGTCCTCGAAGGATTCGAGCCACTCCCTTGAGATGATCTTGATGGCCACATCGCGCTTCAGGTTGAGCTGGTGGGCACGGTACACCTCGCCCATGCCGCCCTTGCCGATGGATTCAAGGATCACCCATTTGCCATGGAGGACCGTCCCGATCCGAAGGCTCTGATCCGGGGTTTTACTCATGGTTCATACTTTCCAGGGGAAGCATTTCCTTCTTCCCATACCCTTAGAGAATTCGGACCACAATTACGGTAACATTGTCCTTTCCTCCGTTTTGGAGGGCCGCCGCCACCAAATGGTCACACGGCTTCCAGTCATCGGCGGCATCTCGCAGAATATCTCTGATCTCGCTGTCTGATACCATATCATACAGCCCATCGCTGCACAGCAGGAAAATATCCCCCCTTTCGATCTCCTTCATGACCGTCTGCACCTCATCCACGCCCTGCCCCAGGCTCTGAACAAGACTGTGACGAAGCGGATGCGTGATTGCTTCTTCTGGTTCCATGTATCCCATTTCCACGGAAAGCTGAGCCATGGTGTCATCGTGGGTCAACTGCTCCAGACGATCCCTTCTCAACCGATAGATCCTGCTGTCCCCCACATGGGCAATATAGGCTGTTTTCTCCAACAACAGGAGCACGGAAAGGGTGGTCCCCATATATTCATATTCCGCTATTTTGTCCGCCAGCTCTGATATCTCCTCGTGGATATCCAGCACCACCTTTTCCAGCCGATACATCGCGTCTGCCTGTATTTCATCCCTGGACTGTTCAAACGCAACTGAATACTGTCTTCGGAGACCATCTATGGCTTCCCTACTTGCGGTCGCTCCCCCGATGTGACCACTCATGCCGTCTGCTACGGCAAACAGTCCTCCTGTCTTCCCGGGACCGAATCCCCAAATGTTTTCAATGACGATGTGGGAATCCTCATTGGAGTGTCTCTGACGCCCGACATCGGTCTTGCAACAAAACAGGGCATATCCGTTCATCACCTTCACGCTGGAACTCCTTCAGTGCTTTTCACGTCATCATGAACCATAAAAGAATCAAAAAGGAATTTTTTGCGAACCCCCGCCCTGTAATCAGTAAATGGATCCCTCATCAGCGTTTGAGATCCACTCCCCTGAGCCTCAGCGAATTGCCAACCACGGAGACTGAACTGAAGCTCATGGCGGCCGCCGCGATGACCGGGGTCAGGAGCAGACCAAAAAAAGGATAGAGAATCCCTGCTGCAATAGGTATCCCGAGAGAGTTGTAAATGAACGCAAAAAAGAGATTCTGCTTGATGTTTCTCATGGTTGCCTTGCTTAGTAGAATCGCGCTCACAATCCCCCTCAGGTCTCCTTTCACAAGTGTCACCCCCGCGCTCTCCATGGCCACATCCGTACCGGTCCCCATGGCAATGCCCACCTGGGCCTTGGCCAGGGCCGGGGCGTCGTTGATGCCGTCACCCGCCATGGCGACGATGCGGCCCTCCGTCTGAAACCTCGTCACGGCGTCGGCCTTTTCCTCGGGAAGTACTTCGGCGACCACCTCGTCGATATTGAGCCGCTTGGCCACACTCCGTGCGGTGGCTTCGTTATCACCGGTCAACATGACGATCTGAATCTTCTCCTTATGGAGTTGCTTTATCGCTTCAGGAGTGGTCGCCTTTATGGGATCGGAGACGGCCACAAAACCCGCAAGCACTCCATCCACGGAAATATACATAACCGTCCTGCCCTCAGAGCGGAGGGACTCCGCCTCTCCTGCGATTGCCTCGGGCAGGTCTGTCGAAATGTCATGCATCAGCTTCAGATTTCCAAGGGCCACAGCCCTGCCCTTCACCTTCCCGCTCACCCCTTTTCCGGTGTGGGATTCAAAATTCTCTGTATCCACTGTCTCAGCGCCCTTTTCAAGTGCTCCGGCCACGATGGCCTCGGCAAGGGGATGCTCGCTTCCTTTCTCCAGACTTGCGGCAAGGGTGAGGACCTCCCGCTCATCCCACCCGTCGGCGGCGGTCACTTCAGTCAATTTCGGCTTCCCTTCGGTCAACGTTCCTGTCTTATCCACCACCAGGGTATTGACCTTCCTCAGGGTTTCGATTGCCTCCGCATTCTTAAAGAGCACCCCCATGGTAGCTCCCTTGCCCGTAGCAACCATAATGGCCATGGGGGTGGCCAATCCCAGTGCGCAGGGGCACGCGATAATCAGTACGGAAACCGCTGCGATCAGGGCATGAGCCAGCCTTGGATCCGGGCCCAGCCAGGTCCACATGATAAACGCGATAACGGATATACCGATGACCGTGGGGACGAAATAACCCGCCACCACGTCGGCCAGGTTCTGGATGGGTGCCCTGCTTCGCTGAGCCTCGGCCACCATGTTCACAATTTGGGACAGCAGGGTATCGGCGCCGACCCGTTCGGCCTCCATGATGAAGCTTCCCGTGCCGTTGACCGTCGCCCCGACCACCTTCTCGCCAGGACTCTTCCCCACGGGCAGGGGTTCACCCGTTATCATGGATTCGTCAACATTGCTGCCTCCTTCCACCAGGGTCCCATCTACCGGAATCTTTTCCCCCGGCCTGACTCGGAGGTGATCTCCCACCCGGACGTGTTCCAGGGGGATGTCTTCTTCGGTTCCGTCTTCGTTCACGCGCCTCGCAGTCTTGGGAGCAAGTCCCAACAGTGCCTTGATAGCCGCCCCTGTCTGGCTCCTGGCCTTTAATTCCAGGACCTGTCCCATAAGGATCAGGACGACGATCACGGCCGCTGCCTCAAAATAGACACCCACCGTCCCATCCGCGTTCCGCAAGGTGGCAGGGAATATCTGCGGGAACAGAATTCCCACAAGGCTGTAACCATAGGAGACCGAAATCCCCAGTCCAATCAGGGTGAACATGTTCAGGCTCCTGTTGATGATCGACTGCCATCCCCTGACAAAGAAGGGCCAGCCGGCCCAGAGCACCACGGGAGTGGAGAGGATAAGCTCTATCCAGCCGTAGAATCTTGCCGAGGCCAGATGTTCCAGGGGATTGCCGGGGATCAGTTCCCTCATGGCAATGATGATCAGCGGAAGTGTGAGGATGGCGCCGATCCAGAAACGTCTTCGCATGTACAGATATTCGCTCTGGTCCTCCTCCTCTGATGGCACGACCGGCTCGAGCGCCATCCCGCATTTGGGGCAGGCTCCGGGACCATTCTGAAGGATTTCAGGATGCATCGGGCAGGTGTATTGTGCGGACTTATCAGAAGGGGAAGTGACCGTCTCTTGGGGCTCCCCATGGTCATGATCTTCGTGGGCCTTCTGTATGTACTTTTCAGGATCGCTCTTGAATTTGTCCAGGCAGTTATCACTGCAGAAATAGTAGGACTGACCTTCATGTTCATATTTCGTAAACGCGTTTTCATCTTCCGTCTTCATGCCACATACTGGATCCCTGAACTCCTTCTCAACGCCGTGGTCCGAATCCACATGAGGTTCACCAGCCAGGTGATGGTCTTCCATTTTTTCGCTCCTCTCCGGTCCTGAGCATATCTATATTTGATGGAATCGTAAAAAGTCCGGTCCTCAGGACTTTTTACTGACGGAATCCGAAAAGTGTGATTTTCGGATTCCTTACAAATCAACAGGTTGCGATGCACCCCATTGATTTGCGTGCCCGTCCATGGGCACGATGATGACTTCCGAGGAAGTCGCGACCTGCTTCAACAGGCAAACGGCATATTCCAGAAGCTACGCTCCCTCCGTCGTCCATGACTCCTCGCTCAGGGATTTTGCCCCTTCCACTGTCCTGTTCCAGGGGCAAAATGACGCCGCTTCAGGAACATCCCGTTCACCTGCACTTTATAGCGAGCCATTTTATTCTCTGCAGACAGGAGGAGGGCGTGAGACTCTTTTTCAGA
>JBAPTR010000032.1:0-48424 GCA_049282265.1 Desulfatiglandaceae bacterium | reverse complement strand
TGGTGGAGGCGGGGGGAGTCGAACCCCCGTCCGAAAACATTCCGCTTAGGCGTCTACATACTTAGCCCGACAATTTATTTTCGTCCCCTGGCTCCCGTCAGGCGAAGCAGTCAGTGGACTAACCTGTGTTCGTTTTCGCATCCCCTGCTCACAGGTGAAGTGGGTCAGCTAGCCTGCTAGTCGACGCCCTATTCAGAGTCGCAGGCAAACTCTGAGAGGACGCTAGCCGTCTAAGCGGCTAGGGCATACGCATAATCGTCTGCGTTTGTGTTTATCCCACCCGTTTTACGAGCAAGTGGAACCTCGGTATGCAACCTAAGTTTCTCTATCCCCGTCGAAACCAATTCACCCCCATATTTATAGAATCGTAAAAAGTCCATCCCTGGACTTTTTACTAACGGAAACCGAAAAGTGTGATTTTCGATTTCCTTACAAATCAACGGAGTGCCTCTCCCCATTGACTGATTTACATTCTAACCATCTTTCCCGGCCATGTCAATAACGACCTCTTTTGCGTGCCTGGTCTATCTCCCTTTTCATTTCCTTTTCTTTGAGTGCCTGGCGCTTGTCATATTTCTTCTTGCCCTTGGCCAGGGCGATCTCAACCTTTGCCTTACCTGCCTTGAAATAAACCTTGGTGGGGATAAGTGAATATCCCTTTTCTTCGGTCTTTCCTATGAGGCGCTTGATTTCCCGCTTGTTCAGGAGGAGTTTCCGGGTCCTTGTGGGGTCCAGATCCATATGGTGAGCAAAGGGGTAAGGGGTGATGTGCATGCTGTGGAGGAAGACTTCCCCTCTCCTGATCCTGGCATAGCTGTCCACCAGGTTGGCCCTGCCTTCCCGCAGAGACTTGACCTCAGCTCCGAGCAGCACCATTCCGGCCTCAAATTTTTCGTCGAGATGGTAATCGAAAGAGGCTTTTCGGTTCTGACAGATGATCTTTATGCCCATCTTTTTCTTCCTTCTGGAGAACGAATAGATTAGCTTACGGCAGGATACGATTCAGCTTCTCAGGTACCCCTTCTCGTCCAGTTCAGGGATCAATTTCTTCATCCGCTTCAGGAGATAGGCCCGCACCTCCCTGGCAGTGTTGAGCCGGATGACCCGATCGAAATCACGCCTTGCCTCTTCGAGGGAAATGGACCTGATGATATTCTTGATCATGGGTATGGCCCTGGCGTTCATACTTAATTCATCGAGGCCCAGGGCGAGAAGTATGGGAATACAAAGGGGATCTCCGGCCATTTCTCCACACAGGGAGACCTGGATCCCCGCCTTTCGGGCCTCTTGGACCACCTGCCGGATCATTCGGAGTATGGCCGGGTGAAACGGCTGATACATGAAGGCCACGTGTTCGTTAACCCGGTCAATGGCCAGGGCGAACTGGATGAGATCGTTGGTCCCGATGCTGAAAAAATCCACATGCTGGGCGAGGAGGTCCGAAATGACAACGGCAGAGGGAATTTCGATCATAATCCCCACGAGCATATTTTCGTCATAGAGGATCTCCTCTTTCTCCAGCTCTCTCTTGACATCATTGAGGACTTCCGTAGCATCCAGGACCTCCTGAAGCCCCGAGATCATGGGAAACATGAGCCGGACGTTTCCATAGATGCTTGTCCGCAGTATGGCCCGAAGTTGGGTCTTGAAAAGCTCTTTCTTTTTCAGGAATAATCGGATAGCTCTTAACCCAAGCGCTGGATTCACTTCATTGGCGATCTCTATGCCGGAGGCAAACTTGTCCCCACCCAGGTCCAGGGTCCTCAATGTCACCGGCTCCGGGGCCATCAATTCGACGACTTCCCTGTAGTCATCGAAGAGTTCCTGTCCGCTGGGAAGTACGCCGCTCCTCAGGTAGAGGAACTCCGTCCTGTAGAGCCCTATGCCTTCCGCCCCATGGTTCCTGACGGCGGCTACTTCTTCCAGAAACTCTATGTTGGCCTTGATGGTCATGCGGTATCCGTCCGGCGTTTCTGCAGGAAGATGACTGGTCCGGGCAATGGAGGACTTGTATTTTTCGTGTTGAAGCTGTTTTTCCTGATAATAAATGATCCCGGAATCATCGGGATTGATGATCACATCTCCGGTGTTGCCGTCCACAATGAGGAGATCACCTTCCGCAATCGTCAACGTGGCCGATTCAAGCCCCACGATTGCCGGAATTTCCAGTGACTGGGCCATGATGGCCGTATGGGATGTCCGCCCACCCACATCTGTGATGAAACCCATGACCTTGCTGACGTTCAATTCACTGGTATCCGCCGGGGAGAGATCATGGGCGACGATGATGACGCGTTCCTTGATTTCGGCGAGGCTTTCCTGAGTATCACCTGAAAGATTCCTCAATATCCTTTCAGTTACGCTTTCCACATCCTGAATCCTGCTGCTGATGTACTCATCATCTATCCTGGAGAAAATCTTTTCTATTTCATGAAAAGATTTTTTCAGGGCCCACTCCGCGTTAATCTTTTCTTCCTTTATCTTGCGAGCGGTGGACTCGCAGAGCATACTGTCTTTCAGGATCATCAGGTGGCTGTCCAGGATGAAGGCGTGTTGCTTCACTTCTTCAGGCATCCGGCCTTTCAGCGTTTCAAGCTGTTCTTCCGTGACGGCAACGGCATTCTGGAACCGCTCAATCTCCGCGTTCAGCTGATTTTCGTCGATGAGGTACTGATAGAGGATCTTGACCTTGGAGCGGTCCACCAGGTGGGCTTTTCCCAACGTGATCCCTGGCGAGACAGGGATGCCCTTCAAAATGTTCCCTGAAATGTCCGGAGAGGCTGTCATGCTTCCTCCCCGAATTTGGAGGCAAAAAGGTCGGTCAGGTTTTCCATGAATTTTTCGGAATCGTCTCCCACGATCCTGATCTCCACCTCCGTTCCTTTGGGACAGGAGAGGGTCAGAATGGACAGGATACTTGAACCATCCGCTTCTTCACTGTCTTTTCCTTTTCTCAGGAACAACTTGGATTGATATTCGCCGGCAAGGGCGACGATCTTGGCCGCGGCCCTAGCATGGAGACCCAAGCTGTTTGAAATTTTCATGGTTTTCAGCTGTTCCATAATTGCCTTGGATGCATCTATCCGACCTCAGGCCGTTGGTGTACCGTTTTCCTCGAAAGGCATGCCTTGTATACGAAGCGATAGGAAAGGCGCTCTTCGGATGAGATGATTTCGGCAATATCCCGAATGCTCATCCCGTCTTTTTTGATCAGATCGTCGATTCTGTCGAGAAGCCCTTCCGGAATTTCCGTGACTTTTCGACTCTCCTGTTTTCCCTGGACCACAAGGGTAAGTTCACCTTTAATCTTGTCTTTCGGCAGATTCACAAGGATTTCAGCCAATGACCCCCTCAGGATTTCTTCGTAAAGCTTGGTCATTTCTCTCACAATGACCATTTGGCGATTCCCCAGAAGATCCAGGAGGTCCCCAAGCATAGCTTTCAGGCGATGGGGGGCCTCGAAAAAGACCATCGTACGGTAATCCTCGGAAAGCTCTTGAAGGGCCTTCCGCCTTTTCCCTTTTTTCGGAGGCAGAAATCCTGCAAATAGGAATTGCTCCGCAGGGAACCCGGATATGGACAGGGCCCCTGTGACCGCCGACGGTCCGGGAACCGGCGTGATGGCGATCGATTCGGCCGAGGCCAGTCCGACAAGGTAGCCACCGGGATCGGAGATACCCGGCACCCCTGCATCGGTGACCTGTGCCACTTGGGAGCCTTCCTTCAACTGCCTGATGAGCTCAGAGGCCTTGGCCTTCTGATTGTGCTGGTTGTAGCGTGTTACCCTGGTTCTGATCCCGTAATGGTCACAAAGCCTGCGCGTGTGGCTCACATTTTCTGCCGCAATCATATCCACATTCTTGAGGATTTTCAAGGCCCGAAGCGTAATATCTTCAAGATTTCCTATAGGGGTGGAAACAACGTAAAGCACCCCGGGCCCCGAGGACTTCCGGTCTTCATGTTTTCTTATCTGATTTTTCATTGAAGCAGGCCTTCAGTAGGAGAGATCAAAGGCGTTCTTGATGACTTCCACCTTCGGATGCCCTTCAAAAAGACTTACGGCCACCACATCAAACCTGGCCCTCACCTCACAGCAGTCGGTGGCCTTCATGTAGGCCAGGGCGACCTTGGAAATCTGGTGCCTCTTTCTTGACGTTACGGCCTCCTTGGCATAACCGGTCGGGCCTGTTCTTCTGGTCTTGATTTCCAGGAAGACCAGTGTTTCGCCATCGTGGGCGATCAGATCGATTTCTCCGAGGGGGCATCGATAGTTTTTGATGATCTTTCTGTACCCCATGGCCTTGATGGTCCGGAGGGCCAGAGCTTCACCCATCTTCCCCAGTTCAATGCGTTCCCTGGTCAAGTCCGCAAACCCCTCTGAAGGTTAGCCGGTGAAACGGACAGGGTCCAAAGCACCTGAGGGCCTCCAAATGCCTTTTTGTACCATAGCCTTTGTGTTGATCAAAGCCGTACATGGGAAACCGGTCGTGGTAACATGTCATTATCCTGTCACGGTAAACCTTGGCCATAATGGAAGCGGCGGATATGCTCAGACTCCTCTGATCGCCCTTTTTGAGACATTTCTGAGGCAAAGCAAGGGGAACGGCATTTATGCCATCAACGAGAAGGAAGGTCGGTTGGGGTGCCAGGGCCTCGGCAGCCCTTTTCATGGCCTCCAGAGAGGCCCGCAGGATGTTGAATTGGTCGATGTATCCCCTTGATACGACGGCAACAGATACGGCCCGGGCCCTCTTGTTGATCAATCCGAATGCCGTTTCTCTCGCCCCGGCGCTCATCTTTTTTGAATCCCGGACACCCGGCAATTCCACATCCCGGGGGAGAATGACCGCGGCGGCTACTACAGGCCCCGCGAGGGGTCCCCGGCCGGCTTCGTCCAACCCAGCCACCAGATGGTACCCCGCCTTCGCAGCCATCACCTCATGAAAGAGCGTATGGTCTTCTCCCGGCTCAAAACCCGGGGGAAACAGGGACAGGTTTTCTGGTGGGCTCGACAAGAATGTGCCAAAACACCGTTAAAGGTTCAATACCTTTTTTCCTTGATGCGGGCGGCCTTTCCTCGCAGCTTCCTGAGGTAATAAATCCTGGCCCTTCTCACCTTTCCCCTGGTCAGGACTTCTATCTTGTCGATAGAAGGCGAGTGGAGAGGAAAGATTCTTTCAACACCAATGCCGTAGGAGATTTTTCGAACCGTGAAGCTGGCACCGGTATTACCATTTCGCTTTCGAATGACAACACCCTGAAAGACCTGGATTCGCTCTTTTTCGCCTTCCTTGATCTTGGCATGGACCTTGATGGTATCGCCTGCGCGAAAGGCGGGTATGTCCGTGCGCATCTGTTCTTTTTCAAGCATTTCTACGATGTTCATATGTCCTCCTAAAAGTCTCGGCTGGTATGGTTGCCAGCCAAACGGTCTAAAATGATGGCGGACGCTGATCTCACGGAGAGATGATTGTACCCTCCTGCGCCCGGAATAGGCTCCAATACGGCATCTGTCATCCCAAAGGCCTCTTGAGCAAGCCCCCAGGCAGTGCCGAAAATAAGAAATACCAGATCATTACGACGGACCATCGATCGCGTTTCTGCGAAGGAGATCACCTTCTCTTTCCGTTCGCGTGCACCTGTAGCGACGACAAAAGGCATCTCTCCTTCCAGAACAGCAATGGAAGCGATGGCCCCTTTCAGGGAAGAGACAACAGAGATCAGCTCGACGGCCTCTTTCCTGTGCGGGTTATATTGAGCCCCGAACCCGGTGATCCAGTGTCTGCAAACCCGTTCGACCAGCCTTTGCTGGTCCGTTAAAGGGGTGATGACCAACAGCTGCTTGACGGCGTATGTTCTGGATGCACGAGAGAGATCGTGCAGATCAACAGTCGTGATCGCAGAAGCAATTTTCTCCTCGTTCTTGTCATAAACGGGATAATGAACGAGTCCCAAGTAGAGGCGCATAAAAAGACACTGTCGGTTAAAGTCCCAAAAGCAAGCAGTTCAAATCATTCTGTCCAGTTTCGCCAGCATGTCCTCATCTTCACGCGAGAGACTGGCCGTACGGAGTAGATCGGGGCGTTTTTCAAGTGTGCGCTTCAGGGATTGCGTTCTTCTCCAGAGGCGGATCTTTTCATGATTTCCGGACAAAAGGACTTCGGGAACTTCCTCATCCAGAAAGACCCGGGGGCGGGTGTATTGGGGATATTCGAGCAACCCGTCCTCAAAAGAATCTTCCTTGTTGGATCGTGCACCGCCCAGAACCCCGGGGATCAGGCGGCTGACGGCGTCCATCACGATCAGCGCACCCAATTCGCCTCCACTGAGCACGTAATCGCCCACAGACAGTTCCCGGTCGATGGTCAACTCCCTAATTCTTTCATCAATTCCCTCATACCTGCCGCAAACCAATATGAGTTGTTCATATTCGGACAATTCCCAGGCCATCTTCTGCGTGAAAGGCTCGCCCTGGGGCGTCAACAGGATGACGACACTTCCCACGTCGGTGCGTGGAACCGAGGCCAGGGCCCGGTACAGGGGCCCTGGTTTCATCACCATACCATCGCCTCCCCCGAAAGGGCGATCATCGGTGTTCCTGTGGGGACCCCTGGCATAGTCACGTATGTCGGTCATTTCGACCCTGATCACTCCTCCTTTGGCCGCGCGCGCCAGTATGCCTTCCTGGAGATAGGCGGAAATCATCTCTGGAAATATGGTCAGGACGTCATATCTCATTGATATCAAGAAGCCCCTCTATGGGGCTGATAGTCATTTTTCTTCGTTCCAGGTCAATATCCTTAACGGTCTCGTGGGTGCCCGGGATGAGTATCTCGCCCTTTCCACCCTTGACGACGTAAGTGTCGTGCCCTCCGGTGGAAATGATGTCGATGATGGGGCCCAGGTATTCTCCGTTTTCCGAAAAAACATCAAGTCCCACCAGCTCAAACCAGAAATATTCGTCATCCTCTCTGGGAGGCAGGGCATCCTTTCTGACAAGGATTTCCGCGCCCCGGTATTTTTCCGCCTCGTTCAGAGAGGCCAGTTCTTCCAGTTTCAAAATAAAATTGGACTTAACGGGTTGCAAGGAATTAAATGTGAATTCCAGGCATTCGGCACTTTCCAGCTTCAGAAAGACCTTTCCGGCTTTATCAAATATGGAGCCTGAGTCGGCGTAGACCTGAATTCTGAGGAGTCCGCGCAGACCATGGGGACGCAGGACCTTGCCCACCGCGAGGAGGCTATCGTCCGGGCCTTGGTTCAAGTCTATTCTAAGATCTCCAGAACGGAGCGTTTCTTAATCTTGGTGGAGGCCGCACTCAGGATAGTCCTCATGGCCCTAGCTGTACGGCCCTGCTTGCCGATGACTTTTCCAAGGTCCTCCTTGGCAACCTTTAACTCAATCACAGAAGTCTGTTCACCCTCTATCTCGGTAACAAGAACATCCTCCGGTTTGTCTACCAGAGCCTTCGCTATGTAAGAAATCAAGTCCTTCATATCGACTCACCTCCATGTTTGAGTTCGCCCGCGCATCACCTCAATTTGCCGCTGAAGGAGACTTTGTTAAGCCTTGCTTTTCCAAAATTGATCTGGCCGATTCCGTCATCACCGCGCCCTTTTCAAGCCAGTAATTGACTTTCTCTTCGTCAATTTTAACGATGGCCGGATCCGTCTTGGGATCGTAGTATCCCAGAATATCCAGAAATCTGCCATCCCTTGGAGCCTTTGAATTGGCGGCCACCAATCGATAAAATGGTTTTTTCTTCGCACCCATCCTAGTCAGTCTGATTTTTACGGACATTTTTCAGTATCACCCCCCAGTTGGCCTTACACATTGGCCAAGATTAGAAATTCATTCAAAATAAACTGTGTATCTGATTGCCTTCAAAAAATTTCCACCTAGCCGAAAAGGGATGACATGTCAGGCAGGCCTTTTTTGGAAAACCGCTCCATCATCTTTTTTGACTGAGCAAAGTTTTTCAGGAGACGGTTGACATCCTGAATGGACGTGCCGCTTCCTCTCGCTATCCGTTTTCTTCGGCTTCCGTTAATGATCTTGTGGTTCCTTTTTTCCTGTCTGGTCATGGAACTGATAATGGCTTCAATCTTGACCAGTTCCTTCTCATCGGGCTTCAGTTGTTTCAGTTTTTTAAGCTGTCCCATCCCCGGCAACATGCCCATGATCTGCTCAAGGGAGCCGAGCTTCTTGACCTGCTTCAACTGGGAATGGAAATCCTCCAGGTCAAATTCCCGCTTTCTGAGTTTCTTTTCGAGCTTTAAGGCCTCCTTTTCATCGAATCCGGCCTGGGCCTTTTCGATTAGGGAAAGCACATCCCCCATGCCAAGGATCCTGGAGGCCATCCTGTCCGGGAAAAAGGGCTCTAGGGCTTCCAGCTTTTCGCCCATCCCCACAAACTTGATGGGTTTGTGGGTCACCGCCCTGATGGAAAGGGCAGCGCCACCTCTAGCGTCTCCTTCCATTTTGGAGAGGATAACGCCGGTGAGTTCAAGGGTCTCGTTAAAATGTTTCGCCACATTGACCGCATCCTGCCCGGTCATGGCGTCGGCCACAAGGAGCATTTCATGGGGACGGACCTTGTCCCTGATCCGCTCCAGCTCAGCCATCAATGGCGCATCAATGTGAAGACGTCCTGCCGTATCAATGATGAGGAGGTCGCAATTTTCCCTGCCGGCCTTGGACAGGGCGTCAACGCATATATTTTCCGGCTTCTGATCAGGAGACGATGGGTAAACCGGAACCCCTGCCTGGGCGCTCAATTTTTTCAACTGATCAATGGCCGCCGGCCTGTAAACGTCGGCAGGCACCAGATAAGGATAGCGTCCCTGGCCGCGAAGATAATGGGCAAGCTTGGCCGCCGTTGTCGTCTTACCCGAACCCTGTAGCCCAACCAGCATGATCGTATGCGGAGTCTTGCCCGTCAGCTGGAGTTCCTGCCGTTCCCCACCCATCAAAAGGGTCAATTCCTCATTGACTATCTTGATGAGTTGCTGACCAGGGGTCAGGCTATCCAGGACCGACTGCCCGAGGGCGCGTCCCTTTATGTCTTCAATAAGCTTCTTGACGACCTTGTAATTGACGTCCGCCTCGAGAAGCGCCAGGCGCACTTCCTTCAGTGCATCCTGGATGTTGGCCTCTGTGAGCTTCCCTCGGCCGGTCAGCTTCTTAAAAACGCCATTCAGTTTTTCGCTTAGACTCTCAAACATTGCTGAGTATTAAATATAAACTTATATTTTTACTTAATTACGCTTTTTATGTCAACAAAAAATCGGGATTGTCCCCAATCCAGCCGGGCGACCCTGAAGTTGTCCGATAATATGTTGGATTCTAACACACCTTTATGTTTTTTCCATTAAAATTTTGGTAACGCTCGCGCGTTCTCGATTCATTAACAGAACATGGACAAGAAACCTGAATAGAAGAAACCACCCACGGTCCGCGCACGGCAAGGGTGAATCTGCGGTAATCTGCACCAACAGCACCCCGATGCGTTCTCACAAGGCAATTAAAGGTTGCCAATAAGGGTCATACCTTCTAATATTTCTCCACTGCCGGGGTTGAGTAGGTACCGGACAAAAGCGTGGAGGTAATTTCTGCAGATTGCGTCAACGATCTACAAGCGATGAGGGGATTATTCGTCCCGGAAGAGGTAGGGGTGATCCTGATATCGGACCGGATGCCATCATGGTGATGGTTCCCTCCGAATTGGGTTTCCTTGCCCGAAAAACCGGCGCGGAAAGGATCCCTTTGAGGGACGCGGGACTTCCCTGTGTGTACCGGGCAAAGGGCGCATGGAGGAACCTCAGTTTTTCCGGTCCCTATCTCGGCGCCCCCCAGGCGGTCCTTGCCATGGAAAAGCTGGTGGCCCTGGGTGCCGGACGATTCTGGGTCCTGGGGTGGTGTGGGTCCCTGCAGGACTCCTTGAGGATCGGTGATGTGGTGATTCCTTCCGGAGTGGTTTCGGAGGAAGGCACATCAAGTCATTACCCGATCGGGGAATTGGAAGCCGGACCGGACCCAATCCTGAGACAACGCCTGGAGGATGCCCTCGTTGAAAAGGGCCTCCCGTTCCGTTCAGGACGGATCTGGACCACCGACGCCCCCTATCGGGAGACCCCGGACAAGGTCCTCTATCATCAGCGCGAAGGGGTCCTGGCCGTGGAAATGGAGATGTCGGCTCTCATGACGGTGGGTCTTTTCCGCTCCGTCGCCGTGACGGCCCTTCTGGTGGTCTCTGATGAGCTGTTTGACCTCACATGGCATAGGGGCTTTTCAAACCCGAAATTGAAAAAGGCCACCCGCTCGGGAGCGGAGATCCTGCTCCAACTGGCCCAATCTACGGCGGCGTCTGAGGAGAAGGCGAATTGACGAATCATCTGGAAACGGGTGTCCTGGCCATTGATGTGGGAAGCGGGACCCAGGATATCCTGGTCTGGCAGCCGGGAATCTCCATTCAAAATTGCCCCAAACTTATTCTGCCTTCGGCAACGACCATCCTGGCGGGAAGCATTGACCGGGCCACGGAAAGAGGGAACCATGTCTTCTTTTCAGGGACCACCATGGGAGGAGGGCCCTGCAGTCGTGCTGTTCGGAACCATCTGAAGGCGGGACTCCAGGTGTTTGCCCTGCCGGATGCGGCCCGTACCTTTAATGATGATATTGAGAAGGTTCGCGCAATGGGCGTCCAGGTGGTGGATGAAAGGCCTCCTGTCACCCCGTTGGAAGAGCTTCCCATGGGTGACATCGAGATTTCGAATATCAGAAAGGCCCTCGATCTCTTTCACGTGTCCATGCCCCGTCTGGTGGCCGTCTGCGTCCAAGACCACGGGTTTTCACCCTATGAAAGCAACCGGGCCTTTCGTTTCAGACAGTGGGCAGACCTTTTAAAGGCCGGCAGTCCCCTTGAAGACCTGCTCTATGAGACCCCGCCCGAACATCTGACCCGCATGAGGGCGGTCACCCGTGCCGTGCCGGGGGCTTGGCTTATGGATACCGGGGCCTCGGCCATATTGGGTGCCCTGCTGGACCCCTGGGCCTCGGAGAGACTGAACGACGGCCTTACGGTAATCAATGCGGGGAACGAACACATCGTGGCGGGCCTGGTGAAGGGTGAGAGGATCTGGGGCTTCTACGAACATCACACCTCCCTGCTGGATGAGCGGAAACTCATGGACCATCTAACGCGGTTCAGGAGAGGGGAGCTGACCAACCGGGAGATCTTTGACGAGATGGGGCATGGCTGCCTGGTCCTTCCCGAAGGGCCGGCAAACAGCGATTTCAGACCCATGAGCATAACGGGGCCCAACCGCGCAAAGTTCCAGGGGTTGGGTGCGCACCTGGCCGCGCCTTTTGGGGACATGATGTTGACCGGGTGTTTTGGTCTGGTTGAGGCACTCAAGCGGAGATCCAAAGGAAATGGATAAATCCGGAAAGGAAATAGCGTCCCTCAGGGAACGCATCAGGTACCATAATCATCGCTATTATGCCCTTGATGACCCTGAGATATCGGATGCGGAATACGACAGGCTTTTTCAAAGACTTCTTGCACTCGAGCGACAGTATCCCGAGCTGGTCACCTCTGATTCTCCTACCAAACGGGTGGGTACTGAGCCCCAGAAGTCCTTCAGGCAGGTCCGACACCGCCTCCCCATGCTAAGCCTTGAAAATGCCTTCGAAGAGAAAGATATCAGGGACTTTGACGGGAGGGTCAGGAGATTTCTCGACACGTCTGAACCCATTCAATACACCGTGGAGCCGAAGATGGACGGCCTGGCCGTCGAGCTGGTCTACGAAAAGGGGCGATTGACGGTTGCCTCCACCCGGGGTGACGGCTACACGGGCGAAGATGTAACCCTGAATGTCCGGACCATATTGACCGTTCCCCTGGATCTGAAGACCTTCAGTGGTGAACATCAGGTTCCGGACCTTCTGGAGGTGAGAGGCGAAGTCTACATGGAGTTGGAGGCCTTAAAGAACCTGAACAGCCAGCGGGCGGCCCGTGACCTTGCCCCCTTTGCCAATCCCCGCAACGCGGCCGCGGGGGCACTGAGACAGCTCGACCCCAGGGTGACGGCAGTGCGGCCCCTGAATATGTTCTGCTACGGCACAGGAGAAATGAGAGGGGAGACCTTTGGTACGCACTATGATCTCATGCTGGCCTTACAGGATTGGGGACTGCGGGTGAACCGACCCCATATTCAGATCTGTGATACCATCGAAGCGGTCATCACCTATTGTCACGAGCTGGAAGAGACACGTTCCAGGTTTCCCTTTGACATTGACGGCGCCGTCATCAAGGTCAATCGACTTGACCTTCAGGGCCGACTCGGGGAGAAGTCCAGGAGCCCCAGGTGGGCCATGGCCTTTAAATTCAAACCCACCCAGGAAACCACGCGAATCCTGCAAATCGATGTCCAGGTTGGAAGGACCGGGGCACTCACACCCGTGGCGCACCTCGAACCGGTTGAGGTGGGGGGTGTGGTGGTCCGTAGGGCCACCCTCCACAATCAGGAGGAGATCGCCAGGAAAGACATTCGTGAAGGGGACAAGGTGGTGGTGCAGAGGGCGGGGGAGGTGATTCCGGAGGTGGTGAAGGCCATTCCATCAAGCAGGACCGGTCAGGAAACCCCATTTCACATGCCGGAGCAATGCCCCGTCTGCGGGACAAAGGTGGAAAACACGAAAGGTGAAAAGGTGGTGCGGTGTCCCAATCCCGCTTGTCCGGCCCAGGTAAGGGCCTCGCTGCGCCATTTTGCTTCCAAAGGGGCCATGGATGTGGATGGGCTGGGGGAGAAGATCCTGGATCAGCTTATTGACCGGGGGATGATTCGGGACGAGGCGGACCTCTATTCGCTCACCTTTGAAGACCTGCTCAAGCTGGACAAGATCGAACAGAAATCAGCCGCCAACCTGATGAGAGCCATTGAGAACAGCAAAGACACGACGCTCCCCCGGTTCATCTATGCCCTGGGAATCCGGCACGTGGGAGAACACGTGGCCCTCCTCCTGGCGCAGCATTTCCTGACTCTGGACAGATTCATCAATGCTTCAGAGGAAGAGCTGTTGTCCATCAAGGGTATCGGCAAAGAAATCGCCGAGAGCGTCCTTTCCCATCTGGATGATGAACCCAACCAGGGTGCCATCTCCCATCTTGAGGAGGCATCCAACCGGGAGATCATCCAACGGCTCCTCTTGGCCGGGGTCCGGCCGGCGTCCCCTCGGCCGGCCCAGCCCTCCCCGGTGGATGGAAGGACCTTTGTGCTGACGGGATCCCTCCAGAACCTGACGCGGGCCGAGGCAAAGGACCGTATTGTCGGAATAGGAGGCAGGGTCTCCGGTTCCGTGAGCAGGCGCACGGATTACGTTGTGGCCGGTAAAGATCCGGGTTCGAAACTGGCGAAGGCCCGTGAAATCGGAGTGACCATCCTCGATGAAGAGGCATTTTTCAAGTTGCTGGAGGCTTAGGATGGAACCTATTCGTATGAGGCTGATCGTGGAAGGCAGGGTCCAGGGAGTGTTCTTCAGGGATTCGACGCGAAGACAGGCCGGCATGCTGGGGGTGACCGGCTGGGTGAGAAACCGTCCCGATGGGACCGTGGAGGTTCTTGCCGAGGGTCCGGAAATAGCGGTTCAAAAACTGGTTGCCTGGTGCCGCCGAGGGCCATCCCGTGCGAGGGTGGATCATTTGAATGACGAGCGTGAACCCTGGCAGGGCGAATTCGAATCATTTGAAGTAACGTTCTAGTTAACAAGACAACTTCGTTAGAAGTTATCATCACTTAAGGCAAAAAGGGAATATCCATGACTAAAAAGTTTTTTTTTATGGTTTGTATCCGATTGATACTATTGGCGGCCGTGGGCGTGACCATGGGGTGCGGCATCGGTCGCTCCGTGTTCAAGGGGTTCACAAAGGATGATGCTGTCCTTGCGAAGCGGGTGAAGGTATTATCCTTTCTGGATCAGACGCACCTCGGCTCCCACCTGGGAGAGACCTTTACCGCAGAATTTATATCCAGGCTGCGAGCAACGCCTCTCATCATGTTGGATGAAAGGCCGCTGGGGCTATCCCTTCAAACCGACTTGAAGTCACCCCGGTTCGGGATCGTTACCCCGAAGGCCTTCATCCAGAAGGCGCAAGAACTCGGCCTAAACATTCTGATTACAGGGGTTCTGAATCCTATTGATGTCACCACAAGGCGCAAGGGATTCTGGCCTTTCAGGAAGAACCGCCGGTTTTACGAGGTTTCGATGGTCATCAACATGGTTGATGTGAACACCGGCGCCCTGCTCTACACAAAGCTGGGAAAGGCTGAAGGTTCGGTGCCGGAGGATGTGGAGAACATTGAAGACAAGAATGAATTCATGCTCGGTCTGATCAGGAAGGATATGTCCGGCATTGTGAAAAAACAGGCCTCCAACATTTCAGAGATCCTTTCGGAAAAACCCTGGGCGGGAAAGATACTGGCCGTGGACGGTAAGGATATCCGAATAGGCGGCGGGAAAGATGTGGGTATCAAGACCGGTCTTGTTTTTCAGGTCTTTTCTCGAGGGGAACTCATACGGTCTCAGAGCGGGGAATCCTACCCCGTCCGGGGGCGTAAGGTGGGAAAGATCGAGGTAACATCTCCCGGGGAGAGGGAGGCCATGGCCAGACCGCTTTCGGGGGGGCCTTTTGAAGTGGGCCAGATGATCCGCCTTGAACGCTAACGAGCCCGGGTTTCTCACGGATCTTCGTGGTGAGATGGTGAAGATGACCGTGGATATAAGGCGCGCGCAGGAAAACACCCACAGGCATACTGAAGAAGTATGTCGAGGATGTTCTCCAAGCGCAACGCAGTAGGCATGGACAAATTCACCATCAGAGTAGATTGTCCGTGAGAAATCCGGGCTACCGCATCATTTCCCGGGCATGGGCCAGAGCCTGGGGGGTGATTTCACGACCCGCGAGCAGGCGGGCGATCTCTTCAACCCTCTCTTTTTCCGTCAATTCCGCGATGAGGGTCTGGGTCCGGCCGTCTATAACCTGCTTCTTCACCTGAAAGTGCGTCTGTGCCTTGCTGGCAATTTGCGGCAGATGGGTGATGCACAGTATCTGATGAAATCTGGCCAGGGCCTGAAGTTTTTCCCCAACCACTTCCGCGGTGGCTCCTCCAATCCCGGCATCCACCTCATCAAAGATGACCGCCTCCACTGAACCGCTTCTGGCCAGAATGCTCTTGAGGGCCAGCATGATACGGGAGAGTTCTCCGCCCGAGGCGATTTTGGCCAGTGGCTTGAGCGGTTCTCCCACGTTGGGCGAAAGCATGAATTCCACCTGGTCGAAACCGTCGCTGCGAAGCAGGGGAAGGATCTCTTCCGGGCTGGGGGCCGGGTGGTCAACATTACGGAATTGAACGCGAAACAGCGTGTCGGGCATGCTCAAATCGCCGAGTTCCTTTTCCATCTCCTGTTCCAGGCCGATGGCAATCTTCCTCCTTTTCGCGGACAGGTCCAGGGCGGTGGCTTTCATTTCCTTCTCCAGGAAAGCCAGCCGTTCCTCAAGGTCTATGAGCCTGCCCCTTTTCTCATCCAGATCCTCCATTGCGGTGGTCAGCCCTTCCCTGAACGCGAGGACGTCGGCAAGTGACGGGCCGTATTTGCGCTTGAGCCGGGTCAGGAGTTCGAGTCTTTCCTGAACGGTTTCAAGCCTCCCGGGGTCCATTTCAATGGTTCCCTGAATATCCCTGAGGGACATGGCATGGTCTTCGAGCCTTATCCGGTTATGGGAGATGGCCTTGGCAATTTCTTCCAGCCGGTCATCGATTTGGGCCGCCTTTTCCAGCCTTTTTGCGCATTCGAAGATGGAAGAGAGAATCGAATCCTCCATTTCGTAAAGCCTGTGGTAAACACCGGAAACCGTCTCGATAAGTTCTTCCGCGTTTTCCAGCCGTTTTTTCTCTTTGTCCAGTAAAACGTCCTCATCCGGAAGGATTCGGGCCCGTTCGATCTCATCCATCTGAAACCGCGCAAGTTCCTGCCTTTCCTGGACCTTCGTGATTTCCTCATGGAGCTGTCGGATCTTGCCAAACACGGCCTGGTGGTCGTTGAAAACCGCCGCCATGGCCTGCCGGATCGGCGCCAGACCGCCGAAATCGTCCAGGAGGGAAAGGTGGTGGTCCTGTTTCAGGAGACGTTGGTGTTCGTGCTGGCCCGAGATACTGATCAGGAGGTCTCCGAGGGTTGAAAGCATCTGGAGCGTGGCGATGGACCCGTTGATGGAAATAGAATTTCGACCCGCGCGGAAGAGGGAGCGTCTGATCAGCAGTTCCCCATCAAATGGGATATCAAATTTCTTCAGGAGGGCTGCCATGTGCCCCTCCGGCAGGAGGGAGAAAAGGGCGTCCACTCTTGCTTCCGTGGCTCCGGTTCGGATGAGGTCCCCCGATGCCCTCCCCCCGAGGATCAGATTCATGGCGTTGATGATGATGGATTTCCCCGCCCCTGTCTCGCCTGAGATGATGTTGAGGCCGGGTTGAAAGGCGATGTCAAGGTGCTTGATAAGGGCGAAATCGGATATGTTCAGTTGAAGCAGCATGGTTTGTTAGGCTCCGGGCACAAGGCCCATACTCGAATAACGGTTGTTCTCTTGCTTTTTCTTTGTGCCCTACGCCTTACGCCTCCATTTTATTGATTCCATGTCACTCTCAGGACTTCCTGGTACGTGGTCATGCCTTCCAGCAGTTTGTTGACGGCGTTTTCCCTAAGGCTGACCATACCTTCAGCCCTTGCCTGGGCCTTCAGGTCCTCCAGGTTTTTCTTGCGTGTCACAAGTTGTTTGAGGGGTTCGCTGAAAGGCATCACTTCGAAAAGGGCCGTACGCCCAAGATATCCTGTTCCGCGACATTTGATGCAACCCTTGCCCCGCTGAAGCGTGACAGTTCCCCTTTTCCCGAGGTCCAGGCCCATGGTCTCCAGTTCCCGGGATTCCATGGGAAAAGATTCCTTGCAATAGGGACAGATCTTGCGCAGGAGTCGTTGTGAGAGGGCCCCCACAAGGGTCGCCTGGATCAGGAACGAGGGAACCCCCAGGTCCAGGAGCCTGGTAATGGCCGAGGGCGCATCGTTGGTATGAAGCGTGGAAAGGACCAGATGTCCGGTAAGTGCGGCCTGAACGGCGTTTTGAGCCGTTTCGAGGTCCCTCATCTCTCCGAGCATGATAATATCCGGGTCCTGTCTGAGTATGCTCCTCAAGATGGTGGAAAAGGTGACCCCCACGACAGGTTGAACGGCAATCTGATTAAAATCCTCATTCACCATTTCAATGGGGTCTTCCACCGTCGTTATGTTGATCTCGGGAGTAGAAAGATATCGCAGGGCTGAGTAAAGGGTGGTGGACTTCCCGCTCCCCGTGGGCCCGCAGACAAGCACAATTCCGTAAGGCATCTTTATGAAGCCTTTGAAGTGCTCAAGATCCGCTTCCGTAAAACCGAGGCCCTGGAGATCCTGAAAAAGGACATCGGGATCCATGATCCGCATCACCACCTTTTCCCCAAAGGCAACCGGCACCGTGGAGATCCGGATTTCCGCCTCAACCCCCTTCCGGGCCGTCTTGATCCTGCCATCCTGTGGCCGCCTCTTTTCAGCCATGTCGAGTCGTGAGAGGTTCTTGATCCGGCTCACCATGGCCGAATGGACATTCTTGGGAAGCTTATAGACCGTGTGCAGGACACCGTCGATTCGCATCCTCACGAGGCTGGATTCCCTCTTGGGTTCGAGGTGAACGTCGCTTGCCTTCTGGTCAAACGCATAATTCAGGAGGTGGTTGACGGCGTTGATAATGTGATGATCGTCCGAGGGCAGGTCCTCGGATGATCTGAGTTTGACATACTGTTCCAGGTTGCCCAGGTCTACGGGGAGCCCGGTGAACTGGTGTTCGGCCGCTGCAATGGAGCGCTTGAATCCAAAAAATTCATTGATCAGCTTGAGGATGTCAGTCTTGGAACTGACGACCACCCGTACCTTCATGTGGCAGGCCCTGGCGATGTCCTCGAGGACTTCCTGGTTGAAGGGATTGGGAGTGGCCACGGTGAGGGTACCGTCTTGAATGCCTGTGGGGAGCACCAGGTGCTTCCTGGCGAAAGAATGGGGGATGGTCCCCGTTACCAGGTTGAGATCGAGTTTAAGGGGATCTATTTTCAGGTAGGGCAGATTCCAGTGTTCCGCGAGGGCCTGGACGATGATCTCCTCGTCCAGCGGGCGTGCCTGGTCATCCGCTCTCGTGAGTTTCAGAGAGGCAATCACATCCACGATAGTCACCGGGGCGTCGGACAGGGGTGTCCCTTTCTGCGTCGCAGGGTCCTTCTTCTCACCGGCTTCAAGCCTTCGCTTGATACCCGGTTTCTTCCCGAGTATATCCTTTTTCTGCCCTTCGGAAATAAGTCCCTTGTCCACAAGGACCTGGCAGATCTCCTTTTCAGGGAAGGAGCGGTCCCAATTTTCACTCTGTTTCACCTGGTATGACCTCCGGGGGAAAGGGCCGGTTCATCGGGAAATGCTTTTGCGGAATCGTACCATCTCACCTTGTCCATGGAAAGTCTTTTTTGAATCCCTGATGCACCAGCAAGGCATCATCTGCTGCGTTCCTTCGGTCGCTCCTCCTTGCGACGTATTGTTCATACGACTCAGTCGTCGTTCCTCGACGCCTTGCATCTGACACCTTGCTGGTGATCAGGAATGTCTCCAAACCCCCCGTCCAAGTATATGATGCGCAAATTAGACGGTGGATTTGGGTGAATATGCCTTTGGTTTTTGTTGAGATTCATGTTATAGAAGCATAGGTCAGGCGTAGGGATCAAGGGAACTTAACGCCGGGTCAGAAAACGGGCATGTGACGAATGGTGATTCTATGATACTGGGACTGGATGTGGGGGGTACCCAAACGGACGCTGTCCTGCTGGATCGAGGGGGCGTCCTGATTGAAACGAAGACCCCCACGAGTGACGACCTGATCGAGACGATCAGGTCGGCCATTTCAAAGACCACGGGCGGGTTCCCCTCCGAAGAGATCGAGAGGATGGCCTTTTCCACCACCATGGCCACCAACGCCATTGTCCAGGATCGGTTGGATGAAGCCGGAATGATTGTCTCGGCGGGCCCGGGTATGAACCCCGAATGGTTTTCCGTGGGGCCCGCGTTTCGAGTGGTTGGCGGTTGTCTGGATCACCAGGGTTTTGAGGCGGCGCCACTCGACAAAGAGGCCGTCCGCAGGGCCGCTGAGGACATCCAAAGCAAGGGGATCCCTGACGTGGGGATTGTGGGAAAATTCTCAGTGCGCAACCCGGTCCACGAGTTACAGATTTCGGGTTGGGTAAGGACCGGGTTTTCGCATCTGGCCCTGGGGCACCAAGTGTCCGGGAGTCTCAATTTTCCTCGCAGAATCGCCACAACCTACCTCAATGCCGCCCTCCACCGGGTGCACGAACAGTTCATCGGGTCTCTCAGGGTTATTCTCGACGAAGAGGGGTTGAGATCGCCCCGCTATCTCCTGAAGCCCGACGGGGGGACCATGGATCTGAATTATACCCTCCATTCGCCGGCAGGGATGGCACAATCGGGTCCGGCCGCCAGCGTGATGGGTGCCCTGGCCCTGGATGGGTGTCGCGGTACCTCCTTGGTACTGGATATAGGAGGCACGACCACCGACATGACGGTCGTGCTTGACGGCGTTCCCCTTCTGGAACCCCGCGGTATCCGCCTTGGCCTTTACCAGACCCTGATACGATCTCTTTTGACCCATTCCATAGGCGTGGGAGGGGACAGCGAAGTTCGTAGGGGGACGGGAGGGGAGTTGCGGGTAGGGCCCGCCAGAAAAGGCCCTCCCGTGGCCCTTGGGGGGACCGTCCCTACCCCCACGGACGCCATGATCACCCTGAATCTCCTCAGGGTGGGGAGCCGCGAGGCGGCAACGGACGCCATGAAAAGCCTTGGTTCCTCCCGGAAACAGGAACCGGAATCGACGGCCAGGGCCATTCTCGAGACCATGGCAGACACCATCGCTGATTCAGCCAGGGCCTTTCTTAACCACATAAACTCCCGCCCTGTGTATACCATTCATGAAGTCCTCCAGGAGCAAGAGATTATACCTGATGCGGTGGTGGTGATAGGAGGCCCTGCTCACCAGATAGCGCCTTTTGTCGGTCGGGCTCTGGGTCTGCCCTTCCGGATTCCGGATCATTCCGGGGTGGCCAATGCCATCGGTGCCGCCGTGGCCAGGGTCACGACCGAGATAACGCTCCAGGCGGACACCCAGAGAGGAGCCCTGGTCATTCCGGAGGCAGGAGTGGACCGCAAAATCCCTTTCCGATTCAACGTCGAGGAGGCCATGTCCCTGGCGAGAGAAGCCCTCCGTGAACAGGCGCGGAAGATTGGTGCGGGACAGGGGCCGCTTGAGATTTCCGTAACCGAACGGCAGGTCTTCAACATGGTCCGTGGATTTTCCAGGGTGGGACAGAATATTCGCCTCAGACTTTCCATTACCCCTGGAATTATCAAGGGATGGACGTGCCCGGGGGAGGCCGTATGAAAGCTCTGAGAAGAACGGGCCTGGTCTTTTTCCCGGCCTATGACTGGGCCATCAGCTCCACCCATCCCGAGAGGGAGGAACGCCTCCTCTATACACAGGACCAAATCCTGGAGGAAGGCCTCCTGGATGTGGACGGACTGGTGGAATATCGCGTAAGGCCCGCCGAGGTGGAGGATATCCAAACGGTCCATTTCTGTGTGCCGGATGAGTCCGCCGTGACCACGGAAAGCCACCTGATTTCTGCGGGGGGTTGCCTGGTGGCGGCGGATGCCGTGCTCAAGGGGGAGGTGGAGAGTGCCTTCGCCCTCGTGCGCCCGCCCGGACACCATGCCATGCGGGTCGTCCACGGGAATCGCGGTTTCTGCAACATCAACATCGAAGCCATCATGGCGGAATACGTGCGAGACACGTATGGTGTGAAAAAAATAGCCATCGTGGACACCGACTGCCACCATGGTGACGGGTCTCAGGATATCTTCTGGCATGACCCGGACACCCTTTTCATATCCATTCATCAGGATGGACGGACGCTTTATCCCGGCTCCGGGTTTCCGGATGAACTGGGCGGGCCCAATGCGGAGGGGACAACCATAAACATTCCCTTGCCGCCCCAGACCGGAGAGCGGGGATTCCTCTACGTTTTGGAAGAACTCATCATGCCGCTTCTGGATCAGTTCAAACCGGACCTGGTCATTAATTCAGCGGGACAGGACAACCATTTCAATGATCCCATTACCCACATGAACTTCTCGGCCCGCGGTTACGCAACGCTCAATGCTCGGCTAAAGCCCGACATTGCCGTCCTGGAAGGGGGCTACGCCGTGGAAAACGCCCTTCCCTATGTCAATGTGGCAATCATCATGGCCATGGCCGGTCTGGACACCAGCTATGTCAAGGAGCCCAATTACGACCGGGACTACCAGCCCCAGCGTAAGGATATTGCCCGGTATATTGAACAGCAGGTGGCGGATCTCAAGGGCATGTTCCTGCGGGATGAGTTTCTGAAAAACAACTGTAAAGCGGGCGAGGTGGTGGAAAGGAATCGGGAGATTTATTACGATACCGACGGAATCAGAGAAACACAGCACGAGCGAATTCGTCGATGCATGGATTGCGCAGGTGCCCTTTCCATCGAATCAACCTCCAGCAAGGGGAATCACATCCTTGCCGTGCATATCCCGAGAAGGGCATGTGGTCCGTGCCGGAAACAGGGCCTGACCTGGTTCGAGGAGGCAAGCACCGGGCGGTTCGACAGGGTTTACCTACAGGACAGGACGGCAGGCACCTACGAGACCCGCTGCCCGACATCATAAAGCGAACGCCAGGCCTAGCGCAGGGACAGGGACTGGTACACGGGCTAGCATTCCTTACAGGCCTTCTTAAACCTGACTTTCCGATTGCATTGGGGAGCTTAAGAATAATTGGCACCACCTTCTCGAAAAAAAGTTATTTTTGCTGCGCTTGTCGGAAATTTCCTGATTGCAGTGACCAAATTCATAGCCTTTTTCTTCACCAAGAGTTCGGCCATGCTGTCCGAAGGCGTACATTCTCTTGTGGATACCGGCAATGAGGTCCTTTTGCTTTACGGGCTGCGAAGGGCGAAAATGCCCCCGGACGAAAGGTTTCCGTTCGGTCACGGCAAGGAGGTGTATTTCTGGAGTTTTATTGTTGCTATTTTGATTTTTGCAGTGGGTGCCGGAGTCTCCATTTACAAAGGGGTGCATCATTTTCTGCATCCCACACCTATTCAAAGTCCCTACCTCAATTATATCGTGCTGGCCTTGGCCATGCTTTTTGAAGGCGCGGCCTGGTATTTTGCCTTGACCGAATTTACAAAAGCAAAAGGAAAATGGGGGTATTTAAAGGCTGTTAAGCGCGGCAAGGATCCTTCCATGTTCGTTGTGCTCTTTGAAGATTCTGCGGCTATCCTTGGTATTGTTGTGGCCTTTCTGGGGATATTGATGAGCCAGATCACCTCTCGCACCTATTATGATGGGATGGCCTCCATTGTCATCGGCCTGATTCTTGCCGGTACGGCTGCCTGGCTTGCCTATGAGACAAAGGGACTGTTGATCGGAGAAAGTGCCAACAAAGAAGTGATTCAGGGAATAAGAAAAATTGCCGGATCATACGACAAGATCCATCACATCAATGAAATTCTGACCCTGCACATGGGCCCCGATTTCATCCTCTTAAATCTGAGTGTGGATTTTGATAACACTGCCTCTGCAGGAGACATTGAAAAGTCCATTGCCCGACTGGACAGCGAAATCAAGCAGGTCTACCCCAAAATTAAGCGGATTTTTGTGGAAGCCGAGGATAGAAGAGCAACTCTGATGGGGGACCCGGATAGGTTCTAGTGATCCGGGGAGTCTCATCCTTAGGCAACTTCAGGTTTGTCTGCCTCTGGCAATTTTGACCAGATCAGGCCTGCTGGCTGAAATGTAGTGTAGCAAGAAGAATAGCATTGGCTAATTTGGAGTATCGCTCAGGCCAATTGGACAGCAGTCTTGATGGGAACAGGTTGGAAAGATCTTTCCGGGATTCAGGATTCCCTTTGGATCAAAGGCCTTCTTGATTCTGATCATCAACTCCAGACCGGGTTTGGGTATTTCCATCTCCAGGTAAGGGGCCTTGGTGATTCCAATGCCGTGCTCACCGGTGATGGTCCCGCCCATCTGCAGTACCCTCTCGAAAAGCTCCCTGACCAGCGGCACCACCTTTTCCCTTTCCCGGGGGTTATCTTTGTCATGCATGATGTTGACGTGGATGTTCCCGTCTCCTGCATGTCCGAAGGCAGGCAGGGGGAGGTCGTACCTGGCGCTGAGTTCATGAAGTGCTGAGATCAGCTCCGGGAGTCTGCTCCTCGGCACCACGACGTCCTCGCTGGTTTTGTGTGGCCTCAGTTTGTAAAGGGAAGGAGAGATCTCGCGACGGGCCTGCCAGAGCCTTTCGGCCTCTTCCGGGGTGGACGCTTTTTCAAAACTGATTGCGCGTCTTTCTTCGCAGACTTCCTGAATTTTCCGGCTTCCCTGCTCCACCGAGAGGGAATCCCCATCTACTTCCATGAGCAGCATGGCTCCGGCGTCCGCGGGAATGGGGATTTCCATGTGCTCCCGGATGCTATCGAGGCAGACCCTGTCCATAAATTCAAGGATGGTGGGTATGATGCCCCGATGAATGATGCTGGTCACCGTGAGGACCGCCTCTGAGACGTCCGTGAAAAAGGCGAGCATGGTCCTGCAGGTCTCGGGTTTTGGAAGCAGCCTGAGGGTGATGGCAGTGACCACGGCCAGGGTCCCTTCCGAACCCACGATGAGGTGCGTGATATCATAGCCGGCCACGCCTTTCATGGTCTCCACGCCCGTCCGGATGATTTCACCGGTGGGGAGTACGATGGTGAGTCCGAGGACATAGTCCCGGGTCACCCCGTATTTGACGGCCCGGAGTCCACCGGCGCACTCGGCCACGTTCCCGCCGATGGTGGAAATGTGGATGCTTGCCGGATCCGGGGGATAAAAAAGGCCCACTTTTTCAACGGCTTCCTGGAGATGGGCGGTGATGACGCCGGGTTCCACCTTGGCTACGAGGTTTTCGCGGTCGATCTCCAATATCCGGTTCATGTGCTCGAGCGACAGGACCAGCCCGCCGTTGACGGGGAGCGATCCCCCGCTCATCCCGGTTCCGGCCCCCCTGGGTATCACCGGGAATCCGCGTGCGGCCGCGAGGCTAAGGATATCCGCTGTCTCCTCTGTGCTGTTGGGAAAGACAACGCCATCCGGGGTGTAGACCAGTTTCGTACCGTCGGTGGTGTAGGCCTCGAGTTTATTCCGGCTGGTGATCAGGTTTTCCGGCCCCACGATTCGGGCGAGGGATTCAAGATCCGCCCGGTCGATCACGATTCCACCTTCATGCGGCTCTTGAGGGCATATTGCAGGGTCACCCGGTCCATGTACTTGAGATCGCCTCCCATAGGAACGCCCAGGGCGATTCGCGTGATTTCCAACCCCTTGTCCGACAGAATATCCCTCAGAAAAGAGGCCGTGGCTTCCCCTTCAGTGGTGGGATTGGTGGCCAGTATGATTTCCGTGACCCCTTCCGGTTCCAGGCGGGAAAGCAGTTCACTGATCTTCAGGTCCTCGGGACCAATGTGGTCGAGGGGAGAAAGCGCCCCGTGGAGAACGTGGTATCGTCCCCTGAAATAACCGCTTTCCTCCAGGGCCAGTTGGTCCCCGGGGCCTTCGACCACGCAGATGGTGCCGTTGTTTCTGGCTTCATTCGTGCAGATGGCGCAGGGGTCATCCTCGGTCAGGTTGAAGCAGACGGAGCAGAATCTGATCCTGTCCTTCACCTGCAGGAGCCCCTGTGCCAGGTCCCGAGCCAGTTCAGGGTCGCTTTTCAGGATGTAAAGGGCGATTCGGGCGGCGGACTTCTGTCCGATGCCGGGAAGCCTGGAAAGAAGTTCGATCAGATTTTCGAGGGGCGGCGGATAAAAACCCATTTTGCTTCCCTTTCTACGTCAGGCCCGGAATATTGGGAAGGTTCATACCCTTGGTCAGTGTACCCATTTCCTCGTTCATCATTTCTTTGGCCTTGTTGAGGGCGTCGTTCACCGCTGCCATGACCAGGTCCTGAAGCATTTCCCTGTCTTCAGGATCGATGACTTCGGGTTCAATGGTGATGGCGACAATTTCCTGCCGGCCATTGGCCGTGACGGTCACCATGCCTCCGCCGGACGAGGCCTCCACCGTCCTGTCCCCCACTTCTTCCTGTAGCTTGGCCATCTTGGCCTGAAACTGCTGGGCCTGTTTCATGATCTGGCCCATGTTGGGCATTCCTTTCATTTCGTTTCTCCTTTCAAGAAGTCATGATGACTTGTTAGGAAGTCATCATCGTGCCCATGGAGGTCGGAAAAAAGTCCATGGATGGAAAGTTTTTGATTACATCAAAACGGGCCTGCTGATATAAGAAAGAACCCGCAGAATGAAAAAAATCGTATCAGGTTGAGGTTGTTCCGTCAACTCAAGAAAAGGCGGACTTATCGTATCGACGATTCTTTCAATTGCCGAGACGACAGGGGTTTTTTCTTGCAAGGTGTTCGATCATTATTCTATCTTGCGGAAACGTTACCTAACCCGGATCCTTTGGGTCCAATATCCAGGGGAACCCAGACAAAAGGAATGAATACTCATGAAAAAATCAACTGAACTCATAGGGTTCAACGATTACTGCAATGAGGTAAGCGGAAAAAAGGTGAGGACCATCAATCCGCCCGTCTACAAGGGATCCACCGTCCTGTTTCAAGGGTACGAAGATCTTGCCATGGCAAACAAAGGGCAATATGACGGGATATCCTACGGCACGGACCGGCTGCCCACCCAGCGGGCCCTCGAGGAGGCCCTCAGGCGGCTGGAGGGCGGCCACATGACCCGGGTCTTCCAGTCCGGAATAAACGCCATCATCAACACCCTTTTCGCGTTTACCAAGAGCGGCGATCACATCCTCCTGTGTGACAACATCTATGGCCCTACGGCCCGTTTCTGCAACAGGATTCTTTCCCGGTACAATGTAGAGATCGGGGTTATTCCTCCGGCCGCGGGCGGGGATATTATCGATTTCATCAGGCCGAATACGAGTCTGATCTTTCTTGAATCCCCCGGATCAAACACCTTTGAAATACAGGACATCCCCGCTGTCACGGCCGTCGCCCGGGAAAAGAGAATTGTGACGGTACTCGATAATACGTGGGCAACGCCCCTTTACCTCAGACCTTTTGATCTCGGCATCGATGTCTCGGTGCAATCCGTCACGAAATATATTGCAGGCCATTCAGATGTGCTGCTGGGATCCGTGACCCTGAGGGAGGAATTTGAAGAGGAATTCCAGAAATTCTACAGGGTCATGGAGGCCTTCGCGTCGCCCGAGGACTGCTATCTTGCCCTGCGGGGCCTCAAAACGTTGCCGATGCGGTTGAAGCAACATGAGCGGTCGGCCCTGAAAGTCGCCAAATGGCTCGAAACGGTCGATCTGGTGGATAAGGTCATCCACCCGGCACTCCCGAGCCACCCGGAACATTCCATCTGGAAGAGGGATTTCAAGGGGTCCTCAGGCCTCTTTGCCGTCACATTCAAAGAAGACTATCCCGATGCAAAGCTGGCCGCCTTTGTGAATGCGCTCCATCTCTTCGGGCTCGGTTACAGCTGGGGCGGGTACAAGAGTCTCATGACGGCTGCAAAATACAATCGCTTGTGCAGTTCAAGGTATCCGGATAAGACCATCGTGCGGCTCAATATCGGTCTGGAAGATCCGCAGGACCTCATGGAGGACCTGAAAAGAGGATTTACGGCCTTGTGTGGGTAATCTGGAGCCATGAGCCCAATTTCACCCGGCCTTGCCCCATTTTTCCACGTATTTTTTGATTTCCATGATATGCATTTTCATCAGCTTCGAGGCTTTCTCAGGTTTCCTCTCAACAATAGCATCCAGAATTTTCTCATGGATTCCCACCGCTTGTTTTTCCAGGTCAAGCTCCTTGAATTCAGAAAAATATTTTCTCAACAACTCGATAAGGGCATTCATCAATATCAGCAGAATGGGATTCCCTGAGGCCTCGGCAAGACAAATATGGAATTTTCCTCT
This sequence comes from Desulfatiglandaceae bacterium, assembly GCA_049282265.1. Taxonomy (GTDB): domain Bacteria; phylum Desulfobacterota; class DSM-4660; order Desulfatiglandales; family Desulfatiglandaceae; genus CAYUCJ01. Next base: position 21,206 of record JBAPTR010000032.1, on the reverse strand, counting down.
GACCTGCTGAAGAAAATCAGGATCGTCCATCCTTTCCCTGGAGCGGGCGAGAAGGTCCCGGAGTTTTCCAATATCGTTTTTTGTCGCCCACCGGGCCGCCTCACCGGCTGCATAGGGTTCAATGAGCAGCCTGATCTCAAAGACATGCTCCTCGTGTACCATGCCGGAATCCACCAATCTTCCCAAGGCCTCGCTCAGGGGCTTATGATACCCGTTGTTGGCAAAAATACCCCCTTTAGGCCCCCTCTTGATAGTCACAAAACCTCCACCTTCCAGCAGACGCATGGCCTCACGCACTACGGAACGGCTCACCTGAAAATCTTTGGCCAGTTGCATCTCTGGAAGGAGTTTCTGGCCTAATTGCAATTCATTGTTCAGGATGCGTTTTTCTATCTCATGGGCAACCAGCTCGGGATACCTTTTTTTGTCTAACGGCTTGAAAGTCAAATGCCTAGTAAACCTCCTTCTTGTCTTTTACTCCCTTGTGATAATCCAGCCATAACGGAACAGGCTTGGGTCGCCACTTCCTCCCGTATAGCACATTATCCATATGTGGGAAAAGCCGTTGTGCCACAGGAGATCTGCCTACGAACCAGCGAATAAGGTTATGCAGGAGGGTATTGGGCCTGCTGAAAGGGCAGACTGCCATGCAGATGGAGCAATCGGTCCCCACCTTGCTCCAGTATTCAAAGCACGTATCCTCGTTCAGTTTCCACTTCAGTGCCCCGTTGTGGGTCACTTTATCCCCTTTCAGGATAGACCTGGAAGGGCAGGATTCCGCGCACTTCTTACATCTCTTACAAAATTCGTCTGCGCCGATGGATATGGCTTTGTCGGGAATCAGAGGCATATCGGTGAGCGTTGCGAATATACGTACTCGGGCCCCGAATCGCGGCGCTATGAGATAGCCTTGACGGCCCACCTCACCGAGGCCGGCATCCGCTGCCAGCGGGGGAAGGACAATGTCGTAACGTCGTGTATTTTGTGCGACACCTCTGTAGCCCATGTGAGCAAACCAGCGGGCCAGTGCAGTGCTCAAATAGGCTCCCTTACCGTAGTTCCGTGCGCTTTCGGCCACAGATGGTGTGTGCGGGGCAGCAGATACGTGCTCCCAGTCCATTTCCGTGAGCATTACCACTGCGAAGGGTGGCAGTTCATTCGGATCCAGTTCCCTGCCCCATTCCTCCCACTGGTCATAGAAAATTTCGCCCCTGTGGGAATAAACCCAGTTCTGGTTTACCCTGCATATCCCAACCGCGCTGGCACCGAGATGCAGGGTGTATTTTTTTACTATTTCCGTGGCCTTTGCATGATCCATCTCCAAAGGCGAACTCCCTTGGTCCGGCTCTGCAACGGCAAAGGTGCCCAGAAAATCGGGCATATCAAATGAGGCATGTATCATGGATACATTGGGTGGGTAGCGACCGTCAATACCCCCCGGTTTGCCCAAGAGTCCCTTCTCGCGGCGATTCCTGTCCGCTTCTTCCCTTTCAGGGTGCATCTGGTAATACTTTCGGTAATACTCTGATCCCGGCGGCAGGCTCCGCAGGCGGGCAAACGGAATGTCCCGCTCATCGGGACGCACTGGCTCCTCCACCAAGTGACCGTCAGCGCCTTTCAAGGCCTTGAGATGATGGTTTCCCGGTATGAGCAATACCAGACCGAATGCAGCCCCGAGGCAGACGATTATGGCGAAAGGGACCCTCAGGATGGGCAGGAATATGATCAGGAACCCGATCAAGAGAGCCAGGACAGCGATCCCGGCTCCCATCCGAGGGGCCCGGCGTTCACTTTCTTTGAGAGATTCAAATGCAAAATACAGCGCCCCTGCAAAAAGCCCAAAGTCGACCAAGAGGAGTATGGCAAGAAATATGTCCGAATGCTGCATCTGGTTCAGCTCCTTTTCAGCTACATCATGGAGTTTGGAAGAAAGAGCACGATCTTAGGAAACGCCGTCAGGAGGGCGATACAAGCTATCATGGCGACCCAAAAAGGAAGTATCCCCCGAAAAATTGTATACATGGGCACTTCCTTAACGACCCCGCTGAGAACAAATACATTTACCCCTACGGGCGGCGTTATCAGGCTCATTTCCATAGTAATGGTGATGATGATACCAAACCAGATGGGATCAAAGCCGAGCTGGATGACGACGGGATAGATGACGGGAACGGCAAGGACCATGATCGAGAGTCCCTCCATGAAACAACCCAGAACCATAAAGGCAGCAATGACCGCTGAAATAACAATGTACTTGCTCACTCCCGCCCCGACTATATAACTGACAAGGACGTTCGGGATCTGGGTTAAGGTCACAAAGTGTTGAAATATCATGGCTCCTATCAGGATAGCGAAAATAAAGGCGGTGGATCCGGCGGTATCTTTCAGGGATGCAAGAAGGTTTTTCATGGTAAGGCGCCGCTTCAGAATGGCAACGCAAAAGGCACCGAAAGCACCAACACCCGCCGCCTCAGTGGCCGTGAACCAGCCGGTGTAAAGACCGCCGATCACCAGGACAAACAGCCCCAGTAAACTGCCGGTGGCCTTGAGGGAAACCACCTTCTCCATCATGCTGAATTTGGGGCCTGCCGCGCCCAGAGAGGGCTTCGCCTTGGTCATTACATAGATGACCAAGATGAACAACAAGGCCAGACATAGTCCCGGGATGACACCTGCAATGAACAGCTTCGCTATGCTCTGTTCTGTAATAATGCCGTAAAGAATAAGAACGGAACTGGGAGGAATCAAGATTCCGAGAGTTCCCCCTGCGGCAATGCAGCCTGTGGCCAGTTTGTCGGAGTAGTTGAGCCGTTTCATCTCAGGAAATGCTATTGCGCCGAACATGGCTGCAGTAGCAAGGGAAGATCCTGTAATGGCCGCAAAACAGGCACAGGCTCCCACTGTCGCCATTGCAAGACCGCCCGGGAGGAAACCTATCCACTTGTAAAGCATCTCATACAGTTCAGAACCCATTCCTGAATGATTGGCAAACTCCCCCATAAGGAGGAAAAGAGGGATAACACTCAGGGTGTAGGATGCGGTAGTATCGAATGGCAGAATGCCCAACAGTCCGACGGCGGAGTCAAAGGAACTCAGTACTATGAATCCCAGAAAACCCACCAAGGCCATTGCAAAGGCGATCTGCATGCGCATGGCCAGGAGCAGGAAGAGGAAGAGAATCCCAATTATCCCCACAATTATCGGGTTCATGATTCAAACACCTCCCGCAGTGCCTTCAGGGATTTGCAAAGAAGGACCATCGCAAGCAAGGCACAGCCGGCACAAGCCACCCAGACAATAGGATATTTTGGCAAGCTCAGGTCAATTGTGACTTCTCCCCCTTCCTTCATTGCTATAGCATAATGGAACATGGCCCAGGTCATCATGGAGAAAAAGAGGAAACAGGCTGTCTGGGTGATAAGATCAAAAACGGCCTGCACACGTTTACTGAAACCCTTAAGGAGGATGTCCACCTTGATGTGGCCGTCATGTACCTGGCATTCCGCCAAGGAGCAGAATACAATGGCTGCCATTGAGAGTTCCGTGATCTCCACAGTCCCCAGGATTGATGTGTGGAAGATTTTTCTGAGGAAAACATCCGCCATTGTAATGACCATCAGGAAGAAGAGTACGCCCCATGTCACATGATCAGCATATTTTGCCACGAGATTTACCCACGATTCAAAGCCTCTGGCAGGTGGTTTTGTTTCCATTTTTCGACCTTTTCTTATGTTTCGGGCCGATCTCAATTGAGTTGTCTTCAAGAGGGATGGCCCGAATACATTGTATCAAAAGGGATTACTGGCTGGCCTTTGCCGCTTTGAGGGTAGCATCGAGGATCTCCTGCGCCGGAAAGCCCTTTTTGGACATATTGTTCACCCACTTTACCCAAAGCACCTTCAATTTGGCCCTAACCTTGGATTTTTCGGCATCCGGAAGTTTAAGCAGCTCTATCCCCTTTTCTTTGGCTAAAGCAATGTTTTCGGCATCTTCCTCATCAAAGGCCTTGGCCGTCATCACGCCGAATTCCTCTGTAGCCACCTGGTCAATGGCTTTCTTTGCAAAGTCCGGCAGTGAATTCCACTTTTTCTTGTTCATAAGGACGCACATCAAGGCTCCGTTGTAGTTGATCTCCGTGATATGCTTCACTATATCTATCAGCTTATGGGCCTTGAGTGCTGCGTAAGGCGTCAGGGCGCCATCCACAATTCCTCTCTGAAGGGCGATAGAAAGTTCTGAAATGGGCATTCCGACAGGATTTGCACCTAGCAATTTCAGCCCGGCGGTTTCATCGGCGCTTCCTGACCGGATGTTCATACCGCGAAAATCAGAGGCCTTTACCACCGCCTTTTTTACGGTTTGGAGCTGGCTCAGGGGAGCAGACAAAAACCACAAGACCTTGAAGTCCCTGTAGTCGTCCTTCAGGTATTTGTCATAAATGGCGTAGACCGTTTTGGTAACATGAGCAGCACTGTCAAAAATGAAAGGGAGTTCAAATACGCTGCTTCTCTTGAATCGCCCGGGCACGTATTCGGGAAGAACAAAGCCGATGTCCGTAATTCCTGTCTTGATGGCATCAACCATCGTCTTGGGATTACCCAGTACACCACCCGGGTATATCTTGATTTCTACTCTGCCGTTTGTCAGTTTTGCCACCTTCTCCGCAAACGGTACAAAACCCTTTCGATGCAGTACGTGCATGGTTGGCATAAAGTGGGCAAGTTTCAATACAATCGTGTCTGATGCCCGACAAGGTTTGTTCAGACCACCCAGTAGGATACCCCCTGAAAAAGCCACCATAATTCCAAGAAAAATCGCCTTTCTCATCACCAACCTCCTTATCGTAAGAGTTAATGTTCAGCCTGCAAGACCCTGCAGGCGCCAAGAAGAGCAAATGTAGTATTCACATAAAGTCTGACCTTTTATTATCTAAAAAATATTTTCTTGGGGCAGGAATGTCAAGAAGAATTAGTTGACCTTAGCGAATTTGGTTACCATTTTGGCGGGTACATCGGTGACCCTTCCTGGGCATTCGGGTGGTCCGTCAATCCGCCATGATGTGCGGGGAAAACGCTCAAGCGACTCTTTATTGGGCATTGCCTATTTCCCGTCCGTATGATAATCTATACCGTACTCTTGATCTTGTTTCCTCAGATTATGAATGGAAACCAACTTGCTTTTCAGATGATGTTTGTATCGGCAGAGCACAAATTTATTGTTTAAGGAGGCGTAAAGATGTCACTCATTACAATTTCAGGTTATATGGGATGCGGTGTGCGGGAAATTGCACAAAATGTCGCAAAGGGATTAAATTTGGATATCTACGATGATCAGGAACTATTGGAACTGGCTCCAAAGGTCGGTGTCCTTTCGGAAGACCTCAAGGCACTTGGAAACCCAGGCTTTTTTTCACGGCTGTTTCACAACAAACCACAGGTCTATATGGATTATATGGATGCTATTATTTATGAGATATCCAGAAGAGGGGAGGGCATCATCATAGGCCATGGCAGTCAAATTCTTCTTCAGGACTTCGGGTGTGCACTGCACGTGCGCATTAACGCACCTGAGGCTGCCCGGTTAGAAACAATTCGTGAACAGCAAGAGTTGGATGTTGATGTCGCTAGAAAATTACTACAGGCGACTGACAGCAAGCAAAGAAAATTTTGTCGTCTCGCCTTTGACATGGATTTTGACAACCCGGACCTCTATGACCTGATCCTAAATTCGGCCAAAATAGGGTATAAAACCATTGCCACGCTCGTAATGGATACAGCTCGCGCTGAGGAAATGGCCGCCTGTAGCCTCACGGCACTGGAGGCCATGGAGAGACTGTCAATACTGAAAAGAATTCAGGGAGCCCTTCTGAAGAACGACCTGGATGACAGGTTGTTGACCATAGATATTGTTGAAAGAGGGATCGTGCAGGTTAACGGGCTGTCCAATGACAGCGAAAGCGTGAATCGAATCATAAAGACCATTGAAGGTGTCCAAGGTGTGCAAAAAGTCCATTCCGGGCTTATGATTTCACCGCCTCTTTACTGAATGAGAAAATGATCAAAAATGCAGGACGTCGGCAGAAACCATGCTATCGAATAAGCCAAGGCATTTGCACAAGAGGCGAAGAATCCCTTACGCCGGAATTACATTAAATCGAATTCCTTCATTTTTCGGTAGAGGGTGCTTCTGGCTATCTTGAGTTCTCTTGCCGCGAGGGAGATATTGCCCTTACACTGATTGAGAGTTCCCTCAATCATCTGCTTATAGACTTCATGGAGAGAGCTTGCATTTTTTACGGATTCAACGCGTTTTTTCGAGAGCCTAACAGGAAGGTGATCTTTACGAATGGGTTCTCCCTGAGAAATGAGCACCATCTGCTCAAGACAGTTTTCCAGCTCCCGGACATTCCCCGGCCAATGATATTCTCTCGTGACCTCCAGTACTTCTTTGGATATCTCGGGCGTTCCGAAGCCCATTTCCTGAGACTGCCGGTTGATAATATGATCCATGAGCAATTCCAGGTCTTCCATTCTATCACGGAGGGGCGGAACGGTAATTTCAACAACACTGAGCCGATAATAGAGATCCTCTCGAAAATTACCGTGCTCGATCTCTCGCATCAAGTCGGCATTGCTCGCGGCAATCACTCTTACATCTATGGGTAACGTCTTGCTGCCCCCCAGCCGCATAATCTCGTTCTGCTGGAGAACCCGTAACAGCTTGGCCTGCAGGTCCAATGGCAGACCGTTGATTTCATCCAAAAAAAGCGTCCCCTTGTTCGCAAGCTCGAATTTTCCTAACTGCCCCTCTCTCCGGGCACCGGTAAAAGCCCCGCCCCGGTAACCAAAGAGTTCGGATTCGATCAGATCGCGTGGGATGGCAGCACAAGAAATAGCCACAAAGGGTTCATTTTTTCTGTTGCTAAGGTTATGGATTGCCTGGGCGAACAACTCCTTGCCTGTGCCACTTTCACCAATAATCAATACTCTGGAGTTTGTCTTTGCGGCTATCTTAGCCATTTCTATCTGCTTTTTCAGCTCACGATTGTTGCCTTTGATATCTCTGAATTCATATTTAGCGTAATTGCCGCTAAGTCTTTTTGTAATATTTATCATGCGCGTTTTTTCAGCAATCTTGATAATCGCGCCGAAGGTATGGCCTGAAGCGTTCATGAGAGGATCAAGTGAGCATACATAACTCTTGTGACCGTTTGGACAGACGAAACTGATGACCTGGCCTGCTAAAGATTTTCTATTCTTGATCGCCTGAATAAGAGACATTTCCGGCTGAATGATTTCAGTCAGCCTTTTTCGGGAAGCCGTTTCAACGTCAAGGCCCAACATTTCGCCGGCCGTTTTGTTTATACGAATGATGTCCAGATTGTTGTCGACACCGATGACCCCATCAGAAATGGCATTGAAAATCATAGAGATAATGGAGCTGAGACGTTGCTTTTCCGCCGTCAATTCCATTTCGCGCAGTCGGCCGTCGATCGTTTCCGCGGCAGCTATGACCAGTGCCAAGGTGTGCTTGTGCCTTCCGATAGACTTTCCTGACAGGGTTATGGCACCAATAATTTTCCCGTCGCGGTCTTTAATGGGCGCGGAGGAACAGGTCCAAGGATGGTGGTAGACCTTATAATGTTCGGCCCCGGTGAGCTGTATGGGCTTTCCTTCCAATAAACATACGCCGATGGCATTTGTGCCGGCATGCTCAACGCTTCTCAAACAACCCGGTTGATAATAGTTTTCTCTTGCCATTTTAAGGATATCTTTGTCTCCCCGAACGACCAGTACATAACCATCCTTATCAATAAGGGTGATGATGAATCCAGTAAGAGAAATCTGGATCATATCCATCACCGGCTTTGAGATTTCGACAAGTTTGCGATTGTGCCTCAGCAGCTTGTTCAGTTGTTTGCTGGAGAGAATGGGGGGGGAGTTCTTACTGAATGGATCCACGCCTATTGCGCGGCACTTAAGCCACGATTTCAGGATTTCAGGCCTGATTGAATAACGCGGTTTATGGCCTTCAAGAACGACATCTTCCCATGAAATCCTGATGGGATCTTCTAAGACGACTTCAGATTGAGAAGCGAGAGCATGCAAAGGTTTCATAAATTTCCATCTCCTCGGGAATATTCCCAACGGAAGATATTCATATTCAGCGTATCGTTTCAGAAAGCAATTATTATTGATGGAATCGAAAAAAGTCCGTCCTTGAACTTTTTACTGACGGAAACCGAAAAGTGCGATTTTCGGTTTCCTTACAAATCAACGGGTTGCAAAGCACCCCATTGATTTGCGTGCCCGCCCATGGGCACGATGATGACTTTTTACAAAGTCATCATTATTATATTCTAAAGAAACGATTGGGTCAAGCCATGATGTCTCATTTTGGGACAAGACTTAGAGGAGTAGTACTCAAGGGAGAAGAAGACACTTAAAATAGAAAGGGCGCACTCATCTCAAGAGAGAAGTGAGTGCGCCCTGAGAAACGATGGGTTAACAGCAGGCAATCCTTAAAGAGGTTCCTGCTGTTTAGCCCCAGATCGGACGCGGCGGCGCGAAGACAACACAGATACGGAAGGTCTCGCCGCCGAGGACCGTAAAATTATGGACCGTGTTCTTCTCTACCCAGAGCGCGTCGCCGGGTTCGCACAGGAATTCTTCGTCTCCTACTTTGGCAGTCGCGCGGCCTGAGAGAACGTAGAACACATGATCTTCATTAGGATGGATATCGTCGAGCGCGGCGCCGTCCTTGGTTATCTCAGTTAAATGAAATTCTACCTGGGCGCCTGGGCATACCTTGGGGTTCACCATGGGATAGGCGTAAGTCTTCTCGTGATGGGGCGGATCGGTCACATAGGCGGTGTCCTTTGTGATTTTAATAAGTTTTCCTGCCATAGTCATTTTCCTCCTGCTTCTTGAAAAAGGTGAATAAATACATTCTTAAGAAAAAGTTTAAGGAATTGTGTATTGTGTGTCAATACTATTCTCAACGGAAGATATTCTACTTCAGCGTATCGTTTCAGAAAACAATTTTCATTATATGCTAAAGAAACGATTGGATCAACCCATGATGTCTCATTTTGGGACAGGGATTTGGGGAGTGGAATTTAAGGGGGAAGATGGTTGCGAGCTGTATGATAGAGTTCTTCAGCTCGATAGGAACTCCTGACGAGCGGAAAGCTGGCTGCCGCAGAGAACCCAAGGGCCAAAGCCGCAGCTTCATAATCGGCGAATTCCTCTGGGGGAACATAACGGATAACGGGATGGTGCTGATCGGATGGTGCCAGGTACTGGCCCAGGGTGAGCGAAAGACATCCGACTTTGCGCAGGTCATGCATGCTTCCGAGGACCTCCTCTTTTGTCTCTCCCAGGCCCAGCATGAGTCCTGATTTGATAACCATTGGCGGCTTATGTGAAGATGCGCGACCGAGGAGTTTCAGAGAGCGATTGTAAGAGGCCTGCGGGCGGACTTCCGGATATAGACGGGGCACTGTTTCTATATTGTGGTTCAGCACTTCCGGCTTACTGGCAAACACTGTCTCCAGGGCATCCTTGTTGCCGGCCAGGTCAGAAATAAGGACTTCCACTCCCACCCCCGGGCACTTTTCCCGGATAGCTTCAATGGCCTTTGCAATATGCAGGGCGCCCCCATCGGGTAAGTCGTCTCTCGTCACCATGGTCAGGACGCAAAAGGCCAGTTTCATCTCAGACACTGCCTTCGCCGTGCGGTCAGGTTCGTCTGGATCCGGTGCATTGACGGGTGACTTGCTCACTGCGCAGAATGTGCAGTGCCGGGTGCAGCTTGGTCCCAGCAATAAAAAAGTAGCCGTGCCGCTACTGAAACATTCCATTTGATTCGGGCAATGGGCCTCCACACATACGGTTTGCAGACCGCCATCCTTAACGATCTCCTTTACCCGCGCGATACTTCCGGGTAGAGGCATACGTTGCCGGAGCCACGGCGGTTTTGCCCTTGAAAAATCCTTTGATCCCGAAGATGAATCCGTCATATTGATTTTCTTCTGGTAAGCGTGATTTATGGTTTCCATAAATTTTTTCAGATGAATGCCCAAATGAAATCTAAGCAAGCATTATGCCAAGAGCCTGTGTGCGAACGCGATTTTTGCGAATGCTTTGATAAACTCTTACGGTGGCATAATGAAGCATAGTATAGGTATAGGCCAGGGCCGGACGGATCCACCGGTCGGTATTGAACCCTACACCAGCCCTTTCTGACAGCCAAGTGCAAGGTGCATCAAAAAAAGTCTCTGCATTGTATCAATATCGGCCACTTGACCTGATTTGAAACAGACAACAGGATGTGGCAATCTTTCAGCTCAACAGTCTGTCCAACGTAATTCTCAATAAGTTCAAGCTCATAAACAAAGGCCAAAACTTGGAAAACCAGTGGCACACTATATGCTAATATTTAGAGAAACGAGACTGTCAGGGAATTTTACTGAATGGGCTGGAAAAAGCTGCGGAGGAATAATAATGAATATAGAAAAAAACAAGCTGCGAGAACTCTATACGACAATGCTCAGAATTCGTTTGTTTGAAGAACGAATTGTTGATTTGTATGCCAGAGGCCTGGTTCCTGGTTTGGCCCACTTGTATTTAGGAGAGGAGGCAGTGGCAACCGGTATCTGCGCTGTGTTGAGACCCGATGATTACATCACCAGCACCCATCGGGGACACGGTCATGTCATTGCCAAGGGTGCGAACCTCAAGAACATGATGGCCGAACTATTCGGAAAGAAGACAGGGTATTGCAAGGGAAAAGGCGGTTCCATGCACATAGCCGACATGGAGATCGGCATCCTCGGAGCCAACGGAATAGCAGGTGCAGGATTGCCTATTGCGACGGGTGCCGGGATGTCAGCCAAATGGCGAGGAACCGACCAGGTGACTGTGTGTTTTTTTGGTGATGATGCGTCCAATAACGGCACCTTCCATGAAAGCCTGAATCTGGCATCCCTTCATAAACTCCCTGTGGTTTTTGTCTGTGAGAACAATTTATATGGTATCTCGGTCAGCCAGGAGATGCACCAACCCATAAAAGATATTGCTATACGGGCCACAGGTTACGATATGCCCGGCGTTGTGGTGGACGGCAACAATGTCATTGCAGTATATGAGGAAGCAATGAAAGCTGTGAAGCGTGCACGGGCCAAGGAAGGTCCGACTCTCATCGAATGCAAGACATACAGGTGGCGTGGTCATCATGAAGGTGATCCCAATCAGGGTAGACGTTACCGGACACAAGAAGAGATTGAGGCATGGAAAAAGAAAGATCCCATCAAACAGCTGGCCAAGAAGTTGATTGAGGAAAGAATCTTGGCGAAAAAGGCCGTCGCAGCCCTTGAAAAAGAGGTTACGCAGGAGATCGATCAGGCCGTCGCCTTTGCCAACGAGTCGGAGTTTCCCAAAGTGGAGGAGATGTACGAAGACGTTTACATAAGAGAAGGGGAGACAGAATGAGAGAGATTACTTATGCCCAGGCGCTTAACGAAGCCTTAAAAGAATGCATGAAAGAAGACGAGCGGGTTGTTCTGCTGGGAGAAGACATCGGCCGGTATGGGGGTATTTTTCAAGTCACCGCTGGATTGCTTGATGAATTCGGCCCTAAACGGGTAATGGACACACCGATATCCGAGGCAGCTTTTGTTGGAGGATGTGTCGGAGCGGCCCTAACGGGGATGCGTCCCGTGGTTGAGATCATGTTCATCGATTTCACAACAGTCTGTATGGATATGATCGTCAATCAAATGGCGAAAATGCATTATATGTTTGGAGGAAGGGGCCGTGTTCCCATGGTGTTGCGGGTCAACATAGGCGCAGGACGCGGGGCGGCTGCCCAGCATTCCCAGAGTTTCCACTCATGGTTCATGCATATCCCGGGTTTGTTGGTGGTTACACCGTCAACTCCTTATGATGCAAAAGGACTCATGATAGAGGCCATAAAGAATGATAATCCTGTTATCTTTGTGGAACACAAAAAACTCTACGCGGAAAAAGGACCTGTCCCGGAAGAGAGCTACAGCATTCCATTTGGAAAGGCCGACGTAAAAAGGGAAGGAAAAGATCTCACTATCGTTGCTACCCATGCCATGGTACTCCGATCACTTGCCATTGCAGAAGAGGCTTCAAAAAAGGGCATTGATGTGGAAATAGTTGATCCGCGGACATTGACGCCCCTGGACCGGGAAACCATCTTTTCTTCCGTCAAGAAAACAGGAAGACTTCTTGTAGCCGACGAAGGGCATAAAACCTGTGGTGTCGCAGCGGAGATTTCCGCCATGGTTGCGGAAGAGATGATCTATTTTTTGAAGGCGCCCATCCTCAGGGTATGCTCTCCTGACACCCCGGTGCCTTTTTCGCCACCTCTGGAGCAGGCCTATATTCCTGATGAGAAGGACCTGTTGCTGGCCGTACAGCGTCTTATGGAATATGCTTAGGGAAATGTGAAGTTATTTTTACGAGAGTCCTTGGATCGAAAAGACCTTGGATAGCTACAAAGTAAGAGAGGAGAAATAACCGGTGGCAACTGAAGTTGTTCTTCCGATGCTCGGCATTACAGTCGAGAAGGGAAAAATTGTTGAGTGGGTGAAAAAAGAAGGAGATTCCGTCGAAAAGGGGGAAACAATCTTTGTGGTCGAAGTTGAAAAGGCAACGACCGAGGTGGAGTCTCCTGCCGGTGGTATCTTGGCAAAAATCCTGGTTCCAGAGGGTGTTGAGGTACCTGTCCTCACCGTGGTTGGCATCATCACGGAGCCCGGAGAGAAATTTTCCGAAGAAGACGTTCCCCAGGCTGAATCGCCGTCGTCTGTAGATTCTGTAGATAGTGTTACCATGGTCACCCCTCAGGAAAACGCACCCATGGCGACCGGTCCGGACGGCATCATCAAGGCGGTTCCTGCGGCAAGGCGCATGGCCAAGGAGCACGGCATCCATCTGCAGGATATTTCGGGTACCGGGCCCGATGGCCTCATTTTTGCCGGAGATGTCGAAGCGATGATCGCCGGAACAGCGCGTCCATCAGACGTCCGGGCCTCAACCCTTGCAAGACGGCTCGCTGAAAAAGAACGCATCCCGCTCGAACAGGTGGCTGGAACAGGTGTTCGGGACCGCATCATGCGCCAGGATGTTCAGGCCTTTCTCAAGGAATCTGAGACAACAGGCACGCCTTTAGGGACTGTGATCCCCATGAGTACCGTTCGAAAAGTCATTGCCAGAAAAATGTCTGAAAGTGCTTTTTCAGCGCCTCATATCTACTTTTTTACGGATACGTGCCTTGATCCGCTGCTTGAATTCCGTAGCGTCGTATTGCCCGGCCTGGAAAAACGTTTCGATTTGCGCCTTTCCATCAATGATTTTATCATAAAGGCAGTGGCCTTGAATATCCTGGATTTTCCAATGCTTAATGCCCAGATCAAGGGAGAGGATATCCACATCATGTCCGAGGTGAACGTGGGTTTGGCGGTCGCAATGCCCGAGGGCCTTATTGTTCCGGCCATAAAAAATGCGGACCGGTCAGGCCTGGTTGACATAGCGCGGCAGCGGATCGATCTGGTACAGCGGGCCCGGCAGGGGAAGTTAACCCTGGAGGAAATGGAAAGGGGGACTTTCACCATCTCAAGCCTGGCGCAGTACGATATCACGCACTTCACCGCGATCCTCAACCCTCCCCAAAGCGGTATCCTTTCCATCGGGAAAACAGACGAAAAACTCGTGATGGAAAAGGGTCAGGTCAAGGTGAAACGAATAGCTCAAATTGGACTTTCAGTAGATCACAGGATCATTGATGGAGCAATGGCAGCCGACTTTCTGCAAAACCTGAAATGGAAGCTTGAGCGACCCTCTATTACCTATCTCACCGTATAACTAAAGAATTGGGAGGAGCCGTGTACGACCTGGCGATAATCGGTGGCGGCCCCGGCGGCTATGTGGCCGCAATCAGGGGCGCCCAGCATGGACTGAAGGTCCTTTTGGTAGAAAAAGACGCCCTGGGCGGGACATGCCTGAACCGGGGTTGCATTCCAACCAAATGTTTCATTTACGATACCAAGCTCCTGGAGGCGGCAAAAACCTCGCAGTTGCTCACCGGGATTGAGGCACTTTCCGTTGATTTGAACAAGATGGTGGCCCGCAAGAGGGGAACGGTAAAGACATTGGTGAGCGGCCTTGAAGCGATTATGGGGAGCCACAAAATAGATGTGGCCCGAGGTCTGGGGGAGTTGACCTCACCCGGCCGCATCAAAGTCCACCCGATTGAAGGTCCCACCAGGGAGCATGAGGCAAGACACGTTATTCTTGCTACCGGATCCAGACCGCTGGTGCTCCCATTCATCAAGGTGGATGGCCATTTCATTCAGACCACGGACCAGGCCCTCGATTCTGAAAATATTCCGGAAAAGATCGTTATTATTGGTGGTGGTGTGATCGGCATTGAGATGGCTACCATTTACCTGAACCTGGGCAGTGATGTGACGATTCTTGAACTGTTGCCGGACATACTTGGCACGGAAGACAAAGAAATCAGGTTGGCTATGGGCAGGCTGCTCGATCAGCGGGGGGCAAAAATTCATCTCAAGGCGAAGGCCAGGGAGGCTCGCATCAAGGGCAAAGAGGTCGAAGTCGTTTTTGAAGACCATTCGGGAAAGATGGTTACTCTCAGGGCGAACAGGCTCCTTGTGGCCACCGGCCGCGCGCCGGTTTTGGACGGCATAGAATCTGACAGACTTGGCCTCGAAACGGTCGGGCAATTTGTCAAGGTCAATTCACGCCTTGAAACAAGCCTGCCGGGGGTATATGCTATCGGTGATCTTGTGGGAGGTCAGATGCTGGCCCATAAGGCCTCGGCCGAGGCTGAGGTCGTCGTGGCCAATATCCTGGGCGGAAACAGAGAAGTCAAGCCAAACCTGGTGCCACGCTGCATTTGGGGGCTCACCGAGATAGGGGCCATCGGCCTGAGCGAGGAAGAGGCAAAGGCCGGAGGGCGGTCCATAAAGGTGGGCAGGTTCCCTTTCATGAACAGTGGCGCGGCCCAGGCAATGGGGAACAAGAACGGCTTTGTAAAGATCATCGGCGATGCGGAAACGGGTGAGATCATGGGGGTCCACATTCTTGGAGAGCATGCAACGGATCTCATCGGGGAGGCGGTAACGGCCATGACCATGGAGGCAGCAGTGGAAGACCTGGCACAAGCGATCAAGCCGCATCCTACGTTGAGTGAGGCCGTTATGGAGGCTGCTATGGATTGGAATAGCCTTGCCATTCACTCCCCCAAAAGATAAAGATGGGTAAGCAACTGTTGACAAAAGCTTCATTCAATTCATAGAACCGGGAGGTGCGATATGCAGTACAATAAACCGCATGCAAGTGCTACATGGGGAATGGTGGGTTCCGACTGGGAGGCCGGTGTCAATTTCCAGCGACTCAGAGAAGAACGTTTTCAAAAGGCACAGGCCTCTGTGAAGGCAAACGGACTTGGGGCCGTTTTGGCGTTTAATTTCGATAACATTCGATATATCACCAGCACCCATATCGGTGAATGGTGCAGAGACAAGATGAATCGCTACGCCATCTGTCCCAGGGAAGGCGGGGCATTTCTTTTCGATCCCGCCGTACCGGCCAAGAGGATCAGTTCTCCCTGGATGGGGGACCGCATGGAGATCCCCATCAGCACCATGCTGGGGGCCCTGCCCCCTGCCATGAGGGTGGAAGATGCCTTTGCCCGTCAGATTAAGCGCGTGTTGACAGACTACGGTATTGAAAAAGAGCCGCTGGGCGTGGACATGATGGAAATGCCCATGCTGCGCGCATTGGAAAAGGAAGGAATAGAGGTGGTTGATGGGCAGCAGGCCTTGCTTGATGCCAGGGAAGTCAAGACACCCGATGAAATCGAGCTGCTCAAGCAGGCGGCGGCCATGGTCGATGCGGTTTATGAGGATATCGCCCGGGCCATCCGTCCGGGAACGAGAGAACACGAACTGGTTGCATTGGCAAACCAGAAGCTCTTTCTTCTCGGGGCCGAGAGAGTTGAATGTGTGAATTCGGTTTCCGGCGCGCGAGGCAAGCCGCACTCACACACCTTCTCCGACAGAATGATTCAGCCGGGAGACATGGTCTTTTTGGACTTGATGCATGCCTTCAACGGCTACCGCACTTGTTATTATCGAACCTTTATCTGCGGTAAGCCCAACAAATACCAGGCTGAGGCCTATGAAACCTGCTCCAAGTGGTTATCCGACGGCATCGATGTCATCAAACCCGGTGCCACAACAGCGGATGTTGCTGCAGTTTGGCCCAAAGCCGAAGAATTTGGTTATCGCAATGAAGACGAAGCCTTCCTTCTTCAGTATGGGCATGGAATAGGGCTCAGCCTTTGGGAGCGCCCCATACTCTCCCGCCGCTTCTCTTTTGATCATCCCACCGAGTTCAAGAAGGGCATGACCTTTGCCGTCGAGACCTGGTGCGGGGCTGAGGATGGCTCCGGGGCCGCTCGAATTGAGGAAGAAGTGGTGGTGACCGAGAATGGCTGCGAAATTATGACAAACTATCCCAGTGATCATCTCATCTCCTGCGGGCTGCCTGGCTGTGAGGTATACTAAACGGATTGTTTCAAACAAGACCGGCATATGAAACAAGAATGGATTTTGTGTGTTAAGCGTGACATTCACGGAAAGGAGGTAATAAGAGGATCACTTAAGAATTCGGTTCCAGTTCGGCTGTTCATTAAGTTTAACAATCAATTTATGGCATAGTGAAGGAGGCTAGGTATGGGACAAAAACAAAAAATAGGATGGATTGGTTTGGGAAAGATGGGAGTGCCCATGTCTTCCAATCTTATCAAGGCCGGGTATCCCGTTACGGTCTACAATAGGACAAAGGAAAAAGGCAAGGAATTGGCCGATCAGGGCGCACAGGTGGCTGACTCTGCAAAGGCTCTGGCGGAAGGTCAAGACGTGGTTATTTCCATGATCGCTGATGACAGTGCTCTCGAAGCCGTTTCATACGGCCCTGATGGGGCCTTCGGGGGTGCCAAACCGGGGACCATATACATCGATATGAGTACGGTATCTCCTGTGTCTTCGGCACGCGTTGCTGAAGCAGCCGAGAAAAAAGGCATCAAATATCTGAGGGCCCCGGTATCCGGGAGTACCGCTCTGGCGACAGCAGGGACCCTGACCATTTTCGCTTCCGGTCCCAAAGACGCCTATGATCAGTGTGTGGATATTTTTGAGGTTATGGGTCAGAAATCATTTCATGTGGGCAATGGAGAGAATGCCAGGTACCTCAAGCTCGTCCTGAATATGATGGTCGGCCTCACATCGGCCATGGTCGCTGAGGCCCTTACCTTTGGGGAGGCCGGCGGAATGGACTGGGAGCAGATGATTGAGATCGTAAATAATAGCGTGGTCGCCTCACCACTGGTGGGTTACAAGGCACAGGCACTGAAAGACAGGAATTTTGCGCCTGCATTTCGGGTTGCTCAGATGGCCAAGGATTTTGATATTGCCCTTGACACTGGGAAGGCCAACAATGTGCCCATGCCTATGACCTCGATCATCCGCCAATTTTACGGGACAATGATTGCCACCGGAAAAGGTGATTTGGATTTTTTTGCCCTCGTTACCCTGATGGAAGAACTGGCAGGCATTAAGAAATAACACCCTAATTTTCTTGAATATGCGCTCTTCGCGCCTGCCTCCCGGACGAACCAATGCTGTTTTGTCCGGGAGGTTAGAGGAGTTTTCTTGTGGATTCCACATGGCATCATGTAGCTATTTCAGTAAAGGATATGCAGAGGGCCCTCGCGTTTTACAGAGACCTGTTGGGTTTTGAAGTGGATTGGGACAGGGATCACTACAGCGGTGAAATGTTTTCAAGGGTAGTGGGCCTGCCTGGTGCGGACGCTCATGTCGTTATGCTCAAGGGTCATGGTGCCAGGCTGGAATTATTTCAATACTACACCCCTGAAGGTGAAGAGCTAAGTCGGAAAAATCAGTGTGATGCCGGGCTCACTCATTTCGCCCTTGCCGTCAAGGATATCCACCAAATTTATGAACGGCTGTCGGCAGCCGGGGTTCATTTCAATTGTCCGCCCCAAAATCTCCGCCCGGGGGTATGGGCCACCTATATGACGGATTTTGAAGGATCTACCATAGAACTGGTTGAATACCAATAGATTGTAATCCTACATGATATTTTCAAGGCTGAGGCGTTTTCGGTTGTCGTGAATGCATTTTTCGCATCAAGAGTCATCGCAGAGTTGTCCCCTTTGGGACCCAAGCCACATTGACGGATATCCCGTATCCACAGATATTGCGTCCAAACCCCTAACTATAAGGAGGCGTAAGAAAAGGCGTCCGGAAAAGAATGGACACAGCCTATCGGGCAATTCTATCTTGGCTATGAGATCGTGGCCGATGCGCTCAGGCGGGCTCAAAGCCTTGATAAAGAGATCCTTCGAAAGGCCCTTGCCGACACCGATCTGGATACCATAGGAGGTCATATCAAATTCAACGACAAAAACGTTGCTGCAACGCCTGTCGGCATTATTCAATGGCTCAAGGGCAAGAAATTCCCCTTTATCTGTAAGATTGTCTCCGGAGGAATTTACAAGGAGATAACACCGGAAGCCAAATTGCTTTCCATACAAGAGTTGCAAGGGAAATCCTGATGGCGGTCCTTTGCGATGCCTTCAAGTGGAAAAGCCATAAGAACTCAAACGTAAAAGGAAGGAGAAGAGCATGATCATTGATGTTTATTGCCATCATATATCAGAGTCCGTGGGGAAAATGATGGGAAAAGCGAAGTACTATGGTGACGGCAAAGAATTTCCCTACCCTCCTCAAAATGCCGATCCCGAGGCAAGACTGAGCCTTATGGAAAAATACGGGGTTGATATGCAGGCGATATGTCAGACTACGCCTGTCCTTTTGGGACTCAGCGACGAAGACGCTACAGAGGTATGCCGATTGTCCAATCAGGACAATCATGCCCTCTGCAGGGCCTATCCGGACAAATTCGTGAATATCTGCATATTCCATCTTTCGGATATG
Organism: Desulfatiglandaceae bacterium; assembly: GCA_049282265.1. Lineage (GTDB taxonomy): Bacteria > Desulfobacterota > DSM-4660 > Desulfatiglandales > Desulfatiglandaceae > CAYUCJ01. Next base: position 2,128 of record JBAPTR010000032.1, on the reverse strand, counting down.
AAAGGAACGATGGATGAACTCAAGCGGTGCATCAACGAACTGGACTGCCGGGGCGTGACCATTTCGTCGAGCCAAAACGGTAGGGGACTGGATGACCCCGAATTTTATCCCTTCTATGAACAGGTCGTGAAACACGACTTGCCCATCCTCATTCATGGCACCCACTGGGATTGCTCTCCTCTAATGGACATGGACCATTCCTGGCGGTTTCTGCATGTGTTCGGCTGGGATTATGACGGGACCCAGGCCTTGTGGCGTCTCATTTTCGGCGGCGTGCTGGATCGGTTCCCCACCATGAAGATCGTGACCCACCACCTCGGGAACTATTTCCCGTTTTTTCAGCGGAGGATTGAGCAGAATTTCAATAAATTTTTAAAGGATAAGCTTCCAAGGCACATTTCCGAGTACTGGGGAAACATTTACGGCGATACCGCTGTTGATGGTACACCGGGAGCTTTTCTCTGTGGATACGCCTTTTTCGGCGGTGAACGCATGCTTTACGGCTCAGACTATCCTTTTGGGGCCCAGGATGGAGAGGATTTTATTCGGGAAAACCTGATCGGTGTAAAGACGATGCCCATACCACAAGAGGAAAAGATAAAAATATTGGGTGGTAATGCCATACGTTTGCTCAAATTGGGCTGAGTTATGTAAAAATCGATAGGATAGCAAGCTTCTAACCTACAGACAAGGAGGAAAAGACATGAAAAAAATGCAAGTTGTTCTCGTATTGTTTGCCTGTGTAATTGCGTTCACTTTATCCTTTCCCATTTCCGGCCATGCCTATGATAAGAAACACCCCATGGTGTTGAAATGTGGGATTGCCAACCCCCCGATGGATATGAAGTCTAAGACTATCAAACGGTTGGGTGACTTTGTGGAGGAACGGACAGACGGGAGGATTAAGTTCAAGTATTTTTACGGTGCTTCCCTCATCAAGAAACCCCAGTTTGTGGATGCGGTTTCGAGGGGCATCGCGGACATTTCAACGGGTCCGGTATCTTTCATAACAGGTAAAATTCCAGCGCTGAGTATCTTCGAGATTTACGGTGCCTACAAGCTTGACAAGTTCCTCGAGATGCAGGAGGCTGTGGAACCAACTATGATCAAGCTTTTCAAGCAGAAAAAAATTCGTCCCCTCTTCATCCAATACAGCGGTTCCTGTATTTTTCCCGACAAGACCAAATTCCTGAAGACACCGAAAGATTGGGTGGGTCAAAAAATGAGACTTGCAGGAAGATGGCAGTCAACACTGGCGAAGCAGTGGGGCGCGAGCCCTGTTTTCATGCCACCCAGTGAACTTTACCTGGCCCTGCAAAGAGGCGTTATTGATGGTTATATGCTGATTTGGGATATCGTAAATGGCCTGAAGCTCTACGAAGTGAGCCCGTATATAGTTGATACCGGCTTTAGTAATAATATCGAAGTAGTCACCATGAATCTCAAGAAATGGAATGCCTTGACCAAGGGCGACAAAGAGATATTTGAGGAGGGGATAAAGGAGATAAAGCCCTGGACCTATCGTGAAACACGGAAGTATTACGATGAGATCAAGAAGAATATCCTTTCAAAAGGCGGGAAAATCTATGAATTAACTCCGGAGGAGAAGAGCCTGTATCTAAAAGATGCTTACGCCCTTTACCCGGAGGTAAGGAAAATCTCCGGTCCCATCGGGAATAAATTTGTCGATTTATTGGCCAAATTCCGGGACAGGTAACCGAAAGCCGACTGCCAAGGGGTGTCTTTTTTCTTTGGAAATACCGTTAGTTAAAAGACATCCCTTTGATCATCAAGGCTTGAAGGAATCGTAAAAAGCTGGTTTATGCCGCAAGCAGCAGCCTTTGAGCAACGAAGTGGAACCGAACCTGACACTCTTTTTCAGACGCTTTCTAAACACTTCGGAGGGGATGGACGACTATTCGGAGTTTAAGGGTAGCCATTGGAGCCAGTTTCAAAACGTTCAATTTTGTTCGAGGTCAAGAAAGGCGAAAATTTTAACCACAGGAATATGCCGTTTGCCTGGCTCTTGGGAGCCACGACTTCCTTGGAAGGCCAGCCCTCAAGACGTTTTACGAAGTCCATAAGATCGAGGAAAGGAAAACATGAAAAGGATTGATTTTGAGGCCCA
>JBAPTR010000031.1:0-18000 GCA_049282265.1 Desulfatiglandaceae bacterium | reverse complement strand
GACGTTCGATGTTCAACGTTCATAGACTTTTAGATGGATGGGATCTTAGGTTATGCCGGCTGGAATATTCCACGAGAAATATCGCAGTGATGAACGCATCTTCCAAACCTGGTTTGTGAAGGCCTGGGTCATTGCTTTTTTGTTGGCCTGCATTCTGTTCCCCCTGGCTGGTTCCAAGTACATGATGTCCATCATGATTGAAGCCGGTATTGCGATTATTGCCTGCCATGGCCTCAACCTGCTCACCGGTTTCACTGGACAGATTTCGCTGGGTCATGCCGCTTTTCTGGGTGTGGGCGCCTATACCTGCTCCATCCTCATCGGCCAGGCAGGGCTCCCTTTTTTGGTAGCCTTACCCGCTGCCGGTTTGGTAGCCGCTCTCGTGGGCATGGTCTTCGGCATTCCTTCCCTTAGACTGCGGGGGCTTTACCTGGCCATGGCCACCATTGCGGCCCAGTTTATCATAGAATTCACCATCCGGCGCTGGGACAGCCTTACGGGTGGTGTAGAAGGGTTGTATGTTGACCCGGGAACCATTGGGCCGTTTCACTTCAATGACCACTTCCATCTCTACTACCTGACCTTTTTCCTGGCAGTGACCGCCACCATGGTGATCAAGAACATTGTTCGCTCCCGATCGGGACGGGCCTTTGTGGCCATTCGCGACAGGTATCTGGCCGCCGAGGTGATCGGGGTGAATCTTTTCAAGTATCGCTTGATGTCTTTTGCCGTCGCCTCCTTTCTCGCCGGCATAGCCGGGGCATTACTGGCACAGTACCTGGAGGTGATCACCCATGAATCTTTTACCATCCACCAATCCATAGATTACCTGGCCATGTGCATCATCGGGGGCCTGGGACACATTACCGGAGGTATTTTCGGCGTGGCTTTCTGGTTTATCCTGGAAAGGGTCCTTGAAGTGGTGACCACCTATCTGAACTCGACCTTTCCCGATCATATCACCTGGTTTGTTTCTATCAGGGAGATCGTGTTTGGTTTTGTGATTGTCTTTTTTCTTATTTTCGAACCGGACGGCCTTGCCGCACGGTGGCGCACGATTCGTGCCTACTGGAAATTATGGCCGTTTTCCTATTGATCGAATCGTAAAAAGCTGGGTTATGCCGCAGGCGGCAGCCTATGAACAACGAAGGTAATGGAGGCATCGGGCCGAACCTGACGCTCCTTTTCAGACGCTTTCTAACCACTCCGGAGGGAATGGGCGTCCATGCCGGGGTTGAATGCCAAGTTCCCCATGAGAAAGCGTCCGAAAAAGACCCTCAGGTTCTCCTGATGAGGGTCACGAGTTCCTTGGAAGTTTCAATACCGTTCTTAGGAGTGATGAGGACGGGGGAAAAGGAGGCATTTTCAACAGGCTGTTCATCTTAACCAGAAAGGGAGGAAAGAGATTATGAAAAAGTGGACAATCGGTTTTGCCATAGTGGCTGTCGCCGTGGCCCTGACCATGGGGCTGACCGCAAAAAGTGTTGTCGCCGCCGATGAGATCAAGTGGGGTGTCCTCATCGATCTCTCCGGGCCCACTTCGGATTGGGGAAAAAACCAGGTTAAGGGCCAGTTGGATGCCATGCGCTGGGTCAACGAGCATGGGGGGATCAACGGCAAGAACCTGAAACTGATCGTCATAGACGATGGGTACAAGGTCCCGCGAGGAGTGGCCGGATACAACCGCCTCGTTGACTCCGAGAAGGTGCTCGGCCTTTACATACAGTCCACAGGGACCACCATGACGCTGATCAAGAAGATCGTGGCAGATGGTGTGGCCACTATCGCGGCCTCTTTTACCTCCAAATTCCAGAACCCCAAAAAGACGCCTTTCAGTTTTTTTGTCTCCCCTTCCTATGCGACCATGGGCCGCATTAGCCTGAAATGGATCAGGGACAACTGGAAGGACAAGAGCCGAAATCCCAAAATCTGCTATTTGTACCCGGATAATAAGTACGGCAGGGACATCCTCAAGGTGTGCAAGGATTATGCGAAAAAGATCGGCGTTGATGTGGGACCGGATCAGGTCATCAACTGGCCCACCAAGGATGCCACGGTGCAATTAACCAACATGACACGGTATGACCCTGATTTTGCCTACATTACCTCCACCGCCATGAATGGGGCGGTTATTCTCAAGGATGCCAAGGCATTGGGAATAAGGACAAAATTCATTTCAAACATCCGGAATTTTGAGGAAAGCCTGATTACCCTGAGTGGCGGCGCAGCCGAGGGAACCTATGGTGTGCACCCCATTTCCCCCTACGGCGCACCTGTGCCGGGCATGAAAAAGGTCGTGGAGAGTCATGAAAAATGGCATCCCGGAGAAAAGGGGACCAATGTTTATGTGGAGGGCTGGGTCAATATTCTCGCCGTAACGGAGGCCCTCAAGATGGCGGACAAGGCTGGCAATTTGACCCCTTCCGGCATACGCAATGCATTCGAGAAGTTTAGGAACTTCGATACGGGAGGACTAGCGCCTCCTCTCACCTTCACATCCAAGGATCATCGGGCAAGTATGGAGGCCAAGATTTACGAGATCAAGGGCGGCAAGATGGTGGACGTGAGCGGTTGGGTTCGGCTGCCGAGGGATTGGGACTATTTCGGCAAATAGGACCATTGTTGATTGACGATTGCCGATTGTTCGTTTGACCGGTAATCGTCAATTCAAAGCGGTTCGCAAGGAGTTGTAAGAAGCCAAGAGGTGAAGCATGATCCAATTGAATCTACCCGATCGATTCAACGTTGCCCGGTATCTTATTGATCGGAACGTGGAGGAGGGCCGGGGAGAAAAGGCTGCTATCCTCTCAGGAGATCAGACCTATACCTATCTTCAACTTCTCCAGAACGTAAACCGCGCGGCGAATATGCTGGCGGGGCTTGGCGTGGAAATGGAAAACCGGGTCATGCTCCTTCTCAGAGACTCGCCTGAAATGATCTTCTGCTTTTACGGGGCCATCAAGTTGGGGGCCGTTCCCATACCGACCAACATCCTCATGAAGGCAAATGATTTTCTGCATGTGATCAATGACAGCCGCGCCCGCGTTCTTGTGGTGGATTCGGTCTTCCTTCCTGAGATAGAAAAGATTCTTGACCGGACCCGGTTCCTGAGAAGTATCGTTGTGGTTTCCGAAGAGAACCACGCCCATCTTTCCTTTGATGATCTTATGAACCGGGCATCCGATCAGTTTGCGGCAGTTGAGACCTCACCCGATGACGTGGCATTCTGGCTGTACAGCGGGAGGAATCCGGAGATGTTGATGGGTGCCGTCCATCACCACAGTCATCCGGTTTACTGTTCCGAGGCCTATGCCAGGGGCGTATTGAACATGACCGAGGACGATCGGGTCATGGGTTCCTTCCTGTTTTTCGCCTATGGCCTCGGGAACAGCGCGTACTTCCCTTTTGCAGTGGGGGCCACGACCATCCTGACCGGCCATCGGCCCCTTCCCGATCTTGTGTATGATGACCTGGTCCGGTTCCGTCCCACACTTTTTTTCACCGTTCCCACCCTCCTGGGTGCCCTTGCAGATTACAAAAATGCCTGCCGCAAGGAGGGTAAAAACCTGCCTCCACTGACCGGGCTCAGGGCCTGTATTTCATCCGCCGAAATCCTTTCGCCGGATGTCTATTCTCGCTTCAAGGAAGCTTTCGGCGTGGAAATATTGGATGGAACCGGGTCAACGGAAATCTGCCATATCTTCCTCTCTAATTTTTTCGGTGAAGTCAAACCCGGCAGTACGGGGAAGGTCGTCCCGGGTTATGACGCCAGGCTCCTGGATGATGATGGAAGGCCGGTGGATAGAGGCCGGACAGGCAATCTCCAGGTGAGGGGCGGATCCATTGCTTCGGCCTACTGGAACCGGAGAGATGAGACGAAGCGAAACATGCTGGGCGAGTGGTTTGTAACCGGCGATCGATACATGATGGATGAGGACGGCTTTTACTATTTCCGCGGCAGGAGTGATGACATGCTCCGTGTGGGGGGAAGATGGTTGGCTCCCCAGGAGGTGGAAAATACGCTCAACCAGCACCCGGCGGTTGCGGAAAGCGCCGTGGTGGGTTATCATGATAGTGATGAACTCATAAAACCCTATGCATTCGTGGTGCTGAGGGCGGGTTATTCACCGTCTGAAGGATTGGATTCAGAAATCAAGTCATTTGTCAAAGACAGGATTGCCACCTACAAGTACCCGCGTTGGATCGCATTTGTGGACCGGATACCGAGGACCGAGGGGGGCAAGATCCAGCGTTTTGTGTTGCAGGAAAGGATAAAGCAATTGACGGTTGCTTAGTGAAAATGATTTGGAATAGAGGCTGGCGATGCTCAGTGTAAACAACATAGAAGTGATATATGACGATGTCATCCTGGTTCTCAAAGGCATGTCCCTTGAGGTCCATGAGGGCCAGATCGTTGCCCTTTTGGGATCGAACGGGGCAGGGAAGACGACCACACTCAAGGCCATCTCGGGTCTCTTGAAGGTGGAAGAAGGAGAGGTGACAGACGGTACCATCGAATTCATGGGCCAGCGCATCGACGGTATGGAACCTGAAGCCATCGTCAGGTTGGGTATCTTCCAGGTCATGGAAGGCCGGTGCGTTTTCGAGAACCTGACCGTCCACGAGAATCTGATCGCCGCAACCCGGACGCGAAAAAAACGTGAAATCAGAGAGCGTTATGACATGGTGTTTCACTACTTTCCCTATCTCAAATCACGGCAGAATAACCTCGCCGGTTACCTTTCCGGCGGGGAACAACAGATGCTGGTTATCGGGCGAGCTCTGATGGCCCGCACCCGCCTGATGATGTTAGATGAGCCATCTCTTGGTCTGAGCCCTATCCTGGTGGCTGAAATTTTTGCCATCATAAAGCGCCTCCATGAAGAACAGAAGATGACCATCCTGCTGGTGGAACAGAATGCACGGTTGGCACTTTCCATTGCGGAACATGGTTATGTGATGGAGAATGGCAAGATCGTCCTGGATGATTCCGTGGAAAAGCTCAAGGAAAATGAAGACGTTAAGATGTTCTATCTGGGTCTTACTGAGATGGGCACCAAGAGGAGTTACCGTGACGTCAAGTTCTACAAACGCAGAAAGCGTTGGCTGACCTAAAGCCTGGATGATGTTGCAAGCGGCAACCTGTAAGCAACGAAGTGGAAACGAACCTGACACTCTTTTTCAGATGCTTTCTAAACACTCCGAAGGGGATGGACGCCGATTTGGGGTTTAGCATAAATTCATAGAAGCGCGTGGGGATTGGGAGGCGTAAACCCCAAATAGCCGTCCATGTTGGTGTTTGGTGTCAAGTGCACTATGAGAAAGGATCTGAAAATGAGTCTCACGCCCTGCTCCTTGACTCCGGCGGATGAGACGACTTCGTTGGAAGTTTAGACAGGATTGCAGGACGAGGGAGGCAGAATATGGCCAAGATTGGAATACTGGCATGTGAAAGCGTTACCAACGACATGAATTGCGTTATGATAGGCTGCCTGGGAAACCTTCGCGGCAGACAGGGGTTGTTCAAGGACTATCCCGAGGGGGAACCGGTGGATCTTTTGGGTATCATCCACTGTGGCGGCTGTCCCACCGGTGTGGGGACGGACCGCATATGGCAAAAAGTTCAGGCCCTCGTGGACTACGGCATTGATTCTCTCCATCTCAGTTCCTGTCTTGTCCAGCTTTGTCCTTTCAAGGAAGCCTTTATAGATGTCATACGCGAAGACTACCCTGACCTCAAGATTGTAGAGGGGACGCATTTCTACGATGACGTGGAGGCATTCAAGACCGGTACCCGGGAACTCCTTTCCCAGCGTGTGGTCACACCCCAGCGCATGAACGATGTGGTTTTCAAACGGATTAAGCTTCCCCCTGACAAAGACAAGGATTGAATGAGTCCGTGAGCATTTTGAACGGAAAGCGTATATTGGCAGTCGATGATGAGCCGGATGTTCTGGAAAGTCTGGCGGAACAATTTGAAGACTTTGAAGGCCTGATTCTTGACAAGGCCACCGATTATGAGACCGGGGACCAATTGCTCCGGTCATGGCCTTATGATCTGGTCGTCTTGGACATTATGGGCGTACGAGGGTTCGATCTGCTGAACGCTTCTGTTTTCCAGGGGTTTCCCACGGTGATGTTGACCGCGCACGTCCTTTCGGTTCGCGCCCTGAGAAAGTCCATCGAGATGGGTGCCAGGGCCTATATCCCGAAGGAGAAGATGGGCGAGATCGTCCCATTTCTGGAAGAGGTCCTCTCGCTGGACAGACGTTCCGGGTGGCGGAAACTGTTTGTGCGACTGGGCGGATTTTTCAACATGGCCTTCGGGCCGGAATGGCAGATTGACAAGAGCACCTTCTGGGAACAGGTCACCTCCGGCGAATACGATGCCAAACCCGTCATACTCAGGAAATGACGGAACCTTCCCTTTCTACCTGAAAGAGAGTCCCTCCTACAGGAGCAAATGAGAGCAACAGGATATTGAGCCCCGGGATCAGAAAAGGGAGACCGAACCCGAGGTGAAACAGGAGATTCCTGAGCAGGAAGCGGAATCTCACCCCGAAGGACATCAGGCGCCGTGCTGGTACGAGATCGGTGTTGTCCCAGGCAAGGAATATGACCGCCGATCCGGTTGACAACACCATGATAATGGGACCGAGCGGCGTGACCCAGCCGGCGATCATGATGACCATGGAGATCAGGACCGGTATGATTGATCTTGGGAATTCCTGTTTTGCCAGGAGAAGAAAGAGCCGGGAAAAGGGCACTTCCTTTGGTTCTTCTACGCGTCCGGTAAGGAGACGCTCGGTGATCCTGGACATCCTGTCCATCAATACAACGGCAAAGAGGACCTGGGAGAGGAGATAGGCGAGAACCGTTGAGAGGCCGACCAGCAACAGGGAAAGAAACCACGACAGGAGGTACCATAACCAGAGGATCAGGTGACTGTCGGGTCTTTTCCACAGGAGGTTCAGGATTTCCCGGTGGTAGATCAGGATAAGACTTGCGGCAAGAATGGTGACGATAAGGACGGCGACGAAACGGATGATTCCGAGAAACAGGAGCCTCGGGTTCCTGAGGCCCAGCCAAAGCCCCCGGAAGTTCAAGATTATACCCTGGAAAAAAGACATCATTTCACCGCTGATGACCCTGGTCTGTCAGGCGGTAGTCAAATCTGGCCTTCACGTGCAGCCTGGCAACGGTCACCGATGGAGGGAAGGGAGGGAAGGGCGCCGCTGATCGAACGGCCCTTTGGGCTTCTCGGTCCAGGATATCGTAACCTGATGGTTCCAGGGTTTTAAGATCCTGAAGTTGTCCTGAGCGTATGAGGGTGAAGAGGATCATGAGTTTTCCCTCTATGAGGTTCTCACGTGCTTCGAGGGGGTATTCCCAGTGGCGCATCAGCACCGATTTGATCACTTTCGCATAGGAACTGTATCGTTTATCGCGGGTATCCAGCGAAATGGTGTCCTCAGTCTCTTCGGGCGCAGCCTCTGGAATGGGTCTTATTTTTGCCAGGTCGGCACCACCCGCCGCATCTGTTGCCGATGGGTCCATGGGCGGGCGAATGAGCTCAACGCGGTAGCTCCGAATGGGCTCGAAGTCCCAGTGGAAGGGAAATGCCTTCTGGAAGGCCAGTACCAGACCGATATGGCACAGGAGGGATACCCCCAGGCTGATTCTCATCATGGCCTTGCGCGTATCACCCCCCAGGAGGCTATGGATTGCTTTGATGGTTTTGGGGACCATTGATCCACCAGTCTGTTTTTTTCTCGAACCACCAATCGGTACTGTCGGTTTCAAGTATTTCCCGGGCCAGTTCCTTTGCCCTGGCCGTATGAAGTCTTTTTACGGCAAATGACAACCAGTCCACTGCGTAACGATTTCCCAGGTCCTTCTGCTCTTTCAGCTCCATAATCAGGTCCAACTGGTCTGCGTCTTTTGCCAGGAATGCCTCCAGTGTCTCCGACGCATTGAAACTCTTGACCAGCGAAACCACCTCATCCCCGAAAACCAGATCCTTGGCCAGATCATCCATCGCCCTCTCTTCATGGACATCCACATATCTCTTGTTCACATAATTGTGGTCACCCGTCCTGGCCTCGTGCAGGTCGTGAAAAAGGCACATCAATACCACCTTTTGGAGGTCGGCGGTCGGTTCCTGGGAGGCTAGGGCATAGCCGATAACAGCCGTACGGAAGGAATGGGCTGCGACCGATTCCTTTCCCGATCCCAGAAACTGGTAGCCGGTCCGGGGGGTTTTCTTAAGCATCCCCACTTCAAACAGAAAATTAACGATCTTTTTCATCATGGCTTTTCAATAGGTGCCCCAGGCCCAAAAGTCAAGAAGGTTTTGCTGAGCTGGCGGCTTGATTTATTGGAGTAGAATGTTTAAGATGACGAATAAAGCACCTTCTGAAATCATAGATTTGGGTCCTGGCCGGATAAAAGGGATGAATACCGACGAAAATTCCGAAAACATGAAAATATTCACCTATCCGAATCCCGTCCTGAGGGCAAAGGCCGCGCCGGTTAAGAATATCGATGGACCACTGCAGGCGTTTGTTGAAGGCATGATCCGAACGATGTATGTGGCACCCGGTATAGGACTGGCAGCGAACCAGGTGGGCGAGCTGAAACGGGTGATCGTGTTTGATCAAAATCCCCGTGAAGAAGGAAGGTCGCCGAGCGTCCTCATTAACCCCGAAATTTGCGATGGGGAAGGAAAAGTCTCCACCGAGGAGGCCTGCCTCAGTGTTATTGATTTTTCGGCGGATGTGACCCGAATGGCCCACGTCCATGTGAAAGGCCTTGATAGGCACGGAAAACCCTTTGAAATTGAAGCTGAGGGCCTGCTGGCCATCTGCTTGCAGCACGAGATTGATCATCTTGACGGTGTCCTCTACATTGATCACATCAGTACCCTGAAGCGGAATCTCTACAAGAAGAAATTAAAGAAGATGCTCAAGCGGCCCTGAAACCCGAAATGCGGACAATGAATGCTCTTGAGAAAAAAACCCTGCCTGTACGTCCGAGAATAATATTTTTTGGAACACCGGCCTTTGCCGTTCCGGCCATGGAGGCCCTTTTGCGGCAGGGTCACGAGATACGGGCCGTGGTAACACAACCGGATCGCCCGAAGGGGAGAGGAAGAAAACTCACGGCCTCACCCGTCAAGCAGCAGGCCAGGCTTGCGGGGCTCGAAGTCCTGCAACCGGAGAAGGCTTCCGACCCTTCCTTCCACGATCTTCTCCGGTCCTTCGAACCCGACCTCTTTGTGGTTATTGCCTTTGGTCAGGTCCTGAAAAAGGGACTTCTGGAGGTACCGACCTGGGGGGCGCTCAACGTCCATGCCTCTTTGTTGCCCAGATACAGGGGAGCGGCACCTATCCACTGGGCCGTGCTCAACAATGAGCCGATGACCGGACTGACAGCCATGCGGATGGATGAAGGGCTGGACACCGGCCCAATCCTCTATCAGGAAGAGGTCCGGATCGTTGAAAATGAAACCGCCGGGGAACTTCACGACCGTCTTGCCGAAATGGCGGGCAAATTCGTTATCAGGAGCCTTGAGACCCTGATCCGAGGGCGACTCGATGAAAAACCGCAGGATCACCGGCTGGCTTCCTATGCACCCAAGATTGATCGCGGGATGGCTCGCGTTGACTGGCGCCTGCCGGCAATGAAGATTGCCGCCCTCATACGGGCCCTGGACCCCTGGCCGGGGGCCACGACGACCCTCTCCGGGAAGCAGATCAAGCTCTTTGCGGCGCGTGTGGTTCATGGAGATGCAGTAACTCGAAACCCTGGTCGGGTGGCCCGGAAGACGGAATCAACCTTTCAGGTGGAAACCGGGAAGGGCCTGGTCGAAATCGGAGCGTTGCAGGTCCCGGGCAAGAGAAGGCTCCCGGCCCGGGATTTTCTGAAGGGTTTCCCCCTGGAAGAGGGCACACTCCTTGGGGAGACGTAATGACGCGTCTTTAACATGCTATCGGACCAAAGGATTTCTGAAGTGCAAGGGCAAGAAGAACGGGAACGCCCCCAAAAACGGACTTTCATCTTTCTACTTTTGATCGCGTGTGTGGTCATCGTGGGGCTGGCGGTTCTGCTCTGGTGGATCCCCTATGTGGGCCTGGCCAACATTGACAGGCACCTCCCGCTTATCCTGGCCATTTTTTTCGGATGCCTGGTCCTTTTCTGCCTGGGTGGGGCCTTGACCCTGATCCTCACCATCGTGGGGGGAAGAAACCTCTTCTTTACCCGGCGTCTCCGGGGCCTGTTGATACGCGTTCTTTTTCCTCTTCTGGTTGTCATAGGCAAGTTTCTGGGCATCCGCAAGGAAGAGGTGAAACGCTCATTTGTTGCCATCAACAACCAGTTGGTCCAGAGCGAAGCCAAAAAAATAGTTTCTGAAAAACTCCTTATCCTGCTTCCCCATTGTCTTCAGAATCACGATTGCGATGTACGAATCACGGGGAACATCGAAAACTGCAAGGCCTGTGGCAAGTGTAAAATCAAAGGGCTTGTGGCCCTTTCCAAAAAATACGGTGTAGCCGTTTCAGTGGCCACAGGAGGCACCCTGGCAAGAAGAATCGTTGTCGAGAAAAGACCCGACGTTATCATAGCTGTGGCCTGCGAACGTGACCTGACGAGTGGGATACAGGACAGTTATCCCATCCCTGTTTTCGGTATTTTCAACCGGAGGCCCTTTGGCCCCTGCTATGATACCGACGTGGACCTTGAGCTGGTAGAAAAAGGAATGCAGATCTTTTTGGGAGAACCGTCAAGTGCAACCGAGGAATCTTGCGTTACAAGTGCTGAACAGGCTGGATCTGCACTCCATTCCCACTGAAAATTATCTGGTGGAATTGTTTCAGAGGGATCTCAGGCTCTCTGAAAGGGACAGGGCCTTTACGGTTCATCTCATACAGGGGGTTCTCAGGTGGCGACTTCGCCTCGATTGGATCATTGAAAAGACAGCAAGTTTTCCCTTTCGAAAGATAGAAAATCCTGTACTCAACGTCCTGCGCCTGGCGCTCTATCAGATCTTTTTTATGGACAGAGTGCCTGATTCGGCGGCCGTGAATGAAGCGGTCAAACAGGTCAAGACCATTGCCGAGAACCACGTGGTTCGTTCGGTTAATGGAATCCTGAGACAGGTTTGTCGTGACAAAGAACAGGTTGTTTTCCCGCCTCGAGAAGCGGGACTGGCTCGCTACCTATCGGTTCGCCATTCTTTTCCCGAATGGCTCGTTCGAAAGTGGCTCAAGGAGGTGGGGCCCGGGACCACGGAAGGGCTTCTGGAGGCGAGCAACCTGGTTCCCCGGCTGGTGGTCAGAACCAATACCCTCAAAATACGTCGACATGCACTGATCCGGTATCTGGAGGGTGAAGGCCTATCTGCCGGACCTGCCCATTACGCCCCCGATGGGGTGATCCTTGAAGGCAACAGGGGCCCCGTTGATCGAATACCGGGCTTCCAATCAGGCCTCTTCCAGGTCCAGGGGGAAATGGCCCAGGTTTGCTCCCAGTTACTTTCTCCAAGACCCGGTGAAGAGATCCTGGATCTCTGCTCCGGAGTGGGCGGAAAGTCCACCCACATGGCGCAGATGATGGAAAACAGTGGCCGGATTCTAGCCCTTGACAGGAGTCCCGGCAAGCTGATAAAGCTGGCCGAAAATTCCCGCCGGCTTGGCATCCGTACGATCGAGTCGGTGGTCGGGGATGCTTCGGAGGATCTGGCGAATATGGTCCGGATGCGGTTTGACCGGATCATGGTTGACGGACCGTGTTCGGCCTTGGGCATTATCTCGAGACATCCCGACGTGAAATGGAATCGGGATGAAAACGACATCTTTCGCCTCTCCTCGCTTCAGATGAAAATCTTGAGCGGGTCCGTCCCTCTACTGGTGGAGGGCGGAAGGATGCTTTATGTGACCTGCACCCTTTCAAGAACGGAAAATGAAGGGGTGGTGGAGGGGTTCCTCAGGGAACAAAGGGAAATGAAATTGATAGACCTCAGGGCCGACTCCCCTGAATGGTGTTCTGAACTTTTAGATGACTCGGGCTTTCTCAAGTCCTATCCCCATGTCCACGGAACGGAGGGTTTCTTCGGGGCGCTTTTCGAAAAGCAGGGGCTTGATTGACGCGTTTGACGACTTTGTAAGAAGCTGATATATGCCGCAAGCGGCAGCCTATGAACAACGAATGGGAAGCGAACCTGACACTCTTTTAAAGTTACATTTACTTTTTGGAGAAATTCACATGGGAAAAATAGCCCCCTCGATCCTCTCAGCCGATTTTTCGAGACTGGGGGAGGAAATCAAGGCCGTGGAAGCCGCAGGCGCCGACTATATACATGTTGACGTCATGGATGGGCACTTTGTGCCCAATATCACCATCGGTCCCTTGATCGTAAAGGCCGTAAGGAAAATGACGAGATTACCCCTGGATGTGCACCTGATGATCTCCGATCCTGACGACTTCGTGGATGAATTCGCAAAGTCGGGCGCAGATATCCTCACCGTCCATGTGGAGACGGTGAATCACCTGCACAGAACGATTCAGCACATCAAGGCCCTTGGTGCCAAGGCGAGTGTATCCCTCAACCCCGCCACCCCGCCCGATGTTCTCGAGTACGTCCTTGATGAACTCGACATGGTGCTCCTGATGACCGTCAATCCGGGGTTTGAGGGACAGGAGTTTATTCCGGCCGTCCTCCCCAAGATCAAACGTTTGCGGGAGATGGTTGTGAAAAGGGGGCTTAAAACGGAGATCGAGGTGGACGGTGGTATCGGCCCTGAGACTATTCACCGGGTCTCAGCGGCAGGCGCGGATGTGTTTGTGGCGGGCTCAGCTATCTTCTACAGTGGAAACTACGGCGAGACGATTCGCCTGATGAGAGAAAGGATGGACGGGGGCTCAGCAGGCTAACCGGCTTTGTTGTTGGCATCCGGTCAAAAGGCGATAAATTTTTTTGACTCGGGAAACAAAATTGGGTAAGATGAATGCTGGTTGAATTGAGGGAGGGATGTCCGAGTGGTTTAAGGAGGCGGTCTTGAAAACCGTTGTCCCGCGAGGGACCGTAGGTTCGAATCCTACTCCCTCCGCCATGGGCCACCGAGGTCTGCGGCGGATGTTTTTCGTGCCGCGACGATCAGCAGTGTTGATGGGATTGTTTACGGAGAGATGGCCGAGTCGGCTGAAGGCGCTCGCCTGCTAAGCGAGTAAAGGACGAAAGTTCTTTCGAGGGTTCGAATCCCTCTCTCTCCGCCAATTTTTATTCCACAGGATGATCCCCTTGTTTATTCAATGGAGAGTTTTTCCTCCAGTGCCCCAATGTTGCCCTGATATTCTGGAACACTCGCACAACAGCCTGCCTTTCGGAATGTTCCGCATGCCTTGAGGCGATCCTTCATCCAAGATGTTCTTGGAATGTAAATGATGATTCCTTCACTGGGAAAACTGGTTATCCTTCACCGGTGGCTCTTTACGGAACAGGCCACCTCCGCTGCAATCGATGTGACTCACAGGTGCAACCTGCACTGCACTCACTGCTACTGGTGGAAACAGGAGCACCCACGTGAACTCGGGGATGCTGAGATGATTGCCTTCATGAAGGGATTGAGGTCGCGCGGACTCCGGGCGGTTATCCTGTACGGAGGAGAGCCGACCCTGCGACCGGAAGTGTGCCGGGCTGCCAGCGAAATCTTTGATGCGACCCTTGCCTTTACCAACGGGACAAACGGCTTTCCGGAAATGCGGAACGGGCAGTGGATCCTCTCCCTGGATGGGCCACGGGAAGTGAACGATTCTATAAGGGGAGCGGGTGTATATGACCGGGCGGTTGCAAACCTCTTCACTGCGAAAAGAGCTCCCATAGTGCACATGACGATCTCCAGTCTGAACCGGAACAGCATTGAGGCGTTTGTGAAGGAGATGCTGGAACTCCCGATCAAGGGCATGGGCTTTTCTTTTTTAACCCCTAACCTGAAAAAAGAGGACGGGGACCTGTCGTTGCCCCTGGTTGAGCGGGATCGGATTGTGGAGAATATCCTGAAACTGCGCGCGCGGTATGGTGAGAAAATCGGGTTTACACCGGCCATGGGGAGACAATTGAAGAGCAATGGGGATTTCGGGTCATGGAACAGCCGTGCCGCCTGCCCCGTGGGCAGGAGGGTGCTCTGTTACCAGGCGGACGGGCGGGAAAAGGCCTGCACCTATGGGAATCAAGCGGATTGTTCCCGATGCGGGTGCGCGGCCGTCGCCGTTTTCAGAGGTGCATTCAGACCCTTTGACCTGAAAACCGTCAGGCTGATCCTCGGCCTGGTCATGCCCCGCCTGAATCCGATCGGCGGCAAGAGAAAGGGGCATCAGGTGATGGCGTGAATCCGGCCGGGGAGCAAAAAATGAATCGGAGGGGCGTGATGGCGTATGGGTCAGGCAGCGAAAGGGGTCCATCAATTCTATGTGTTGAATGCAGTCACTTCCGATACTTTTCGAACAGCAAGGAACACAACAGTCCCCATGCACTGGGGGAATGTCCGGGCGAACCCTGGGATGGGAACCGCGGGCAGTGGGCCATGCTCCGGCATCCGTGCAAGAATTTCGAGGGACGGCAACAGGAGCCTGCCCGGGAAGCTAAATGATCTTTCGCCACACAGGCCCTTCACGCGCATCGATCACTTCAACGCCCATCTCTTGCAGGGACTGACGAATCTCGTCGGCCCTTTTCCAGTCCTTTTTCGCCCTGGCCTCCTCCCTTTCCCTGATGATGGATTCCACGTTTTCATCCCGTTCTGCCGGATCCAGGTCCAGGACACCCAGGACAGAATCTATGCGCTTGAGGGCCTGCAGAATTTTTTCCTTGCCTGATGGCGAAAGGCCCGTTCGGTTCATCATTCGATTGATTTGCCTGGCGAATTGGAAGAGGGTCGCCAGGGCCGGGGCGATATTCAAATCATCGTCCATGGCCGTGCCGAACCTGCTCCTGAGATCATAGACCAATTGATCTGTCTCGGGTCCGGATGCTCCTTCGCCACAGTGGTGGACTTTTTGGATAAAACTGTCCAGGCGGGCGAGGGTGTTTCTCGCGATGTCCAGTTTGGGCCAGGAGAAATAGAGCGGCTTGCGATAGTGACGGCTGAGCAGCCAGTACCGGATTTCTCTTCCCGTATAACCCCGGCCGTACAGTTCTTTGAGCGTAAGGTACCCCGTTTCGGCCATCCCGGGGGATTTCTTGCCGTTTGGCATGACCAGCTCATTGTGTAGCCAGTAGTTGGCCGGAACTTTACCCTTCAGGGCCTCGATGACGGCGATGGTATTTTCGTGGTGAGGAAAGATCAGATCCGCTCCGCTGGTGTGTATATCATAATTTTCTCCCAGGTATTTCAAGGCCATGGCCGAACATTCCGTGTGCCAGCTGGGCCGGACATTTCCCCACTGGGTCTCATAAAATATGCCTTTTCTCAATTCGCTGAGGGTGGAACGCTTCATCAGGGTGAAGTCCCTGGGATTTTCTTTCTCATACTGATCCAGGTCCACGGTTTTTCCAATCCTGATTTTGTCCAGATCAATTCTGGACAGCTTTCCATAATCCTTGAAGCGGGAAATGTCGAAGTAGACGGAACGGAACTTTACATAGGCATAACCCTTTTCGAGCAGTTCCTGCGTGAGAGCGATCATCTCTTCAACGTGGAGGCTGGCCTTGGGATACTCTGTCGCCTTGATGATATTGAGCTGGGCAATGTCCCGGAGAAAGGCCTCGTAATACTTCTGTGTAAATTCGCCGAGAGTTACCCCTGCCATTCCCGCCCCGCTGATGGTACGGTCATCCAGATCGGTCACATTCATCACGTGGGTTACATTGAAGCCTTTGAGGATGAGATATCTCTTGATGAGATCCGCAACCACGAATCGGCGGCTCTGACCGATATGAATTTCCTGGCACAGAGTAGGGCCACAGGTATACATGGAGACCTGGTTTTCCTTTATGGACAGAAAATCTTCCTTGCTGCGGGTCAGGGTGTTATAAAGCCGGAGTCCCGATTTCTTCCTGGCAGTAAAAAGGGGAGTACTCAGATACCGTTCTCCCCCATCAGGCAGAATGACCACGATGCGCCCTTCAGACATTTCCCGGGCCACACGAAAGGCGGCCGCCATGGCGGCACCTGAACTCATGCCCACGAAAATCCCTTCTTTTCTTGCAAGCAGGCGCGCTGTTTGAAAGGCCTCTTCGTCATCCACATTTATCACTTCCGTCAGCCGGTGTTTTTCAAAAATGCCCGGCCGGTACGATTCCTTCATGTTCTTCAGCCCCTGAATCTTGTGGCCGAGATAGGGCTCCACGCCCACAATACGCACCTCCGGTCCGATTTCCTGGAATCGCCTGGCGAGCCCCATGAGGGTACCCGACGTGCCCATGGTTGCCACAATGGCGTCCAGCCTGCCACCTGTCTGCTCCCAGATCTCCATGGCGGTTCCATGATAATGTGCCTTCCAGTTTGCATCGTTGTTGAACTGATCGGCCAACCAGTAGCGGTCCGGTTCTTCGCGCATCAGTTTGTAGACATGCTCTATGGCGCCGTCCGTGCTGAGTCGGGCCGGGGTGAATTCAATCTCGGCCCCCAGTGCCCGCAGAATCTTCACCCGCTCTTCGCTGACGGATTCAGACATGGTCAGGAGAACGCGATAACCTTTCACCGCCGCCACAAGGGCGAGACCAATACCGGTATTTCCACTGGTGGCTTCAAGAATGATTTTGTCCTTGGTGAGTTCACTTTTGCGCTCAGCCTCTTCGATCATATAGAGAGCCGGCCTGTCCTTTACGGAACCTCCCGGGTTAAAACACTCCATTTTGGCAAGAATTTCAACATGTTCCATGCCGACCATGTGTTTCAGTGAGACAAGGGGTGTGTTTCCAATCTGTCCGAGAATATCTGGATGGTGTTCTTTCATCTTTCCGGGTTCTCCTGAAAGTGGCATGGATGAATATAAGCAACGAATCCTATAGTAATCCTGATTCGTTTGCAATGGGATTCGCGAGGGTGCGGTTATCTGCAGGCCCTTTCCCTTGACCATGGAGTGAATTTCTGATAATTTCACAAGCAAGCTTGATAAGTCCGCAAAAAGGGGAAACAGATGAAAATACTGGTTACCGGTGGTGCAGGTTTTATCGGATCGAATGTGGTTGATGGATATATCCGGGAGGGGCACGAGGTATTGGTGGTGGACAACCTCTCATCCGGAAAACGGTCCAACGTGAATCCGGATGCGCGCTTTTATGAATTGGATATCCGTTCCCGGGAAATGGGAGCTCTCCTGGAGCGTGAACGACCCGCAATAATCAACCACCACGCGGCCCAGATCAGTGTCCCTGCTTCGGTCTCCGATCCGGTGCTGGATGCCGATATCAATATCAAGGGGCTGTTGAATCTGCTTCAGGGCGGTGTAAAGATCGGTGTGAAAAAAGTGATCTTCATCTCGTCCGGTGGGGCCATATATGGCGAGGCGGACGAATACCCCACCACTGAAAACTACCCGCCGAAGCCTCTCTCGCCGTATGCCGTGTCCAAGTACGCCTCGGAACATTACCTGAACTACTACGCGCATCAACACGGTCTCAAATACACCACACTCCGATACGCCAATGTCTTTGGCCCGCGGCAGATACCGCACGGGGAGGCCGGGGTTGTGGCCATTTTCATGGATAATCTCATGAAGGGCAAAACGTCCATCCTCAACCATTTTCCCGATAGTCCGGACGGTATGGTGAGGGACTATTGCTTCGTAGGTGATGTGGTCAAGGCCAATATCCTTGCCCTGACAAAGGGGACCGGGGAATTCATGAACATAGGAACAGGCGTGGAAACCCGGACCCTCCAACTCTACCGGACCATCCTGGACGCTTTTGAAAAACTCCATGGAAAGGCATCCCCGTCTTTCAGCACTCCCGAGCAAAAACTGGCCCGTGCAGGAGACCTCGCCAGAAGCTGTCTCGTC
>JBAPTR010000030.1:0-3825 GCA_049282265.1 Desulfatiglandaceae bacterium | reverse complement strand
CCTCAGGAGAGAACGAAGTTGTATGAAAACAGTCACCTGATTGTGTAAAGGTTCTGGATTGTGGTAAAATAGATTGGATATCTATGGCAGAAGACAGGAGACCGATATACTCCATCCTCGATATCGACCTCGATTACTTCAACCTGATGCCAGGCGCCCCTCACCGTCTCGATCAACTGCTCAACTGGGAAGCCTGTCCGGTATCGATGGTTGTGTAGCGTCACAATCACGCATTTGCGGGATGGAGGAAGAAATGGCGGACAAATGGCATCGCGCCATCACACATTCTCCATGTTGATGAGCATCACGACATGATGGACCAACGACAGCAAACCAACATCGCCAACTTCATGTTCCATGCAATGCGCATGTGGCCCCAGTGCCGAGTGCATTGGCTAGTGCAGTATCCCATCGGCTCGCCCGCTATATGGCTGGAAGACGGAACGTGGAACTCATTGCGACGCAGGTTCAGCTATGGGCCTAACCGCTCTGCCCGTTGGCCGAAGCCAGATGCTGTCTCCGTTTGCACGTGTCCCGAGTTCGTTGCTCCAAGCCTGGCGGCAGAACTGATGGAAGTGCTCTCAGAATTCATGGCGGATCATCAAAAAGGGAGGAATGCCGAACCAGCGCATGCAGGCGGAGGCGGAGGCGCCGCGCCGCTGATGCACAAGCGTTGGGCGCCACGAAGAGATGACAGATGAAAGGAGAACTACATGCTTGAAAACATCACCCCCGAACATAGTGCAGCCCTCGATGTTATTGTAAGAGCACGGCGCTCAGTAAGAGCATTTGACCCTATCCCACCAAGAAAAGAGGCTATTGAAGCAATAATCCAAGCGGGCCTGTTAGCTCCATTTGGAGCACTTGCAGTTGCCGGGAAACCTGACTTTAGAAAGGTATTCGTGATTCGAAGCTTGTCATCAGCTATGGAAGCCGCAGCCGATATTCTTAAGCACCGCATGGCAAAGGTTGCCGATGAACTTGAAAAGAAGGTGGGACCTGTTCCTTTTGTGCAAAATTTAAAGCGAATCGGACAACAAGGTGTATCCGGTGTAGGTAATGCCCCGTATTTTGTTGTCGTCGGAGAAAGAAAAGGAATACCTCCAATTGCCGCACAATCGCTTAGCTACTGCCTCCAGAACATGTGGCTGAAAGCAACTTCACTCGGTATTGGCCTTCAACTTGTCAGCGCAACGATTCAAATGGATGGTGACCCGGATTTTTGCAGACTCCTCGGCATTCCTTGTGGGGAGTATGCGCTCGATGGATGCGCGCTGGGATATCCGTCAGATAACTATCAACCTCCTTCCCTGGAGTATCCTACATTGGCAAAATCAGTAAGTTGGCTCTGAAGGGGGAGAGGGGCGCTCATTGAATCATGAAATTCCTGAAAAGGTGCAGGATCAAGGATTCAGGAGGCGGAAGAGAAAAGTGCGCCCAGCGGGTAGAGCCGACCATAAAAAACATGGCGGCTCACCCTTATTGTTATCCAAATCCTTGAACCTGAGAGACACCTTGGAGTAACGACTATATTATCCTTTTGTTTCGCTTTCTTTTCTGGGTCAAAAGTATTATGCAAGTTATGTTGAATTCCGAAACGAACGCTGCTGTGACAAAAAGAACGGTGATCTATACACGTGGCCTTAAGCGTCGATCAGCTGGCGTAAAGAGCCCAATAGATGAACTTCGAGGTAATTACAAGCTCGATCTAATTTCTTTTCTGTGAAAAAGAGGATGGTACCATGGCGGCTGAGTCTCTTATCTTTACTTCGTTTCGTATCCAGGGACTTACTTTGAAGAATCGGATCACCATGACACCTTTGTATCTGGGGTATGCCAATAGCGATGGCACAGTCAGTCAATTGACGCTCGACCATTATAACGAAATGGCCTGTTCTGGAGTGGCCCTTGTAGTGGTTGAACACACCATGGTGCATCCATCCGGTATAGCTACTCCGAACTCCCTGCGAGTCGATGACGACCGATACATCCCGGGCTTATCCGAGCTGGCCCGAGTGATCCAAAAGAAGGGGGCAATCGCCTTCCTTCAAATCAATCATTGCGGCCGGTATGCGTTCGTCCCGTCGGAAAAATGGACCCCCTCCCCTATAAGAGTCGGTGAGACGATGACGAAGGAGATGACAAGAGAACAGATCGATCAGGCCGTGCAGTCGTATGCAGCGGCGGCAAAGCGGGTCAGGGAAGCTGGGTTCGACGGCGTGGAGATCCACGGGGGGATGGCTTATTTGATCGTTCAATTTCTCTCTCCGCGAACTAACCACCGAACCGATCTATACGGCGGGAGCATCGAGAACCGGATGAGATTTCCCTTGGCCGTCTTTGATGCAGTGAAAGCGGCCGTGGGCGATGATTTCCCTGTGGGATATCGCTTTTCGGCAGACGAAGAGGTGCCGAACGGACTCCACCCTGAAGAGACCGTCGTCCTTGCGCAAGAACTCGAAAAACGGGGGGTCGCTTACCTTTCGGTCGTGGCGGGATCCTATGATGCCTATAGCCTGAGTGAGTATAGAGAAAAGGAAAAGAAAGAGGCCCACATGGCTCATTACGCCGGCGAAATCAAGAAAGCTATCCCCAAGACCCCCATTATTACAGCCGGAAGGATAAAAACCCCTGAAACCGCCGACAAGATCCTTCGTGAGGGTACGGCGGATCTGATCGGCCTGGCGCGTGTTCTCCTGGCTGATCCGCTGTGGCCCCAAAAAGCCAAAGGCGAGGTTAGCGAGCCGATTGTCGAGTGCGATCCCAACTGTTCGTTTTGTATGAAACGAACGGGTAGCGGGAAACCCGCTTTTTGCGCCCGGTGGGAAAAGACGCGCCGTCAAGCCTTTCTGGCAATGGTTGGGGAAAGGTTGGAGGACTCAATGTAGGCGGCTGGACGATGCCCTGCATCAGAAGGCTTGCGATAACGAACTTATAGACGAGAAAAAGGAGGGAGAATATATGCAAGCAGGATTTAAAGAAGAATTTGCGTCGAAGTGGCAAAAGTATTTCGGACAGGCAGAGCTTCCTATTGCCTTTTATTACACAGATCAGGAAGACCGGGCGGAGAAGGTGAAGGTTCCATCCGGGCACCAGTGCGTGATCGGGGTATTAAGCCGGGTGCGGAAAGGAACCTCTCTCTTTCTGGACAAGGAAACAGTCGGCTGTGGTGGGGGAAAACGATGCCTTGGCTTTCCCTTTGAAACCAGTCCTGATTTTAAATATTTTCTGTCTACTGGGCTTCCCGGTCGGGTGGAAGGAGAACGGTATAAAAAAAGCCCTGAACTGGTAGAGCAACTTCTGAAAGGCTGGGCCGGATTCAAGGCCCCGGCCAGGAATATCGTTTTTAAACGTTGGGACCGACTAGAGGCCGGCGATGAGCCTGAAGTAGTTATATTTTTCGCCAAGCCGGATGTACTATCGGCTTTATTTACTCTGGCAAATTTTGATGAGCTTGAAAATAAGGTGTACACTCCTTTTGGCGCGGGCTGCTCTTCCATCGTTCAGAATCCTTATTTGGAAAAAGAACAGGATTCTCTGCGATGCGTTATAGGTATGTTTGACATTTCAGCCCGTCCCTTTGTGGAAAAAGATGTTCTTACTTTTGCCGCGCCAATGAAAAAGTTTCAAACAATGGTCGCCAACATGGATGAAAGCTTTCTGATTACTCATTCCTGGGAGAAAGTGAAAAAAAGAATTTAGGGGGAACTTTGAGGACGCTTCACACATCTACAGTTATGAATGCTAATCCATTTACCCAAATTATTACGTAAAAGGGGACGTTGTGCACAAATTGTACAAACTCTAAATTCCTTCAACTGCCTT
>JBAPTR010000029.1:0-23227 GCA_049282265.1 Desulfatiglandaceae bacterium | reverse complement strand
GGCCGTCATGGAAAAGGGCATTCCCATGTTGCTGTATGAAGCCGGTGAAGCGCTCCGGTTTGACGAAGTGGCCATCAGAATGGGGATCAAAGGGATTTTGTCCGTCATGTGTCATATCGGCATGTTGCCGAAAGCGCACGTCGCCAAGGCAAAGAGCAGACCGTTGATTGCCCGCTCGACGACCTGGGTCCGGGCCGCCAAAAGCGGAATTTTGCGCGTGGAGGTCCCTTTGGGAAGTATCGTAAACGCAAATGAACGGCTGGGAATCATTGCCGACCCGTTCGGCCAAAATGAAGAAGAAGTCCGTGCAACTGATCCCGGTATTGTCATCGGTAACCTGAATCTTCCGCTGGTTCACGAAGGGGACGCCATTTTTCATATTGCCCGCTTTGATGACAAGGATATTGCCGAGTCGCTGCTGTATGAGGAGCTTCAGGATTTGCTCAACGGGCAGTCGGACAACCCTCTCTAGACGCGCTTCATCGAACTCCCTCCGAAATCAGTTCCCGCAGGGTTCCGCGCATCTGGGCTGGGTGGTGAAATTGAGCGACGGATCGACGATGAAAACGCCTTCCATAAAACTGCGGCCGACCAGCATCCGGTAATTAAATCCGGTCCGGTCTTCCAGGTTGACTTCAACTTCCCGGTAGTGTTCCCCCAGGCAGACGCCCAGTTTGATCACGTAACGGCTGACCGAGCTGGTTTTGTGCCGCTTAATCCTGGCCTGTTTGATAATTTTTCTTTCGATCGTTCTCTTCTCGCCCTTCAAATTCGCCACGTCAAAGCGAATCCACTTTTCGCCGTTGCGCTCAAATTCGACGGCTTGAGAGACACCCAGAGAAGAGTTTCTTGCGCCCGTATCGAGCTTTGCGCTGAATTCAAGACCGCCCGGACAGATTCTCACTTTTTCAATCAACCCCACGATCCCTTTTTCCGATGAAAACGCAATCATCGGATTCCACAGAAAAACAGCGAGGGCAATTGCGATTAACCCTATGGGATTTATTTTGTTGATTCTTGTCATGGAGTCCTCCTTCTCCGGCCCCGAAACCGCCCCCACCCGGAGCAGGCGCCGGTGTAATTGCACGCCCGGTTTCCATCAGGCGTTCCTATTGGAAATGTACGATTATACTCAGTCCTCTACGCCGATAATTGGGAAAACGCAAAGATAAGGCTGCCATACCTATCAAAAAACAACGCCAGGAATGGCAGTAACCATGGCTCAAAATGCCATGCCCACGCTAAAATGAAACACAAAGAGGTCTTCACCTCTTTCGGCATTTCTATCCGGGTTCAATGCAAGGTCAGCACGAACCGGCCCGATGGGCAAGAGGTACTGCAGGCCGAGACACATTTGCGCATTCGGCGAAAATGCTGTTTTAGCGCCTTATAGTCCACAATACTCCTACTCACGTTTCCGGTTCACTCATAGTGGGCGGCGGAAGGCTGCTCCGGAGAAAAACACTGCCTTGCCATTTCCCACTATTGTCAAGAAATTGTCCTATGCATATGATGACTTTTTTCGTAATATAATATTGCACGATAGCTTGAATGGAGCATTGAATCAATGGATATTGCAAAATCGGGGTTCTGGATCGGTGTCCTTCTGGCGGTTTTTTGCGGGGCCGTTATCGGGCTTGAACGACAACTCAAAGGCAAGCCGGCCGGGATCCGAACAAGCATATTTATCTGTCTCGGTACCAATCTTTTTATAAGCCTCGGGCTTACCCACTCAGGCGCAAATGTGGATATCACAAGAGTTCTCGGACAAGTTATCACCGGTATTGGATTCCTGGGAGCCGGAGTCATTATCGCCCGGGACGGCCACGTGACAGGTATCACTTCAGCATCGGTCATCTGGATACTGGCAGGCATCGGAGCAATGATCGGGTTCGCCCATTACGTGGCAGCCATCATCGTTATGCTTTTCACAACTGTCATTCTCATCGGCATCGGGCTTCTTGAAAACAGGGTCGCATTTCTCCGAAAAGGCGTCCATTCCCAAAAAGAGTAATAATTCAAGTGCCATATCCTTTATGGTTTGAGGAGTAATCACGGACCGTTGCTGCAGCTGATGCGATGCAATGTGCTGACAGTCCGGAAGCAATTGAGACCGATGAAGCATATCTTGTAGCGCGGAATTACAACCCCAAAGAGAAAGGAGAAAATAATGTATCTTTCATTAATAGTGACGTTTTTGCTTCTTTTGGTGTTAGTGATTGCCAGCATACAAAACACTGCCCCCTTGGAATTAAGGTTCATCCTCTGGAGGCTTCAGATGTCTCTCACTGCCCTGGTTTTTTATTCAGCGGTGGTCGGAGCAGCCATAGTCGCAGTTCTTTCCTTGCCCAATCTTGCAAGTAAACATCTTAAGATAAGGAAGTTAAACAAGAAGGTCTCAAATCTGGAACAAAACATGGGTGAGCTCAGAAAGGAAAATACCGATGCGCCATGAGGGCGCTTTTCGTTTGAGCTGATTTCGAGGCTGATGGTTCGATGCACGTTTCCTGCCGGCATGCGACGGTGAAACGAGGGAAACAGGGACGGAGGAACAACAGGACGTGATCATGATGGGACTGCTCGGGCGCAGATGTTTCTGGATGGTCGTTTTTTGCCTTTCCGCAATTCTCTGGTTTTATGGAACAGTGGGATTTGCCGGGGATCAACCATCCAAAAAGGTGAAGCAGGAAGAGAGCTCAGATGAATTGAGCCCAATCACCATTGATGGCTTTGTAAAAAGCTGGTTTATGCCGCGAGCGGCAGCCTATGAGGTACGAAGAGGAGCCGAACCTGACACTCTTTTTCAGACCCTTTCTAAATACTTCGGAGGGGATGGACGGCTATTTGGGGTTTAGCATGAATTCATAGAAGCACATGGGGTTTGGGAGGCGTAAACCCCAAATAGCCGTCCATGTCGGTGTTTGGCGCCAAGTGCACTATGAGAAAGGGTCTGAAAAAGAGTCTCACGCCCTGCTCCTTGACTCCGGGGGATGAGACGACTTCGTCGGAAGTCATCAACGTGCCCATGGACGGGCACGCAAATCAATGGGGTGCATCGCAACCCGTTGATTTGTAAGGAAACCGAAAATCACACTTTTCGGTTTCTGTGAGTAAAAAGTCCGTGGACGGACTTTTTACGGTTCCATCACCATTGGGAAGAGAATAGAAGAAATCGGACATAGTTTACAGCAGGCTGAATCCGCTGAAAATGAACAGACGGCCAAACGCATTGGGGTTTCTCTTTCTGACTTACAGGAACGAAAAGCAAAGCTCCAGGATATTCAGACGAGCTATCAACGCCTGCTTACCGCTCTGAAGAAGCAGAAAAGCCTTCAAAAGGAGAAAAATGTCCCCCGCGAAGAGATGAAAGCAACCGATACGGATCACCCGTGCAGGATGTGGAGCGTCTCATGCTGGAGGCGGCCAGGGAACGCAAGAAAGTCCTGAGCGCCCCCGAACTTTTGTGCTTTTCAGCGACTTCGGGAATAACGCGCTCATCTTTGATATCTATTTCTGGCTGAGCATGACCAGGATCATGGAACGCCGGATCATAGAAAGCGACCTCCGCTTCCGCATTGACGAGCTGTTCAGGGAGGCGGGAATCGTTATCGCCTTTCCCCAGTTGGACGTACATTTCGACGCCAACACTCCACTGCAATTGCAGCTCATGGATTCGGGAAAGGAGACAGACACGAAACCACCACTTTGATGACGACAATGCCCTGCATTTTGAATAATATGGAACAGAATCTTCCAGAGGAGAATGCTCATGATATATACGATCACGGTAAACCCCGCTTTGGACAGGGCTATTGTCGTCGAGAAATTGCTGGAAGACGATACTATTCGTGTGCTCTCTGAAACTTTCTATGCCGCCGGCAAGGGTATAGATGTGTCCCGCGTTATTCATGAACTCGGGGGACAGAGTGTGGCATTGGGATTCCTGGGCGGCTATGGCGGCCTTCGCCTGGAGGGACTCTTGATCAATGCAGGGATCATGTGCGACTTCACCAGGATATCCCTGGAAACACGGACCAATATTATCCTGAAGGAGAAAAGTACCTCCCGCCAGTTCGTGATCAGTGCGCCCGGACCTTCCGTGGACCCCACGGAAATCGGGACCCTTTACAACCAGATCCTGCAGGTCCGCGACATGGACTATCTGGTGTTGAGCGGCAGTCTTCCAAAGAGCATCACGCCCAACCTCTACGGTCAATTGATTCTGGCCGGCAAGAAAAAAGGGGCCCTTGTTTTCTTGGACGCGGACGGGGAGGCACTGAAACAGTCTGTTGCATATCAACCCGACGGCATCAAACCGAACCGCCACGAACTCTCACGGTTGGTCGGAAAAGATCTTCGAGGAGAACAGGAGATTGTAAGTGCCTGTGCAGAGATCCATGCCAGAGGAATTCAATACATTCTTGTTTCAAGGGGAAAAGAGGGCATGATTCTTTCAACGCAGGGAAAGAAGATAAAGGCGATAGCTCCACCCGTTGTGTCGGACAGTACAGTGGGGGCGGGCGACTCCGCAGTGGCCGGCTTTGTCCTTGGTCTGTCGCAGGGAAAAGACCTGACGGAGTGCATCCGACTGGCCTGCGCAGCAGGAACTGCCACGGCTCAGACTCCCGGCACGGAACTCTGCCACCGGCATAGAGTGGAGGAACTGCTGACCCTTGTCCGGATCTCCTTTCTTTAACCCTCCACCACACCTAACAAAATTCTCTGAAATATACGTGTCAGTGGTGCTTGAAGAACCCAAATCAGTGGGAGCTTCTAGAGATTTTTCGGTAAGTCTCTCACATAAAACGGTCTTGACATGGGGTCACCTTCATGTCTATCATGTTTTTATAGAAGTATTTTGCATGACTCTCCAGTGATTTCACGCTCTGGAAAGATCGACAAAGGGCCTTTTGCTCGATGAGGCTATTACTCTCAGGCTACTGGACATGCTCTATGCAGATGCCAGCAATTGCCATAAGGTTTTAGAAAACCAGAACCAGCCCTTACTGTAACTTTCCAAAAGTAACATTGTAACTTCTTAATAAACTCAATACATTAACGCATTGACAAAAACATTGCATAACTGTTTCGACCAAATTATTGGAGCACTGCAATGGACCTTTGAGTACGTAGTGCTCAAAGGTTAAGCCCCTTCAAAACAAACATAGGAGGTAAAAGAGATGCAGATTACAACCGTTATCAGGGGAGCGTGGGATGCCTTTGCCACAAAGATTACGGCCTTTTTGCCTCAACTGATTGGCGCAATTATTATCTTCATCCTGGGATTGATTTTCGCTCGACTCATAAAATATGCAGCCGTTAAGCTACTCAAACTTGTGCGTTTTGACAGCGCAACCGGAAAAACGGGTGTTAATGAATTTCTCAAGAAGGGCAGCATTGTCAAAACCCCCTCCGAGATCATCGGATCTTTGATCTATTGGTTCGTCATGGTTCTGGTGCTCATTGCAACCTTGGATGCGTTGGGTCTGCCGATTGTCTCGGATATCCTCAATGATGTTTTTCTATATATCCCGAATGTTGTTGCTGCCATCGTTGTTCTGGTACTGGGAACCCTGTTTGCGAATCTGATTTCTGCTGTTGTGCGGACAGCGGCGTCCAATGCCGGCATGGTGAGTGCAGAGGGGCTCGGGAAGGTCGCTTTTTATTCCATTATCTTCTTTTCCGCCTCTATTTCTCTTTTTCAACTTGGAATTGGAGAGGAGATTGTAGCGGCGGCATTTATCATTGCATTTGGGGCTACGGCATTAGCACTGGCATTGGCTTTTGGGCTGGGAGGAAGAGATACGGCTGCTGAATACTTGGAAAAATGGCTCGGAGGGGGAAAACCCCCGGCCAAGCAGTCGAAAACTGCATAAATTGTTTGAAGAAGCTTAATAAAATGGCCTGCGAGGTCTTACGAGGAGGCATCTATAAATGGCGAAACAAAAAACAAATATCGGGAAGCGAAAGGTGGCATTCTTACTACATGCTCCTGGGGCGAAACACGTTGCAGTTTCGGGGGATTTCAATAAGTGGAGTACCGACACACATGCAATGAAAAAAGACGAGAACGGTGTCTGGCACAGGAATGCCATGCTTCCTGCGGGAAGAAACGAGTACAGGTTTTTGGTGGATGGACAATGGTGGAGTGACCCAAAAAACGATCAGGTCTGCTGGAACTCCTTTGGAACGCAAAATAACATCTTTGATGTGCATGTCCATGGACAGGCAGGCAGATCAAGGAGGCGCAAAGCAACCCTTTGATTGGTGAGGAGGTCAAATGAGGAAGTTGATCCTGATTGTTATCGTGGGCCTGGTGTTTCTGGCGGTCAATGTTGCGGCAGAGGAAGGAGATTCGATTTTCAAATCCCATCACTGCGGGATATGCCACAAATTGGACACCGGCAAGGCCAATCCCTCTCTGAGAGAGATTGCCCAAAGCTATCAGGGAAAGGAAGAGCGGTTAATAAGCTTCTTTAAGGGCGAGTCGGAGTCCATCATAAGGCCTGAGAAGGGAATGGCGATGAAAAGATACATTGAAAAGACCAAGGCCCTGTCTGACAGCGACCGAAAAGCCTTGGCCGATTACCTGTTGAGCCATAAAGAGTAAGCGCGATCTTATTCGGAAGCAGGATCATTGCCCTCGATTCCAAATGATGGATTCTGAAAATTGAGTCATTCTGTTTTACATAATCAGGCGCCGGCGCGGGTGTGATTTTATGCCAAGATACAACAAATGGCCGGGAAAACGCTATCCATTGGGGGCAACCTGGGACGGGCAGGGGACCAACTTTGCCCTGTTTTCTGAGCATGCTTCCGCTGTTGAGCTGCTTTTTTTTGATAACCCGAAGGCCGGGAAGCCTGAAGTCGTGATTCCATTGACGGAGAGAACGGCCTTTGTCTGGCACGGGTACCTTCCTGAAGTCGGGCCACCTCAGCTTTATGCCTACCGCGTCCACGGCCCCTACGAACCCGAAAAAGGCCACAGGTTCAATCCATCCAAGGCACTTTTAGATCCTTACGCCAAGGCCATTGCCGGAAAGATTAACTGGAATGATGCATTGTTTGGATATGAGATTGGAGACCCCAAAGCGGATCTTTCTCGGAACGATCAGGACTCCTGCCCTTTCATTCCAAAGTGTGTCGTTACGGACCCGTCATTTGAATGGGAAGGTGACGGGCTTCTGAATACCCCATGGAATGAAACAGTTATCTACGAGCTGCACGTAAAAGGGTTTACGGCAAGACATCCGGAAGTGGAAGAGGGTAAACGGGGGACCTATGCGGCGATAGCCACTCCCGGTGTCATGGAGTACTTGAGAAACCTGGGAGTCACGGCCGTCGAATTGCTTCCCGTCCACCAGCACGTGGACAACAAACCCTTGACTGACAAAGGGCTCACGAATTACTGGGGTTATAACACGATCGGATTTTTTTCCCCGGATTGCCGCTATTCCAGCTCCGGGGTAATGGGTGAACAGGTCCATGAATTCAAACGAATGGTCAAAGCGCTCCACAAGGTGGGTATCGAAGTAATACTTGATGTGGTATATAATCATACTGCCGAGGGGAACCATCTTGGTCCGACCCTTTGCTTCAGGGGAATCGACAACCTTTCCTATTACCGCGTTAATCCGGATGCCCCCCGATATTACATCGATTTCACCGGCACCGGTAACAGCCTGAATATGCCGCACCCGAGTGTCACCCAGCTTATCATGGACAGCCTGCGCTATTGGGTCCTGGAAATGCATGTAGACGGGTTCAGGTTTGATCTTGCCTCCACCCTTGCAAGGGAACTCCATGAAGTGGATCGGCTATCTGCATTCTTCGATATCATCCAGCAGGACCCCGTACTTTCCCGGGTTAAATTGATAGCTGA
Organism: Desulfatiglandaceae bacterium; assembly: GCA_049282265.1. GTDB lineage: Bacteria > Desulfobacterota > DSM-4660 > Desulfatiglandales > Desulfatiglandaceae > CAYUCJ01. The sequence goes on along the minus strand of JBAPTR010000029.1, from coordinate 15,345 downwards.
ACCCTGGGACCTCGGTGACGGAGGTTATCAGGTGGGGAACTTCCCACCGCTCTGGGGTGAGTGGAACGGGAAATACAGAGACACGATCCGCCGTTTCTGGAAGGGCGAAGCGAGCCAGATAGCCGAACTCGGCTATCGCCTGACCGGTTCAAGCGATCTGTATCAAGACGACGGACGGAACCCTTACGCGAGCATCAATTTTGTGACGTGCCATGATGGCTTCACCTTGAATGATCTCGTCAGCTACGAGCAGAAGCATAATGAGGCCAACATGGAGGACAATAAGGACGGTACCGGCAACAACATGAGCTGGAACTGCGGGACGGAAGGTCCCACCAAAGACTCCCAAATCAATAGATTGCGAGATAGGCAGGAAAGAAACTTCCTCACCACACTTTTCTTATCCCAGGGTGTTCCGATGCTCCTCGCCGGCGACGAGATCGGCAGAACCCAAGGGGGCAACAATAATGCTTACTGCCAGGACAATGAAATCAATTGGCTCGACTGGGGCCTTGACGGTCCCAAAAAAGAGCTGTTTGAGTTCACGCGTCAACTCATCCGCCTTCGCCGCGACCATCCGGTCTTTCGAAGAAAGAGGTTTTTCAGGGGGCGAAAGCTCTTCGGCTCGAATTTGAAGGATATCGAATGGATGAAGCCCGACGGCAACGAAATGACTGAGCAGGACTGGAATCAGTCCTCTTTTGGCACCATCGGCATACTCCTGGCGGGTGACGCCATCGGAGAGTTTGACGAGAAAGGTCGAAGAATCACTGACGCCACTTTCATGCTTCTCCTAAACGCACATCCTGACCCGGTTCCGTTCAAATTGCCGGCGTCTGGTCATCCGTGGGAACTGATCCTTTACACTTTAGCGCCGAACTCGGCTAACCCCAAGATTACTGTGAATGCGGAAGCCGAGTTCCACATGGAGGGGCGGTCTCTGGCTCTCTTTCTCGCAAAAGACAAAAATAGGGAAGATTAGTCCCCTCGCGAATGTCCCATTTTTACATCTCGCAAAGGTTATATTCTCCGCCCGTTGGGGCGTTCAATGCTTTTGATGATACCCCGCTGCTTGCGGCGGGGTAGTTTAATGAAAACCCAAAGCTGAAAGGAGGACCTATGGCCGACTTTCATCAAGAAGGAATCATCACGACGCTCCATTCTCTGCATGAGGCATTTGATCGCGAGACCTATATAGCAAGCCTTGAACGTAAGCTGGAGAAATACTCCCACCATCAAAAAATCACCCTTTTACTTCCGTCCCTCTTTTCGGAAATCCAGAATCCTCAAGTACTGGATCGGATACTCGACGGTATCGAGAAAGTGAAATACCTGCATAGAATTGTCGTTGCCCTGGGGGGGGCGCAGGAGGAAAGGCAGTTCAAGGAGGCTAAAGAATATTTCGGAAGGCTTCGCATCTCTGATCGGGAGGTGAAGATCGTTTGGGTAGAGGGACCTCAAATCCAAAAAATATTCCAAGAAATCCAGAGTCGTGAGATCCCCACGGGTGTACAGGGAAAAGGGCAATCCGTATGGATGGCACTGGGCTATATTCTCGCCAAGGAAGACTGTGACGTGATTGCCCTCCATGATTGCGACATCGTCACCTATGATCCCATCCTTCTGGGTAGGCTCATCGAGCCCACCGCCAACCCCAACAACGATTTCCAATTCTGCAAAGGCTACTACGCCCGAATTTCCTTGACAGAAAAGGCCATGAAAGGAAGAGTTACCAGACTTTTTGTAACGCCCTTTGTAGATTCCATGATGGACCTAATGTATACACGAAGGCATCTTGAACTGGGACGCTTCTTCAGTTATCACCGAAGCTTTAAATATCCGTTAGCAGGTGAATTTAGCTTCACAGCGCAGTTGGCGCGCGGCATCAATATCGCCTACGACTGGGGACTGGAAGTAGCCACCTTATCCCAAGTTTACGACCAGCTCATTCCTCGAAAAATTGCCCAAATCGACCTGATTCGCAACTATGAACACAAGCATCAGGAGCTTTCATCGGAAGACAAAAATAAGGGACTGCATCGCATGGTGGTGGACATCGCCAAGTTCTATCTGACCTATATGCGATCGCACGGCGTTCCTTTGGACGATGCCTTCGTGGATATGATGCTGCATACTTACTATCAGAATGCTCTCAAATTCATCAGAAAATACAGCGATGATGCAGAGGTAAATGACCTCAACTATGACCGCTATCAGGAAGAGGCCACGGTTCGACACTTTCGGGGTTTCTTATGGACGGCTTGGGAACAAAGTAAGGGACCGCACGAGGCGACGCTGATTCCATGTTGGAACCGGGTCTGCTACAGCCTGCCTGATATCTATACCCGCATTTTGGAAGCCGTGGAAGCTGATAACGAGTGAGTACGGCTTGACTCTGCATGCTAAGTGCAGCTCATTGATTTGGAGATCAGATGGTTAAAGACGCTTTAAATGTATTGTTCTTGTCACCTGAGGTCGTGCCATTCGCCAAAACTGGGGGACTGGCAGATGTAGCGGGTAGCCTACCCATCGCTCTGAAGCGCCTCGGGCTCGATGTGCGACTCGTCCTTCCTTTTTACCGGATCATCCGGGAAGGGAACTATGAATTCCGGCCGATCCTCAAAAACCTTGAAGTTCCCCTTGGTAAAGAGAATTTTAGAGCAAACGTGCTTGAGACTCAACTCAGACCCGGGATTCCGGTCTATTTCATCGAAAGAGAGGACCTTTATGACCGGCCGAACCTGTATGGGAACCCCGGTGGAGATTACTACGATAACCTGGAACGTTTTAGTTTTTTCGCTCATGCTGCGTTGCGTCTAACGGAGGCGCTTTCCTTTAAGCCGCATGTGGTTCATTGTCATGACTGGCAAACCGGGCTGGTGCCGGCACTGCTCAAAGGACCTTATGGGGACATCCCAACCCTTTCGGGTGTTGCGAGCGTTTTCACCATTCACAATCTGGGCTACCAGGGGCTTTTTCCCGAAGAGAAGTTTCCTCTAACCGGACTTCCTAAAACTGAATTCTTTCACGCGGACGGTCTTGAATATTGGGGAAAATTCAGCCTCCTTAAAGCAGGTATCAATTACTCCGAGGCGATTACCACCGTCAGTCCCACTTACGCTAAGGAGATTCAGACTTCCGAATACGGCATGGGCATGGAGGGCATACTTCGCCGACGAAGTGCTTGGCTTCATGGGATCCTCAATGGGGTGGATTACACCTGCTGGGATCCAGCCCGGGATTCCCATTTATCTGCCAAGTATTCCCCTGAGGACCTGGTCGGGAAAGCCCGCTGCAAAGCATCACTGATCAATCAGCTGAATCTTGATGCGTCCCTGACCGAAAGGCCACTGCTGGGGATGATTTCCCGCCTCGATGCCCAAAAGGGGCTCGACCTGCTGGTCCAAATCCTGGACGATGTTCTTGAACTGGACATCGGGTTGGTGGTTCTGGGGTCGGGGGATGAACAGATTCAAGAGGCTATTCAGCGTGCGGCTGATCGTCATCCCGGTCAGGTGGGCCTTTCGATCGGCTTCAACGAACCCCTCGCCCACGAGATCATGGCAGGCGTTGACATCTTTTTGATTCCGTCTCGCTACGAACCCTGCGGGCTCACACAGATGTATGCTCTAAAGTACGGCACTGTGCCTGTCGTACGGGCCACCGGCGGATTGGATGACACCATTAACCATTTCGATGCTGAGGCGGGAACGGGTAACGGGTTCAAGTTTAGTCGTTATGAGTCCAAGGCCTTTTACGCGTCAATCCAGGAAGCTGTAGGCCTCTTCCAAAATGCCAAACTTTGGAAAAAAATTGTGGCCAATGGGATGAGGGCAGACTTTTCCTGGGACCGCTCAGCGCAAAGGTATCTGGAACTATATCGATCGGTCATGGAAAGACCAGCACTTGAGAGGGGAAAGATCGAAGGTCCAAAACCAAACCGTATAAAAGCTGACAGATGAGAGAGGTCCTTGATCGGTGAACATAGCGAAGACAGTATTTTACAATATGAGTCTACTCACAGACGATGATCTCTATCTTTTCAACGAGGGGAGCCATTTTCGGCTGTATGAAAAGCTCGGGGCTCACCCCATGGAACATGAAGGTAAGGAGGGCACTTGTTTTGCCGTATGGGCCCCTGATGCCCAAAAAGTATATGTTATGGGGGATTTTAACGGCTGGGATAAAGAGAGTCATCCCCTGCGCACCAGGAGAAAATCAGGGATCTGGGAGGGATTTATCCCGGGTGTCGGAAAGGGGGCCAACTACAAATATCATATTGCCTCCAGATTTCACGGATACCATGTGGACAAGGCCGACCCGTTCGCGCTCTACAGTGAAGTGCCTCCGAAAACCGGATCCATCGTCTGGGATCTGGATTATGTGTGGGGCGACGGGGAATGGATGGAGAATCGACAGAAACAGAATGCGCTCGATGCGCCTATGGCTGTTTACGAGATGCACCTGGGCTCATGGATGCGCATGCCCGAAGAGGGAAACCGTTCTTTGACGTACCGCGAGCTCGCTCCCAGGCTGGCCGAATATGTCAGGAGTATGGGATTCACCCATGTGGAGTTTCTCCCCGTAATGGAGCATCCCTTTTACGGCTCCTGGGGTTACCAGACCAGCGGCTATTTTACCCCCACCAGCCGTTACGGGACACCCCAGGATTTCATGTATTTGGTCGACCAATTACACCGGAACGAGATAGGGGTTATCCTGGATTGGGTGCCTTCACACTTCCCGAGCGATGAGCACAGTCTCGGGTATTTTGACGGAACGTATCTCTTTGAGCATGCCGATCCTGGTCAGAGAATCCATCCGGACTGGGACAGTTTGATCTTTAACTATGGACGCGAGGAGGTGCAGAGCTACCTTCTGAGCAGTGCCCTGTGCTGGCTGGACGTGTACCATGCCGACGGTCTGCGGGTGGATGCCGTGGCCTCCATGTTGTATCTGAATTACGGTCGCAGGGATGGAGAGTGGATTCCAAACAAATACGGCGGCAAGGAAAACCTGGAGGCCATCGCCTTTCTGCGGCGCTTTAACGAGGAGGTCTATAAGAACTACTCCGATGTTCAAACCGTGGCCGAAGAGTCCACCTCATGGCCCATGGTCTCCCGCCCTCTCTATGTGGGAGGCCTTGGTTTCGGGATGAAATGGGACATGGGATGGATGCACGATATGCTGGCGTACATGTCAGAAGACCCCATCCACAGAAAGTTTCATCATAACAAACTGACCTTCCGTATGATTTATTCCTTTAACGAGAATTTTGTACTTCCACTCTCACATGACGAAGTGGTCTACGGCAAGGGATCACTTTTGCGGAAGATGCCCGGCGACGACTGGCAGAGGTTTGCTAATCTGAGGCTCCTTTTCGGCGTTATGTATGCCCAGCCGGGGAAAAAGCTGCTTTTCATGGGTGGCGAGTTTGGACAATGGAATGAATGGTATCACGAAACGAGCCTAGATTGGAACCTGCTGGAACACCCATCCCATTCTGGTGTTCAGCGGTGGGTGACCGATTTGAATCAACTCTACAAAAATGAGCCGGCCCTGCATGAGCTGGACTTTGATCAAGCGGGTTTTGAATGGATCGATTGCAACGACTCTCAGCAGAGCACTCTTAGTCTACTTCGCAAAGGGCGCTCAACTGAGGATACGATAGTCATTGCCTGCAACTTTACGCCGGTTCCACACCACAACTATAGGGTCGGAGTGCCGGAGGGTGGTCTATGGAGGGAGATTTTGAACAGCGATGCCCAAGACTACGATGGCAGTGGTCAGGGAAATTTTGGAGCAGTAGGAGCTGAAACCACCTCCTTCCACGGTCGCCCTTACTCAGTTAATATTACTTTGCCTCCTCTGGCAATTGTATATTTCAAGAGGGATGAAGCATAATGAAGACGAATTCAGGTGGAAGCTCAAGTTGGAAGGCCCCAATGAGCTCAAAGACAATCCAAAGCAATCCCAGAAAGGCTAAAGATCCAATAAGAAGCGCACGGGAACGGGAGCGAACCTTTCTGACGCTCTTTGAAAGGCGCGACAATGTTTTGATCACCATCAATCCTGCCCCCGATTCCATGGCCAGTGCCTTTGCATCGTTACCATTGATAACTCGCTCATAAATCTTGTAATACTTTCAGGTCTTCTAAGGGTAAAACTGGGTTGAGTTTCAATTTTTTTGATTCTGAACGGTACTGTTACACTTCCGAGAAAAATATCCGCTCGTAGTATATTTTTCTAAGCAAAAATATTGCTTATACTCTATACATCAGAAGATTTACCGCCCCATCTGGACCAAAACCGGGTGGAAATTCCGCTCCGTTTGCTTCGAAAAGCCCTATATGTTATTAAGGCATGGTATACTTTCGTTGGGTTTCATAGTAACTGGAACATTGGGATTAAGCATTAGAAAGGGGGATAATGATGGTTTATGACACCGCCTTACGGGGCTATACATCCAAGCGACTGGAGGAGATTGAAACGGCAGATATCCTTATAGGCATCCCCTCGTATAACAATGAGAAGACCATAACGCATGTGGTCCAAATGGTCACAAATGGTCTTGCCAAACACTATAAAGACCGGAGAAGTGTGATTCTAATCGCTGATGGGGGCTCCACGGACGACACAAGGGAAGCTGCTAAGGAATTTCAGATAAAACCCTGGCAGGAAAAAATTGTCTCCATTTATCGTGGACCTGCGGGCAAGGGTACTGCCCTAAGGTCTCTATTCGAAGCGGCCAATCGGTTAAATGTTCATGCCTGTGGCATGGTGGATTCAGACCTCAGGAGTATTACTGCGGACTGGGTAAAATATCTCCTGGATCCGGTATTGGAGAAAGGATACCAATTTGTGTCACCTGTATATGTAAGGCACAAATATGACGGAACTATCACTAACAATATCGTGTATAACCTGACCCGCGCACTGTACGGAAAACGGATCCGTCAACCCATTGGAGGGGACTTTGCCATATCAAGAGATGTGGCTAAATTCTACAGCGAGCAAGAAGTATGGGATACGGACGTTGCCCGTTTTGGAATCGACATTTGGATGACCACGAGCGCCATCACCCAGGGCTTTCGCATTTGTCAGTCCAATCTGGGTGTCAAGATCCACGACGCTAAAGATCCTGGCCAACACCTTGGACCGATGTTTCGTCAGGTGCTCTCAGCGCTTTTTTCGCTTATGGAGCGTTACGAGAGTTATTGGAAGAAAATTAAAGGAAGCGAAGCACTGGAGATTTTCGGGTTCGAGGGGTATGTAGAACCCGAGCCCGTTAATGTAAACTTGGAAGGATTGATCGAACTTTTCAAGACAGGCTATCAGCAATTCTCAGCCTTGTGGAAAGAGATTTTCTGCGAAGAGTGTTTCAATCAGATCAGTAACACCGCACAGATGGATTCAAGCCAGTTTTACCTTCCCACTGATTCCTGGGTCCGCATCCTTTATGAGTTGGCAGCAACTTTCCATAGTTGGCAAGTCAACCGAACCAAACTGCTTGATCTGATGACTCCGCTCTATTTTGCCCGGGTGGCCTCCTTTGTTCGGCAAAGCTGGGAGATGTCTTCCCAGGAAGCTGAGGCTCTTGTTGAAGAGCAGGCTCAAAAATTCGAAGACCAGAAAGATTACCTGGTACAGGTATGGGATCAGAAATCCGCAGAAACAACAAAGACTTCAGGGTGAATCAATTGTAATTATCTATTACCATAGAAACTCTGTGCTTAAAGGCGCTTTAGGTTAGTAAAAGGAGAAAAAAATTATGGATGTGGATGTAAGTATCCGAATAGGAGGCGAAGCAGGTCAGGGGATGCAGTCCATCGGCTTCATTATGGGAAAGGTATTCACGCGTCATGGCTACTATACGTTCATAAATCAGGATGTGGAATCCAGAATTCGAGGCGGGCATAATTTTGTTCAGATAAGGATACAAAACAAGCCTGTCTATGCCATCAAGAATGAACTTAATCTCCTGATTGCCCTTGATAAACTGACAATCACGCAGGATCTACCTGATTTGATGGAAGATGGGGTAATGATATTCGATGGGCCAAAGACAAGTTTCGAGTCTGAGAAAGCTAACCATTTTTCCGTGCCCCTGGAGCAGCTTGCGCAGGAGATAGCCGGGAACAAGATCATGATTAACTCGGTGGCAACGGGAGCGGCATTTGCCCTGCTGGGATTTGATCTTGAGCCTTTATTAAACCGGCTTGAAGAGGAATTCTCCGGTAAGGGTAACGAAATCGTTGAGAATAACAAAGGGTGTGCTTCTGCCGGATACGACTATGTCCATGAAAAATTCAGAGGACAAATGGTCCATAAAGTACCCCCTGCACCGCTTACCAGGAAGAAAATGCTGCTTAACGGCAGCCAAGCAATGGCCCTGGGAGCAATTTTTTCCGGGCTCAAGTTCTATTCGGGCTATCCCATGTCGCCATCCACCCCGATTATGGAGTTTATTGCCTCCGTTGCACAGGAATACAACATCATTGTAGAGCCTGCTGAAGACGAAATAGCGGCGGTTAATATGGCCATCGGGGCATCTTTTACAGGTGTGCGAGCAATGACAGCTACTTCAGGAGGAGGCTTCTGCCTGATGACGGAAGGCCTGGGGTTGGCGGGAATGACTGAAACGCCTTTGGTTATTGTTAACGCTCAGAGGGCTGGGCCGGCTACCGGTCTTCCCACAAGGACCGAGCAAGCAGACTTGGGATTTGTCATCCATGCATCCCACGGCGAATTCCCGCGGGCAGTGTTTGCTCCCGGAAACGCCGAGCAAGCCTTTCATCTAATGACAAAGGCTTTTGACTTGGCTGATAAATATCAAACCCCGGTAATTGTAATGGGTGATCAGCACCTTAACGATTCCTATTTTACAATAGATGGATTGGATCTGGATCAGATAGAAATCAATCGTGGACGCATCGTTTCTCATGAACAGATTTCATCCCCAAAACACTATAGGAGATATGCGTGGGACGAATCGGGCATTTCTCCAAGGATTTTGCCAGGGCTAACAGATGCAGTGCTCTCTGCGGATAGCGATGAACACACGGAAGCGGGCCATATCACGGAAAGTGCGGATGTTAGAAAACAACAAATGGACAAACGGATGAGGAAATTTGAAAAAATGACAGAAGAGATCGAGCCACCCGAAGTCTATCCGGAAACGAAGTCTGATATTGTGCTCTTGGGTTGGGGATCTACCTATGGAGCGATCAAGGAAGCTGTGGATGTTATGAACCGGGAAGGCATTAAGGCTCAAATGATTTATTTCAGTGAGATCTACCCATTCCCTTCCCAGGAATTCTTGCGGAAGATTTCAAGGAATACGAAAATGTTTGCCGTGGAAAACAATTTTACTGGACAATTTGGGGATCTGTTTAGCAGCAAGACGGATGTTTCCGTTCTTCACAAGGTTGTTAAATATGACGGAAGGCCGTTTTCTCCGCAGGAAGTTGTAAAAGAGGTGAAAAATTCAATTGGTTGAAGGGATGACGACTTCGTTGGAAGACAAAGTCGATTGGGAGGAGAAGATGGCTACCTTAGAACAGTATCACAGCGATGATCCGATAGCATGGTGTCCGGGCTGTGGAAACTTCTCGATTTTAGACGCACTCAAAAACGCCCTCGTCATATCAGGGAAAGCGCCCAACCAGATCGTCATTGTCTCAGGTATAGGCCAGGCCGCCAAGATGCCTCATTATGTCCGGTGCAATATTTTCAATGGATTGCATGGAAGAACACTTCCTGTGGCAACGGGGGTCAAGTTAGCGAACCACGAATTGACTGTCTTGGCTGAAGGTGGAGACGGGGACGGCTATACCGAAGGCGGGAACCATTTTATCCATGCCATGCGAAGAAATATCGATATCACCTACCTTGTTCACAACAATCAGGTCTATGGACTCACAAAAGGGCAGGCTTCTCCCACGAGTGAGCTGGGTTTTGTATCAAAAACCACCCCAATGGGGACTCTCAATCCGCCCTTGAACCCTTTGCTGCTGGCAATAGCATCGAATTGCAGTTTTGTGGCGAGGGGGTTTTCGGGGGATACCGAACACCTTACCCACCTCATTAATCAGGCGCTTTCTCACAAGGGCTTTGCCTTAATCGACATTCTTCAGCCTTGCATTTCATTTAATCGCGTCAATACGTTCACGTGGTACAAGAGCCGGGTCTACAACATAAATGAAGACCCCCGGTATGATCCTCATGATCGGAGCTTGGCGTTTTCGAAGGCCCAGGAATGGGGTGAAAGAATACCCATCGGCATCATTTATAAAGAAGATAGGCTGACGCTCAATGAACAGGAATCAGCAATCAAAGACACAAGCCTGGTAAAGCAAAAAATTGATCAGAAGTCTTTTGAAAGTTTACTGGATACCTTCAAATGAAACATGGGCATGAATGGGTATGAAGCTAGAGCTTTTTTTCAATGACAAATAGCCCTCGGCCGACCCGTGCAGAGGCAATGGACGTAGCAATTGCGATTCTGGACGGAACTGACACACTCATGCTTTCAGAGGAAACGGCAGTGGGAGAGCCCGTTCCATAGAGGCAGCACAAATACCAGACAGGATTGCCGGTGCCACGGAAGCGCACATGCAGGGAGCATTATGTTGCAGATGAACCTGTTTTTGATCATTTGGGGATGACAGAGTCAGCTATCAGTCGATCCGCCTGCTTCTTGAAGGAAAGTTCTTAAGACAAGAAAGAAAATCTAATAGGAGAACACGGGCATGGCTGAAATAAATCCCGTACTGATGTTCATTATTTTGATAACACTATTGGGGCTTTCCGCGTTTTTTTCGGGCTCTGAAAACAAAAAAATCGATGCCTTGCTCCGCAGCTTTAAAGCAAGGAAACTCCATCAGGCAGTCGTTTTGGATCAACAAGGCAGTGTCTCAGGGCTTATCACCTTAGAGGATATCTTAGAAGAAGTCGCCGATTTATTTCTTTTCAGATTTGTGGAAGCCATTGAAGGACTCAAATTCGGGATGCCATGGGAAGATGACGTCTTCATCACGCCGCTTCCCGAACCAGAAAAACCGGGCTATCTTGGCGGAATGGTTGAGGATGCAAAACAATATGGTGCCAAAATCATGAATGATCAGGGCGCCGCAATGAATAAGACTTTCTTCTATTCTGCCGTGCCTTTTCCCGTCACTAAAAAGATGAGAGTCCATAGTGAAGAGCAGTTTGGACCGCTTATACCTATTATTTCGTTTGGAGATATTGAAGAACCGATCCGGTACATCATCGAATCAAGCCATGGGCAACAACTGAGCATATTTGGTACCGATATTGATATGATTGCAAATCTTATTGATCCATTGGTAAATCAAGTATGCCGGGTTGACATTAACAGTCAATGTCAGCGAGGACCGGATACCTTTCCATTTACGGGGAGAAAAGATTCGGCTGAAGGTACCTTATCTGTCTCAGATGCACTTCGCGTATTCTCAATCAGAACTCTTGTTGCGGCTAAGGAGGAGGAAATAAACAAATCAATTATTACAAACATTGTGAGAGAGCGGAAATCGAACTTCCTTTCCACTGACTTTATCCTTTGAAGAAAAAAACACTACGCTATGAGTTATGTCGTCAAAGTAAATTCTGTCTTTGACTCCAGCATCGGTTTGAGCATCCGCTGGGGGAACACGTATCTCCTATAATCTCCGAAAACAGCTGAGCAACAGAGGTTTTGCCATGTATGCCTACCTATCTAAACTCATGAACACCTTAAGTATCCCCGTACGGATGCTCATAATCGCAGCCGTTGTGGCGGGGTTACATTTGTTGGTTATTTTGGTTCGTCGAATCAGTAATAAGTGGATGTCCTCGCAGGTTAGCGCGAAGCTTTCCAAGTCAAGAACGATCAGTAGCCTCACAACGAGTGCTCTCGTTTTTTTTGTCTATTTCAGCGCACTTGGCCTCATTCTGAGTGAGTTCGGAGTTTCGCTAAAAGCATACCTCGCCAGTGCGTCTATCCTGGGCCTGGCTATTGGATTCGGTTCACAGGGCCTTGTTCAGGATGTAGTAAATGGCCTGACCGTAGTCTTTTCGGGACTTTTCGATGTGGGGGACATGGTCGAAATTTCAGGTCAGACCGGAATCGTAAGTACTTTTGGTATGCGCTTCACTGTGATCCAGAACGCTCTTGGTGCAGAGGTCTCCATCCCCAACCGAACCATTACGAATGTCGTGAGGTACCCTCGCGGTTACATTCGGGGCCTGGCTGACATCACGCTTTCTGAGGATCCCCAGCTTGCAAAACAAGCAGAAGAAAAAGTTAAAACCATTGTCCGAGCCATATTCGAGCAGCTCTCAGGCACCTTTGTGTATCCGCCCTCCATTGAGGGTCGCATCAAAACAAGTTCGGGAAAGGAATTCCTTCGTGTCAAATTTCGCCTCTGGCCGGGCCGCGGGTCTCCCATAGAAACGGTCTTTAAACAAGAGGTTTATTATGCCTTAAAAGCGCTTGATTCCAATTATCAGGACTGGATGGTGACCGTGAACTACGAGGTTGAACGAAAAAGCGTTTCAGTGTAAGAGGGTGAGCTATTCGGCTACTACCCGGACGAATACACGTTCGGCGTGAAGATGTGCATTAAAGGGGGAGTGGGATGCAGTTGAAAAGATACCAGGCAGCGATATTTTTTTCCTTTTTGGTGTTTGTTGCGCTTTCGACAGGGGGAAAGGCTTATGGGCAGGGAAAGGAACAGATCACCGCAAAGGAAGCTCAAGGGGTTGTGGATCTCATCGAGGACCCCAACAAAAGGGCGGCCCTCGTTAAGACGCTGAAAAATCTCATCCTGGCCAAAGAAGCCGCCATGGGGAAAGACGAGAAGGCATCGGCAAAGCCGAACGAAAAAAAGGGGAGGAAATTACTGATCATCGAACAGTTCTTCTATGAGTTCGAGACCCTGTCAACGAAAGTTGTGGGATCTGCAGCCGGCACCGCCTCTCTGGTCGCAAAAACCCCTTTCGCCTATGAGAGGGTTAAGTCTTTCCTCTCTAAGCGTGAAAACCGTGTCAACTTGCTAAAATTAATGGCGAATATTTTAGCGGGAATCGTGATTGCCTTTCTCCTCAGGTTTTTCCTGCAAAAATTCATTCCCAAAACAGCCGAAGGACCGATAAATTTCATTAGAAAACTTATCACCAACGCTGCTCAAGTCTTGTTTACGCTGATCCCTTATGGGGCACTGTTGGCCTCCCTGTTTATCCTGTTTCAGCTGTTTCCATCTTTTTCCCTAGGGCATTCCCTGGCTCTTATTTTGTTCACAATCCTGTTTTTCTATCACCTGGCCCTCAAGATTCTTCGAGCACTGGTTTCACCTGATGCCGCGCAAACCCGGATCCTGCCCATTAACGATGAAACGGCAAACTATTACTGGATTTGGGGGCAACGATTTGCTTACTATACAGCCATTTATTTTGTGGCTGTCCAGTCCTTGAACGCCATTCAACTCGACCCTCCATCCCTTGCCTTTATCAGGGGGATTCTCCTTGTGGTGTTTCCCTTTGTAATCAGCGTGTTCATTATGCAGGTCGCCCGGGAATTACGGGCGAGGGACGAAAACTCCCGGGAAGAAGAGGGTGATAAGGCCCTCTTGAAACACAAGTACAGGCGTGTCCCCAAATCGGTAGTCCGTTACTGGGCAGTCCCGGCCATAGCCTATGTCTGGGCTGTCTTTCTGTTTGAGCTGACAAACTATGAGATGGGTTTTTCTTATCTCTTAAAGGCGACCTTCTTCACCGCATTAACCCTTCTGGCGCTCATCTTGACCCTGGATTTGCAGGAGGGACTGTTCAAAAAGTTCTTTGCCGTCAATGAAAAAGTCAAAAAGAGGTTTCCCGGCCTTGAAGAAAAAACAAACCGCTATATTGCCATCTTCAGGGAAGCCCTGAGGGCCATTCTTTTTGTTCTGGCTGTAGGGGTAGCTGCTGAGGTCTGGGGCATTCCTGTTTCAGAATTTGTCGCTTCAAAGGCAGGATCTTTGATCATCCTCAGAGCCATTGCTATCATCATAACCATAGGGGCGGTTCTTGCAGTCATCGAGATTAGTAACTTTTTGGGTGATTATTTAATAGAGGAAGAGAAGGAGGGGAAGAAAAAGAAACCGGTTACACAAAAAAAGAAGACCCTGGTCCCTATTGTCAGAACATCCGTTAATATCGCCGCCGGATTTATCGGCGGCATTGTGATCCTGGATCGCGTGGGAATTAACACCACTCCCATACTGGCCGGGGCGGGCATCGTCGGCCTGGCTGTCGGTTTCGGCGCGCAGACCTTGGTGAAGGATCTCATCAATGGCCTCTTCATCCTCTTTGAAGAGAGTCTTCGGGTAGGAGACTACGCGGATCTTGGGAAAAACGAAGGGGTTGTTGAGTCCGTCGGTCTCCGGACGGTAAAATTGAGAGATGTCAACGGGAATTTCCACGTAGTTCCAAACAGCTCCATTGATACTATAACCAACATGAGCAAGGATTTTTCGAGAACGGTTATCGATGTGGGGGTAGCTTATAGAGAGGACGTGGATGAGGTTATGGGGATATTGAGGGAAATAGGTGAAGAGATGCAAAATGATCCGGAATGCGGCAAGAGTATTCTTGAGCCCATAGAAATATTCGGTCTCCACAAGTTTGATGATTCGGCCATCATTGTGAGGTCCCGGCTTACCACAAAACCGCTTAAACAATGGGGAATAAAGAGGGAATTTAATCGACGCGTGAAGAAGGTATTTGACGAGCGCGGCATCGAGATTCCATTCCCACACAGAACGGTTTATATGGGTGAACCCAAAGAAGGTGCTGCACCCTCTTTGAATGTCCAATTAGAACAAAACAATGGTTCGCCCGCTTAATCGAATAATCAACGAAGGTGATATGGGCGTTGGGTAGAACCTGACACCCTTTCCATCAATCTTAGGAGGACAGTTACCATGCTCAGGTTCATCAGGAAGCGCACAGAAAAGGTCGGTCTGGCCCCGGGGACCCTGGTCCATGTGGGAGAGAAAAAGGCGGACCATGTGAGAATACGGGTCATCGACTACGACCAGGAGAACCTTGAAGAGAGGGAACTGCAGTCCATTGACGAATGTATGCCTTACAAAGATAAACCCACCGTGACCTGGATCAATATCGACGGGCTTCATGATGTGGATGTGATCGAGAAGATCGGCAAAACCTTCAACCTGCATCCCCTGGTGCTGGAGGACATCGTGAATACCGACCAGCGCCCGAAAATGGAAGATTATGAGAACTGTATCTTCATCATTTCCAAGATGCTGTCCTGTGACGACAAGGAGGGTCGACTGAATATCGAGC
>JBAPTR010000028.1:0-2820 GCA_049282265.1 Desulfatiglandaceae bacterium | reverse complement strand
CCAACTCCTCACCGAGGAAGCGTTCTCCAAGTCGTTGCAGGAATATTCCGAACAATGCGGGGTCGAGCTCCAAACCATCATCGAAGTGGCACGGGAGCTGACCTCTCATGGCAAGCGCGCCGCCGTGGAGATGTACCGGGGACCGGTGCAGAATCCCGACGGCTACTATGCCGGGTGTGCCGTCATTACCCTGAATGTCCTGCTCGGCAACGCCGATTACATCGGGGGACTGATGCTGGGCGGCGGGGAATGGAAATCCTTCGGGGGCGCCCCGACAAGCCCCTATACTTTTTCCAAGATGTTTCCCGGCAGCCTCACCAGTTTCGGAGTGAAAATTACGAGGGAAGGAAGCCGCTACGAGGATTCCACGTTGTTCAGGGAGCACAGCTATCCGGCAAAGAGGCCCTGGTATCCCTTTACCGGAAACGTCTACCAGGAAATCCTGCCGTCTTTTGCTTCCGGATACCCCTATCCCGGCAAGATCCTGTTCCTGCACATGGGGACGCCCGCCCTGTCCATTCCGGGCGGCAACCAGCAGATCATCCAGATGCTCAAGGACCCGGACAAGGTGCCCTTGTTTATCGCCTCGGATATTATCATCGGCGAGAGCTCCATGTACGCCGACTATATCGTTCCCGACCTGACGTATCTCGAGCGCTGGGGGGCGCCCGGCTCAACCCCGGATGTGCCCACCCGAGTGAGCAAGGTGCGCCAGCCTGCGGCCATACCCCTGACCGAAGATGTTGAGCTTGGCGACGGGAAGGCGCCCCTATGTATGGAGACCTTCCTCATCGCGGTGGCCAAGCAGCTCAATCTCCCCGGCTTCGGCAAGAATGCCTTTGGCCAGGGTATGAATTTCGACCGGCCTGAGGATTGGTACATCAAGATCGTGGCCAATCAGGCATATGGCGACAACGCAAACGACGCTGTTCCGGATGCCGATGACCGCGAGCTCGATCTCTTCCGGAAGGCCCGAAAGCATCTGCCCAAATCGGTCTTCGACGAGAAGCGCTGGAAGAAAGCCCTTAAGTCCGAGACGGAATGGCGCAAGACGGTGTATGTCCTCAACCGGGGCGGCCGGTTCGACGGCTACGGGAAGGGATACGGGTCCAGGACCCTGGCGTATCATACCTTCGGAGGGATGTTTCATATCTTCGTGGAAGAGGTAGCAAAGCAGAAAAACAGCCTGAGCGGCCAATATTTCAGCGGGACTCCTGTGGCGCGGGGCGAATTCGACGCCTCGGGCCGCCCTCTGCTGCACAAGGACGGCTATTCACTCAGGCTGTTTACCTTCAAAGAGCCTTTCGGCGGCCAGTCGCGCACTATCTCCAATTATTGGGGCAATATTGCGCTTCAGCCGGCGAACAGGATCTGGCTCAATTCTCAAGACGCCGAACGCCTCGGCCTGAAGCCGGACCAGTGGGTGCGCATGGTCTCCCAGGTGAATACCGACGGCAAACTGCACCTTATGGACGGCGATGAGCGGGTCCTCGATATGATTGCGCAGGTGGAGATCAAAGAAGGCATCCGCCCCGGGACCGCGGCAGTGTCGTGGCACTACGGACACTGGGCCTACGGCTCCCACGACATGGTTGTGGACGGCCATCTGGTCAAGGGCGACAAGCGCCGGTCCAGGGGAATCTGCCCTAATTACATCATGCAGGTGGACCCGGTACTCAAAGACGTGTGCGTCTCGGATCCTATCGGCGGCAGCGCCTCATTCAGTAGTACCATGGTCAACCTTTTGCCGGCAAACGGATAGACGACTTGAGGTCGACCAAAGGATGGCGGAGACCCTCGCCGCCGATTGACTGAAGATCTGCGACTATGCGAACCACTCGACAGTGTGCAATGGAACGGAGAACCCGATTTGGACTGGCAGGCACACTGGCGGCGGTCGCGGTTCTGATTGTTTTCGCGGCGTGGCTTCCGGTGCGGGCCGAAGAATCATCGTCTTCGGGAAAAGTGCTGCAGATCGATATCCGGGGTCTCAGACTCCTGCTGCAGTCCGATCCGAATGCATTTCTTATTGACGTCCGCACTCCGGGAGAGTTGACTGGACCCCTCGGCAAGATTTTTGAGGCACGGAATGTGCCCTTGAACGAAATCGAGAAGAACCCCGAGCAGTTTCCGAGGGACAAGACGCTGGTGCTCATCGACCGCAGCGGGCGCAGAAGTCTGAAGGCGGCCAGGCTTCTGGCTGAGCATGGTTACGTAGTTTATTCGGTGGAGGGAGGGATGGAGGCTTGGCGCAGGCTGTATCCGCTGGTGGGGCCGCCCGCGGAGGGGGCGTCTCCCAAAAAGCCTGGTGTTCCCGGTCCCCCGCCGGGTAAGAAGAATCCGCCGCCCACAAAGAACTTTTTTGACGACAACCTGGGTTGCTGAGCGCGTCACCAGCCCGGATTCCAGCTATGGCCGCATGTCTCCCGCCGTGGCATCTCAACCCTCCTGGAGTGCTCATGAACATCGGTCCCTATACCTTCGTCATCATGTGACGCCGCAAGTCGTGCAGAGCCGTTCTGAACACACGATAATACGATCGCAACATTGTCACCACCGCACCACTGCCCCCACCAATAGAACTCCTTTGGTTGCCTTGAGAATTCGGGGACCTGTTTCCGGTTCCTCAATAGCAATAATCGGACCAGATGATGGGCTTGTCAAGACCGTTAACAAGAAGCGTATTTGAGAGAGAAGTTCCACCGCAGATTTACCGGACTGTCCCTATCAGACCTGAACTTTCGGGGAAAATTGCTGCCTACTGCATGAACGGCAATATCGGGGCAAATAAGCAGCTTTTCCCCATCAGCCGAATCCGGG
>JBAPTR010000027.1:0-6396 GCA_049282265.1 Desulfatiglandaceae bacterium | reverse complement strand
GTTACGACCAAGCAACACAACATGAACCAACGAGGTGAGAATTAGATGATAAAACAAACGGTACTTCCTTTCAAGCTGGAAATGACAAATGATCTGATCACATCGCATCCGGGACTGGCGCTTTTGGGTGAGTTTGCGGTAGGTCTTGGCCTGAACAAGGCTCTTGACAGGTATCTCCCCGGTCCTGGTAGTGGAGCCGGGTATTTGGCGAGTGGACATGTTTTTCCGAGAAAAAGAATCAGTGTTGACCCCGGCAGAATCAAGCCGATCCCGATCGTGGTTTCAAGCAGTGCGGTAAAAAAGGCCACCCAGTACCCAAACATTTGAAGATGCCGGATTGCAGGCAGGATCATATTTATGATTCGATCAGCCATGGTTGATTATTTCTTTTGATAAGACCTTGCTTTGTCAAGAAAAGTGTAGAGAAATTGTCCTTGTGAGTCAAGGAGGAAAGCGCCACAATATATGGCGGCCTCGGTGTTGTCCACTATGATGAAATGGAATGGGTTGTGGAATTTTGAAACTGCTACTGAGCATTTGAAAGGAAACGGGTGAAAAATATGAAGGAATTTGATTCGGAAGAGCTGACAAAATTCAACGGCGAAAATGGAAGTCCGATTTACATTGCCCACCAGGGAAAGGTCTACGATCTCAGCGAAAGCAGCCGCTGGAAGGGCGGCCTGCACATGAAGCGGCACCACGCCGGAGCCGATCTCAGCACGGATATCAAGGCCGCACCGCATGGTCCTGAAGTACTGGAAAGGTTTCCGCAGGCAGGTGTCTTGAAACAACAAAAGGAGACCGAGGTTGATATGCCGGCAGTGTTGTCATGGCTTCTGGAACACTACCCCATGCTGCGGCGGCATCCCCATCCAATGACGGTTCATTTTCCGATTGTCTTCATGTTTTCTACCACGGTTTTTAATGTGCTTTATCTCATTACCGGCCTAAAGTCTTTTGAGCTGACGGCCCTGCATTGTCTGGGGGCCGGTATCTTTTTTACAATCATCACCATCCTGACGGGGTTATATACCTGGTGGCTGAATTACCTTTCACGTCCGATCCGAGCCGTACGCATTAAAAAACGGCTTTCATCTGTGATGCTTATCCTGGCAATCATATCGTTTATCTGGCGGCTGAAGGTGCCGGGCGTCTTGGATAATCTCAGCGGGGTCGGGTTCGTTTATCTCCTGCTGGTTTTGTCTTTTCTGCCCATCGTGACGGTCATCGGCTGGTTCGGTGCGCAGCTAACGTTTCCCATCGAAAAGGCATAAGCGGCCTGAATTTCCAGGATGCCTGTGAAATGAAGGCGACCTAGGCCATGAGCAGACCGGCATGGCACCGGTGATGAGGAAAACCCCCGTTTTTTCGAAGGCTTTTGAGCAGGCCGATGATTTCCTCCTATCTTTGGAAGGTTCTCAAGAGCCCGATGAATCCCACAACCTCATTAAAAAATTTGACATGTATATTATGGCCATATACCGTTGTTGCCAATGGAAGAGGAATTTGCCCATCTTATCGGTTTCGAGCGGGACCAAGGCAATATCGATAAAAACCTCATCAAGCATGATGTGGAAAACTGGGAATGTGAGCAGGTATTTTTTGATAGACCCCTTCTGGTTCTTGATGACCCGAAGCACTCAATCTCTGAAAACCGCTGGGCTGCCTTTGGCAAAACAGATGCTGATCGTCATCTTATTGTGATATTCACAGAAAGGGGCAACCTGATTAGAGTCACTCCCTCCAGGGAGATGAATAAGAAAGAGAGGAAATTCTACGATGAAAAAGGATAATGCGATTCCCGTTTTTAAAAATGAGGATGAGGAGCGAGAATTTTGGGTCACCCATTCTCCACTTGATTATTTTGATACAAAGGATTTTAAGAGGGCATCTTTTCCCAAGTTAAAACCATCAGTAAAATCAATATCGATTCGGCTTCCTGAGGGTATGCTTGCTGAATTAAAGACCCTTGCAAATAAAAAAGATGTGCCATACCAGAGTTTGGCAAAAACCCACCTTGCCAGACAAATTTCTTTAGAGCGTGGTTTATTTCGAATCGCCCCGAAAAAGGGAAAAAGGAGAGTTGATGCTCCTGACACTGGGGCCGAATCCTAAAAGGCTACCGTCTTTCCCCGATGAAGTGTGAAAGGAGCAGTCAATAGATGGAAGAAAAAATCGAAAAGGAACTGATTGACATTGTGGGTGCGGAGAGATACACGGCCCATCTGATAGACCTTGTATCCTATTCCTACGATGCCTCCGAATTCACTAGCAGGCCCGATTGCGCGGCGTGGCCTGAAACAACGGATGAAATATCCAGAATCCTCGCCCTGGCGAATCAGGAGGGCATCCCTGTCGCCCCCCGGGGTGCCGGCACGGGTCTTTCAGGCCTTTCCGTTCCCCTGAAGGGGGGCATCATCCTCGACCTCACCCGTATGAACCGGATCCTCCGGATCAGCATACCGGACCGGTTGGCGGTGGTTCAACCGGGAGTTGTATACGATGACCTTCAACGTGCCTTGGAGCCGGATGATTTCTTTTACCCCCCTGATCCTGCCAGCGGAAAGGCGTGCACCATCGGGGGCAATGTGGGGACAAACGCAGGGGGACTTCACGGCGCCAAATACGGCACCACCCGGGATTATGTTCTCGGGCTTGAGGTTGTCCTGGCAGATGGAGCGGTGATGCGTACCGGGGCCAATACCATGAAGTGTTCTTCAGGATATGACCTCACCCGGCTCATGGTCGGTTCTGAAGGCACATTGGGGATAGCGAGTGAAATTACGATCAAGATATCCCCGAAGCCCACCGAAAGGGCTGCGGCAACCGCCGTCTTCGACAGGCTGGAGGATGCCGGCGAGGCCGTAACGCTCATCATGCACTCCGAGGTTACCCCCAGTGTCCTGGAGTTCATAGATGCGAACGCCATCGAGGCCTTAAGAAAACATGCCGACTTCGATCTTCCTCCCGTGGAGGCGATGATCCTGGCGGAGACGGATGGGCAGACTCCTGAAGATGTTCACCACCAGCTTGAGCGGTTGGTGGCCTCTTTCAAGGAATGCAATGCCCGGGAGGTGAAGACGGCGAAATCGGAGGGGGAGATCGAAAAAATGTGGGCGGTTCGCAAGTCCTTGGGGGGCCTTATGGCAAAGGTGAGCCCATCTTATGCATCCGAGGATGTCACCGTGCCCATGAGCAGGATAGCGGAGTTCCTTCACGCTGTTCATGATATAGCAAGAAGACACGGGTTCCTGATCCTCAATTTCGGTCACGCGGGGGGAGGCAATTTTCATCCGAACGTCATTTACGACCGGGACGACCCGGATCAGGTGGAACGGCTGGAGGAGGTCCTTTTCGACCTCCACAAGCTGGCCTGTGATATGGGCGGAACACTGACCGGCGAGCATGGAATAGGCATCACTAAGGCCAGGTTCATGCCGTTGGAACACGATCCCGTTGAACTCAGGACCATGCGCGCAATCAAGAAGGCCTTGGATCCCAACAACATACTGAACCCGGGAAAGATGGGACTGGATTGATCCATCTGAAAAAGATTGTCAGGTTCTCATCCTCTTCGTTGCTCATAGGCTGCCGCTTGCAGCGTAAACCAGGTTTCCACAAAGTCATTATATCTTCAAGCTGAACAAAATGGTTACTGTTCCCTTTTTCATATCTCCTGAAAGGGAAAATTTCAATTGTCTGAGGACATTCAAAAAACAGGACTCAAGGACTTTATCTCCGGCCGTGTCCCGGACGACATTTGCACTGACCACCATACCGCCGGCATCCAGCTCCAGGTTTACCAGTATCTGGAACTTACGTTTGCTTTTTGATGAAAGAGCGTTTGCAAGGCATTGCTCAATCCGGGCACTGTTTTTCTGCAGGTAATTCAGGATTTGGCTTTTGGAAAGCCCTTCTGACACCTTCACCTGTTTCATCTCCAACTGCACTTTGTCCCCCACATCTTCTATGGCTGCACTCTCTTCCGCCAGATCCACCTCTTTCTTATAAGTCCTGCGCACCCTTTCTTCCGGGGCGAACGCGGGAAAGGCAACGGGTCGGGACTTGCAGGCATCCCCCGCTTGGCCGACGGCCAGGTTGGAGACCCCTCGCGGCAAGGGAAGAGGCTGCCTTACGGTTGTCGCCGTTTCCCCATTGAGGCGGGGTCTGGAATCAATGGCCACAAAGGAGGTGTAGGCGGTCATGAGGTTATAGGTCAAACCGAGACTGGTCACCTCTCTGACGATTTCCCCGTCTTTCGTGATCCTGCCGTAGTCTGAAAGCAGTCCAATCCGATACCTTGCCCACAGATAACGAAGTGCGGCATTGGATTTCAAGGGCTTGGTCCCGGCCACGTCAATTTCGCGCGTATAACGGGATTCCCCTGTGATGCCTTCTATCCTGATGCGTCCCTTTGGTCTTCCCCGCCATTTCCCGAAAACGATAACCGGTCGTTCGGCCATTACGTCCGGAATGCTTCGAGGCTCCACATCATAGGCTTCAAAACTCCCGAAATTCATCTTTATGCCGGTCAGCACAGGCGTTTGGATGAGTTTCCTGAATCTTGCGGCAGCCCCCTCAGCCTCCTGCGGCCTGGTGACGACAAAGGGTTCACCCATCCCAACCCTCGCCATCCCTTCGATGATGTAGCGGTTGACGCTGGATCCTATACCGAAGGTGAATACATTGGCCTCTCCGAGATGGTTGCGGATCAGATCAAAGGCCTCCTTTTCCACGGCCACGTATCCATCCGTCGCAACTACCACGGTTCTGGAAACCCCTTCTACCCGCGGGAGGGCAAGGGCTCTTTTCAGGGCGGGAAGGAGTCTGGTCCCACCGCCCCCTCTTTGTTGTTCGATCATATGAATCGCCCGCCTCACGTTTGCCGCAGTCGCCGGAAGGGAACGGTTCGAGAGGACGCTGGATCCCCCTGCAAAGAGCAGGACATTGAACTGATCGTAGGGCCGGAGGTTGCCGATCAGGTCCTTCAGGAGCCTTTTCGAAACAGTCAGCGGAAATCCGTGCATGGACCCGGAGATGTCGACGATGAAGATATACTCCCTGGGGGGGATCTGCCGCTCCATCACCCTCTCCGGAGGCTGGAGTATGGCCAGAAAGAAGTTCTCTGTTTCTCCCTCATAGAGAAGAAGGCCAGAATCCACCCGCTTGCCGGCAAGCTTGTATTGCATGATGAAATCCCGGTTGCCTCCAAAATTTTCCGCAGGGTCCAGCCGGATTGAGGCTCGCTTAGGGCCTTCATAGACCGTGTGAACCCGGTGCGACGGGCAGGTTAAAGCCTCAATGGGGAGGCCGGCCGATAGGTTGAGCTGGATGTCAAAGCGATAGGTCGGTGGCTCGCCTTCGTGCAGGTAGGGGTTTCGAACCCACTGCTCCGAGGCAGGCACCGCCTTGCCTGGTTGATCCGAATAACGGGGACCCACCACGGTGGGGTAGACGAATGCGTAAACCTTGTCTTCCGGGATCAGCAATTCCGTGTATCTCAGTTCAACCCTGACGACATCACCGGGCAGGATATTGGCCACGTTCATCTGGAAGACATTCGGCCTCTGCTGTTCCAGGAGTGATGCCGTCTTCCCCTCTCTCCTGGCCTGCTCATAGGCCCTCCTGGCTTCGTCCCTTTTTCGGATCTTGGCGGCAATGGTCCTTTCTCCGATGGTCATCTTCATGCCGTAGACCGCGGCCCTGGTGGATGCGGGAAAGATGTAAATGGCCTCCAGCGGCCTTTTCCCCTCGTTCCTATAGGTCTGGGTGACCACCACATCGGCAATCACGCCTGCGACGTTCACCTTCACCTCGGTTGACTTCAATGGAAGTCGATCCGTATCGGGATCGTCACTCCGGACGAAAAAAAAGGGGGATAGGGTCTTGTTCAGATCTGTTTTTTCCTGAGCCTGCAGGGTTCCGGATACAAGAACGAGAATGGTGATAATGGATGCTGCGACAATTCTGATTCTGGTCTTCATAGCGTTTTCCTCCGTGTCTGGTTTTTGCGGTTTTGGTTCAATAGACAAGCGGGACGCTGAAAAGTTCCAAGAAATGCAAAAAAGAGGTTTATATCCCTGCAGGTAAAGACCTCGCCGGGCCTAACGACCATGACAATTTTGTCCAATCGGCCGATCTTTACAATCTTTCGCATACCTCAAGGGAGGCACGGGGGACTCGTTTCCGAAAGGGAATATCGGGGACGCCGGAGTTGCTTAGATGCGATGCCCCAGTGATTATTGCGCCGGACAGGCGCGTCGGACCAGGTGCGATTGGACTGAAGGAGGGGATGACTTGGCTTAGGACCACACGCAGAATATTGGCACCGTTCTTAAGCGCTGAGGCAAGATATATTCCCGCCGGAAAGGAGTGACCCGGGCCTCCCCGTGGTTA
>JBAPTR010000026.1:0-1755 GCA_049282265.1 Desulfatiglandaceae bacterium | reverse complement strand
GCTTTTTACAGGCTCTACTTTGAGGAAAAAGCTAAATACGGCCGTCCTGACCTGTATAGCTGGCACGAAGCGGTTACGGATCTGAATCGACAAAAAAACCTATTTCAAGTTCTGGATCGAAACAAAGGACTGAACCGGGT
Organism: Desulfatiglandaceae bacterium; assembly: GCA_049282265.1. Classification (GTDB taxonomy): domain Bacteria; phylum Desulfobacterota; class DSM-4660; order Desulfatiglandales; family Desulfatiglandaceae; genus CAYUCJ01. The sequence goes on along the minus strand of JBAPTR010000026.1, from coordinate 1,615 downwards.
TTGCAACGAGTTTATTGCACGCTACGGGCAGCGCCTGTAATAAGAAACAGCCTTTAATAAGAGAGGGAGTACCAGGCACTTTTGCCTTACTCCCTTTTTTGTTTGGAGGATAGAAAGAGGAGGTAAATACCATGAGCTATATTGTGACAAGACAGTTGCAATGGTCTACCGGCGCTGCGGTGGTTGAGATTTCGGAAGGAGGCTGGGATTACACAAATCCCGATGCCTTGTCTGAAAAGTACCCCGGGGAATTTCAGGAGTATGGTGACCCGCGCGAGGCCGTGAAAACAGCCATTGCTGTCGCTAACGCATGGCAGAAAGACGAGCCAACACGAAAGATCGGCATTGGGGCTGGATTTACCGGCGGCTACACAATGCCTTTCGAGCCGCAAAAGATCAATAAACTGAAGAAATGGGCAAAAGAGGAATATCTCCGCTTACCAAAATGTGCGCGGTGCGGAAAATTAATCGAGGATTCTTCAAGATCGGTTTTTCGTATTGAAGACTTCGATGAACCCTTTTGCTCCGAGTTTTGCGCAGATGAGACCTATCATGAAAACTGTTGCGAACAGGAGGGATGATAATGACAGGCGTAGCAGAAAATCCTGCCCCTGAAATATTCGGTGAACCGATCTATGAATATACCCGCAAGAATGCCATAGAAGACGGCCAACAGATTAAGCTGGCCGACGACTATGCCGCCCTTGCCCGTGACGCAGGCTGGAAATATCCGGTCTACCTGACAAGCGGCGTATGGGGGTTGATTGAAACAGCGGTTGCATCGAAAAGGCACTGCAATGATTTCACCGGGGTATTGTGGGACATCTTGTATATGGCCCGTTTTGGCAGAGATGTTTCTCCTGATACCCGCGCTTTCAAGGTGATTATCACCGGCACAAGACAGCGGAATCATTTGCTGTATGCGCAGGTCGGACCGACGGATATTGATGATCCGGCGCCTGCAATGACGATCATGCTACCGGAAGAAAAATAAAAGGATGAGGGCGGTTTTATCCGTGTCCTGAGGGAACGAGGGGAGTATCAAGCGTATTTTGCTTTACTCCCTTTTTCTATGCCCAAGAGAAGGAGAAAAATCATGAAGACAGCGGAATTGAATAGTATTTGCCGAGAGTATATCGCCCAGCTGGTAGAGGCGGTAAAGAATGAGAAGGATGATAAGAGGCTTCTGGATTACTTCGAGTTTTGCTCCAGGTTCCACCATTACTCTTTTCAGAACCGGATTCTCATCTGGATTTGCAGGCCCGATGCCACCTTTGTTGCCGGCTTCAAGGCCTGGCAAAAGATGGGGAGATCGGTCAAAAAAGGGGAAAAGGGAATCCCCATATTCGCCCCCATGAGGATCAAGGTCAGGAAGGGTGAAGAATGGGACCCGGAGGCCGTGGAAGTCGCGGATGAATCACGCCTTGGGCGTGATAGGCCAGAGGATGAAATTCTCCGATTCAGGGTTGTCTATGTTTGGGACGTATCTCAGACAGAGGGTGATCCATTCCCTGAAAGTCCTGATGTTATGTCGGTCGAGGGAGAACTCGGAGGGATGCTTGCCGCTTTTGAAACGGTTGTTGCTGGCCATGGGATCAAGCTGGAATACGTTGAT
>JBAPTR010000025.1:0-10899 GCA_049282265.1 Desulfatiglandaceae bacterium | reverse complement strand
TCAGCTCTTCCGAATCAAATTCCTTCATATTTTTCACCCGTTTCCTTTCAAATGCTCAGTAGCAGTTTCAACATTTCTCAACCGTCCCAAACAAACAGGCAAGGAGGGACGGCGCTGAACCTCCCTCGCGTTTCTAAGGGGAGCTCTGAAAACGGTTGACTAAAATCAACCTTGGTGCGCAGCGATATCTTAAAAGGGCATTTTCGGGCATGAAAATGGCTGTTTAAGGCTCGGAAATATCCATTCCTGGAATATAAACTGAGCGCCTTCAATAAGCTGCCAGGACCCGACTCCCTTGGCGCCCTCAAAAATATTTCAGTCACTCTTGGGCGCAAATCTATCCATAAGATACTAAGGAAGGACCTTGGCCGCTGCCGTGGCCAGGTTGTAGAGGACCTGCGGGAAGAGGCCTCCACCCACCAGGACCAGGATCAGGGCCGTGGCGAGCATTCTTTCGGAAACAGACAATGAAAGGGGTGGCAGTTCCCGTTCCGGCTTCAGGAGATAGGCCGCCTTGACGACCAGGGCGTAATAGTAAAGTGAAACGGCCACGTTGATCATGGCCACGAGGACCAGAAAGAAATGGCCGCTCTTCATGGCCGCTGTGAAAAGCAGGAACTTCCCTGTAAAACCGATGGTCGGGGGAAGCCCTCCCAGGCCGAAGACCCCCAGCATGAGCGCCATGGCGAGGAGGGGAGAGCGGCGATGCAACCCCGCCAACTGGACGATCTTCAGGTCCTCGCCCTCGCCCGCCACCTTCACCAGTACCAGGAAGCAGGTATAGATCATGATCAGATAGGCCAGGGCATAAAAAATGGCACTCGCGTAGCCGCCCCGGCTCATGCTGAGTATCCCTACCAGGACGTACCCCCCTTGCGCAATGGCCGAATAGGCGAGCATCCGCTTCAGGTCCTTCTGGACAATGGCCACCAGGTTCCCGAGAGTCATGGAGGCTATGGCGACCCCTTCCAGCACCTTGGCCAGAGGGATGCTCTCCCCCCCTGTCACGGATACGATCCGGGCGATGACCCCGATGGCCGCAACCTTGGACGCGGTGGCGATAAAGGCGGTGACTTGGTTGGCAGCCCCCTGATAGACGCCCGGGGCCCATACATGAAAGGGGAAAACGGCCAGTTTGAAGAAAAACCCGCAGAGGGCGAGCAGAAGCCCGGTGAAGGCCATGGGGCTATGGATCAGGCTGGGCATCACCTTCGCCAGTTCCGCAAGCGAGGTGCTGCGGGTGGCGCCGAAAAGGAGGGCGAGGCCGAAAAGCATCAGGGCCGAGGTGGTGACTCCCACAAGGAAATACTTGATGCCCGCCTCCACATGAACACCGTAACCCCTCCTCAGGGGAACCAGGACATAGAGGGAATAACTGGTGAGTTCCAGGGAAACATAGAGGGTCAGCAGCTCAACACTGCTCACCAGCAACATCATCCCGAGGGTTGCGATCATCAGCAGGAGATAGAATTCGGTATGTCGCCGCTCCCTGATGGTATTCAGATCCCTACAGAGGCAGACGCTCAGGAAAAGGGCCAATGCAAGCATGACCTTGAAGGCCTGCGAGAAGAGATCCACTCGGTAGACCCCTGAAAAGGCGGTCCCCTTCTGTCCGACTGCCGCCAGGCTGACCACCACGCCGATGGCGGCGAGAAAGTAAGCGATCCTGTGGATTCGTCCCGTGTCCTGACGCGCCCGCATGGACAGGCTGAAAAGCAGGACGATCCCCAGCAGGAAGTAAAGCTCAGGCATCAAGAGGCGCCATTCCATCAGGGCAGCCCTCCTATCAGGGGAATCGAGGCGGTCTGGATCACATCCAGCATGAGCCACGGAAAAAGGCCGAAGAGGATCATCATCGCGACCAGGATCAGCCTGGGTAGGCCCAGGCCGAAGCGGACATCCGGCAGGTCCGCAAAGTGCGCATTCGGCGGGCCGTAAAAGGTCTTCTGGACCACGCGCAGCATGAAAAGGGCGCTCAACACCAGGGCGGCAACGGCGATTGCGCCCAGAATCGGATAGGTCCGGAACGATGCGATAAAGACAATGATCTCCGCCCAAAAATTCCCGAAGCCCGGGACACCCATGGCCGCCAATGACCCGACGATGAAATAGATCGAAATAACAGGCATCGTCCTGCTCATGCCGCCCAGCTCCGGGATCATCCTGGTGTGGGTCCTGTCATAGATGTAGCCCAGGGAAGAAAAGAGGAGCGCGGTCATGATCCCGTGGGCGAACATCTGGAAGACAGCGCCGTTCAGGCCATCCACCGTGACCGTGGCCAGCCCGAGACCTACGATCCCCATATGCGAGACGCTCGAATAGGCCACCACATACTTGAGATCCGTCTGGCGGAGGCCGACCAATACGCCGTAAACAATCCCGATGGCGGCCAGGACGGCCATGACCTGTGACCAGTACTGCCACCCCTCGGGGCAGAGAAAGATGGCGAGGCGCAAGATCCCGAAGGCGCCAAGTTTCATGAGTACCCCGGCATGAATCATGCTGACGGATGTGGGTGCGGCCACGTGTCCTGTCGGCGACCAGGAGTGCAGAGGCCAGACAGCGGCCAGGATGCCGAATCCCAGATAGAGGAGGATGAAGGCAAATCGCTGATCGAGGGATGTGAAGGTCCCGGGCTGCATCAGGCTGACCACATCGAAGGTGTTGAGTCCTGATCTGACGAAGAGGAAGATGATGGTGGGCAGGATCAGGGCGCTTCCGGCCAGGAGGTAAAGAAACAGTTTCATGGCCCCGTACTCTTTCCGGGTGCCGCCCCATATGGCGATAAGGGGGTACATGGGGAAGAGGGACACATCGTACCAGACGAAGATGAAAAAGAGATCCATGCTCATGAAAAAGCCGAATACCCCGGTCACAAGCAGAAAGAAGAAGGCCAGGAATTCCTTGACGCGCTCCTCCAGTTCCCACATGGTGAGAACCCCGGTAAAAAAGATGATCCCGGTGAGGAGCAGCAGCGGGAGGCTGAAGCCGTCAACCGCATTGAAATAGGAGATGCCGAAGGGTTTGACCCAGGGGATTTTCTCAACGAACTGTAGCCCTCCCCGTGTCCGGTCAAAGGAGCAAAAGAGGATGACGGTCAGGAGCAGGGTGATCCCCGAAAAGACAAGCCCGATCCCTTTGATCAACCCTTTGCGGTCTCCCGGAGCCAGGAGAATCAGCACCAGGCCGGTCACGCAGGAGAGGAGGATGGCCGAAAGAAATGGAAAATGGGCAAATGTCAAATTCATGGGTCTTCTATCCTATCCAGAAAAAGAGGATCAGGACGGTCACAACGGCGAACAGGACCATCAGGTTATACCTCAGAATTCCCGACTGCAGGAACGAGAGGACCCGCCCTGAGGCCACGGTGAATCGGGCAAAAAGATCCAGGCCCCCATTGATGGCCAGACGCTCGTTCTCGGCCGAGAGCCTGGAAAAGGTACCGTCCAGAACAGTTTTCACCATTTTGTGGTAAACATAATCCAGATACCAGCGATTCGAAAAGAGGGCCTTCAGGAAGGGAACCCGTTCAACAAATCCTACACGGGGAGAACGCTTCCGGCCGAACTCGAACCAGGCCACGGCCACACCCACGAAAACCAGCGCCATTGATCCGTAAAACACCCCGCTGTGGCCCACAGCGCCGCTTCCGGTGAACTCTTGCCGAGTCAGGAGGAAAATCTTGAGGGGTTCCTTAAAAAAACCGAGGGCCAGAGTGATAACGGACAGGACGATGAGGGGCCCGTGCATCAAACGGTCAAGTGTCCTTTTGTGCCCGGCGACATCGGCATGGGGCTCGCCTTCGGTATCGCGCGGGAAGAGGATGATGAAGACCATCCTGAAGGTATAGTAGGCGGTCAGAAAGGCGCCTGCGAGACCCGCCGCCACCCATACGGGGTTGTGCAGTGCTGCAAGCGTCGCCATGATAGCCTCTTTGCTGAAAAACCCGGAAAAAGGAGGAACCCCCGAAAGAGCCCCTGCCCCCACGATCAGGCAAACCATGGGTACCCTGGCTCTCCGGCCGCCCCGCCTGCCGATGTCGAACAGATCATTGGTCCCATAGTGGTGAATCCAGACACCGGCGCAGAGGAAAAGCAGAGACTTGAATGCCGCGTGGGTGGTGAGATGAAATGCTCCTGCAAAGTAGCCACCGGCGGACAGGGCCATGATCATGAACCCCAGCTGGCTGATGGTGGAATAGGCCAGAACCTTCTTGATGTCCCTCTGCACCATGGCCATGGTGGAGGCCATGAGCATGCTAACGGTACTGATGGACAGGAAGACGGTCATGGCGCTTTCCGAATGGCTGAAAAAAGGGAAGAGGCGGAGAAAGAGATAGACCCCCGCGGCCACCATGGTGGCCGAGTGGAGCAAGGCGCTCACCGGCGTGGGCCCTTCCATGGCATCCGGAAGCCAGGTCAGAAGCGGAAACTGTGCGCTCTTGCCTACGATTCCCCCGAATATGAGCAGGGCCGAAGCCGTGATCATGAAAGGCGACATCCGGGCCGCTGCCCCCGCGCTGTCCAGTGCCAGGATATTGAGGTCCCCGAGATTGATGAGCACCATGAAAAGGCCGATAAGGAAGGCGGTATCGCCCAGTCGGGTCATGAGAAAGGCCTTCTTTCCGGCCTGGCTGGCGCTGAACTTTTCGTACCAGAAACCGATGAGGAGGTAGGACGAGAGCCCTACCAGCTCCCAGAAAACATAAAGCTGCAGGAGGGAAGACGAGACGCTCAGGCTCATCATGGCCCAGGCAAAAAGGGATTGAAAGGCATAGTAGCGGGAAAAGCCGGGGTCACCGGCCATGTAACCCAGGGAGTAGATCTGAACCAGGCAGCTGATGAGCGCCACGAGGGTGAGCATAAGCAGGCTGGTCGGGTCCAGGAGAAACCCGAAACAAATGACGACCTTTCCCGAGATGAACCATCGGCCCGCGTACGCGATGGGCTGGTGCATGTGCCGGTTCATGGCGAAGAGCCACAAAACGGCCGTCAGGGCGGAAGTGACAGCCCCCACCGAGATTGCAGCGGAAACGCGCGGATGAGGCCGGGTGAAGACCGAAATCACTCCAAACGAGAGCAAGGGGAGCGACAGGGCCGTCACAATGAGCGCCAGGTTCAGGTCCCGGATCAGGGCAGGAATCATAGCCCCCTCCTGATCCACGGTGCAAGATAATTGGGACTGGCTTTCTTCATGCCATTTACCATTTCAAAAGGTTATAGGTGTCCGGATCCAGTGATTCGGTTTTCCGATAGGCAGCCACGATCAACACCAGTCCCACCGAGACCTCGGCCCCGGCCACGCCGATCAGGAAAAGCACGAAGACCTGCCCCGTAAGCAACTGCCATCGCAGGGCCGCGCCCACAAAGGCGATGGCGGCTCCATTCATCATGATTTCAACCCCAACAAGCAGCATGATCAGATTGCGCCGCGCCACCATGCAGACCAACCCGACCGCAAAGCTCATGACTGCCAGGATAAGGACATGCCCATAGGGAACAATCATGCTTCATCCTCCTTGTTTGCTTCTCCCTTGCCCCTTCCCAGGTGGATGACCGCGACCAGGGCCACCAGGAGCAGGAGGGAGATGATCTCCACGGCGAGCCAGTAGTTCTCAAAGACAAACCGGCCGAAAGCTGCCGGCTCGGCTACGGATGTTTCCAGGGCGACCCGGGAGATGGGATCCCGGGTGACAACGAGAACGATCAATATGAGGAAGGCGGTTCCAAGCAGGACGGCTGGCCCCCACCTGCCTATGGAAGGGCCGAGCTCCTTGCTGGTCTCCATCTTGAGGGTCATGATGACGAAGAGAAACAGGACCATGATGGCTCCTGCGTAGATGATCACTTCCAGAGCGGCCAGAAACGGCGCCCCCAGCAGGAAGAAGAGGAGGGCTGTGCCGAGGAACGACACGATCAGGCAGATCACCGCGTGGACCATATTTCTTCGGGTAATGGCCAGGACACTTGCCCCCAGGATGATGATCCCCAGCAGGTAGAAAACGGCGCCATACAATGTCATAAAAAAGCCTCCAGCTCCGATCCGTTTCCTCGACAACGCCCCTCCCCTAAGGGAGGTTGCTCTTGAAATTCACCGGTCTTTTCTCCCCCGCGTGGGTCCCTTTTCCCCCAAGGACATCGACACCGGCGAACCGGTAGAAATTGTACTCCAGGTTCTTGCCCCCATGGTCCACCAGCAGGTCCTCTTTTTCAGCCACCAGGGTCAGAATATCGTACTGACAGGTCTCGAAATCGGGCGTCAACTGTATGGCCAGCGTCGGGCAGGCCTCCTCGCACAGGCCGCAGTAAATGCAACGGGCGAAGTTGATGCGAAACCAGGTGGCCCATCGCCTGCCGTCTTCATGTTCCGCCGCCTGCATGGAGATACAGCTCACCGGGCACACGGCCGAGCAGAGGTAGCAGGCAACGCAGCGCTCGCCGCCGTCTGGGTCCCGGGAGAGGATGATCCTGGCCCGGGACCTCTCCGGCAATGGCCTCTTGTATTCCGGATATTCCTCGGTGACCGGTTTTCGGAACAGGTGTTTCAAGACTGTGATGAAGCCCTTTACAAGTCCCCGCGCCGCCTCCGCAAAACCCGGCCTGTAATTCCGGTTGGTGTTCATACCTTCTTTATTCACCTTCCAAGGAACTCATAGTATTAATGAAGTTCCTTTCTCATAGGATGCCTCAAAGTGGCATAAACCAGCTTCTAACGAAGTCACCTCATTCACTTCAGCTCAGGAGGGGGCCTGAGGGTCTTTTTCAGACACTTTCTCATAGTGCACTTGGCACAGGACTCCGACATGGACGACTATTTGGGGTTTACTGCTCCTGAACCCCCGCAAATCTACTGCATAGCGCTAAACCCCAAATAGTCGGCCATCCCCTCCGATGTGTTTAGAAAGGGTCTGAAAAAGAGTGTCAGGCCATCCTCCACTTCGTTGCTCATAGGCTGCCGCTTGCGGCATAAACCAGCTTTTTAAGAAATCAAACCTCCCCACGCCCTCCACAGGGCCAGACGACTCTCATGGAGACAGGAGCAGCATCAGGCCGCCTGTCAGGACAATGTTGACCAGAGCCACGGGGACCAGCACCTTCCAACCCAGGTCCATCAGTTGGTCATATCGCAGTCGCGGGAGGGTCCCCCTTATCCAGATCATGACAAAAATCACGAGGGAGACCTTCAGGCAGAACCAGACCAGGGGCGGCAGCAGGGGCCCGCGCCAGCCGCCCAGGAAAAACACGGCCAGCAGAGCTCCCAGGGAAATCATGGTGATATACTCCCCCAGGAAGAAGAGCCCGAAGCGCATTCCACTGTACTCCGTATGATACCCCGCCACCAGTTCATGTTCCGCCTCGGGCAGATCAAAGGGGATGCGCTTGATCTCCGCCACGGCGCTGATGAAAAATACGCCAAAGGCGACCGGCTGCATCACAATGAAGGGCATCCCCGCCTGGGCCTTCACAATATCAACCAGGCTGAAGGAATGGGCGAGCATCACCACGGGCACCAGCGAGAGCCCGAGGGAGAGTTCATAGCTGATCATTTGTGCCGCCGCGCGGATTCCCCCCAGGAGGCTGTATTTGGAATTGGAGGCCCAGCCACCAAGGACAACGCCGTAGACGCCCAGGGATGAAAGGGCGAAAACATAGAGCAATCCCACGTTCAGATCCGAGACGACCAGGGGTAACCTCCTGCCCCAGATCATCCAGTCTTTTCCGAACGGGACCACCGCAAAGATGAGAAGGGCGGTGACTGCCACCACGGCGGGGGCAAAGAGGAAGACCATGCGATCCGCCCCCTGCGGAACCGTGTCCTCCTTGGTCATCAGTTTTACGATATCCGCTATGGGCTGAAGGAGTCCAAAGGGGCCGGCCCTGTTGGGACCCAGTCGGAGCTGGAGCCTCCCCAGGAGTTTACGTTCCACGTAGACCAGCCAGCCGGCCACCAGGAGCAGGGCCACGAGAATGATCCCGAGTTTTATGATGAGGAGGATGACTCCGAGAATCCAGCCGATCATGATCTTCGCCTATATCCGTTTTATCCGGTTCGTGGGCAGGGTCACCCTAAACCCCGAGACCTTCTGCCATTCCAGTTGTCTGTGCCTGGGAAGGACCAGAACACCCTGTGCTATGTGTTCCCTGACCCGGAGGTCCACCTCCAGCGAACCCTCGTCCAGGTTCAACACGACCCTGTCCCCCGTTGAAAATCCAAGCCGGGCGGCATCCTTGGGGTGCAGGGCCAGATAAGGAGAGAGCTCAGCTTCCCGAGTATGGGCGGAATAGGAAGAGAGCTCCTCCGTACCGAACGTCCAGTCCACCAAAAGGAGTTCCAACCCGTCCGCGTCGCCCTGATCGTTTTCAGGAGACAGCGCCTCCTGAGCAAACGGTCTTGCCCGCGTTGAGCCGGCCGGCCACCGCGCTCCGTAACCTTCACAACCCTGTTCCAGGAGCTCGGCGAGAAACCGGTTCTCTTCAGCCGGGATTGTTGCCGGATCACCATGCATGGGGCCGGTCTCCCGAACCGGAAGACTTTTTGCCAGATCATTCAACACGTCGCCTGCCGCCCTCACCCCACCTCCAGGCACATGATCGAGGTGGCTGCGGGGGGGATGGCCGCCCTCCCCGGTGCGGGATAGGGGTGTGCCCCCTTTGTGAACGGCCCGGGCCTCTTGTATCCGCCCTTCCTGATTCATATAACGGCCGTTGGTCTCGAATACCGTGGCCGTGGGGATGACCACGTGAGCCTTTTCCGCTACCGGGGAAGGGAGATAGTCCAGGACAACCAGGAAATCCAGCCTGTCCAGGGCGCGGTCCAGACGGGGACGATCCGGAAAAGAGGCGAAGGGATCACTCTCCACCAGCAGCAAGGCCTTGATCTTTCCCTGTTCAATGGCCTCGATCATGGTCTCAGGAGCATCGTCGGTGTTTGAGAAAAGGGCCGCACCAAAGGCATTAGGTCCCGGCAGTAGGTAGAACAGTCCGGCTTGCCCTTTGCTTGCCTTCATCAGGAGGGCATAGTCCGCGGCAAGGGCGGGCGTGTGTTCCCCGACGACATCCATGCCGCAGACGATGACCGGCCTCGTGGATGCCTCAAGACCGGGCAGGATCTTTGAGATCCCTTCCAAAATGCCACCGCTTTGTGTAGAAGCGCCGGCGAGGGCATCGAAAAATCCAAGGGCATCCGCGCCCAGGCCCTCGGCCACATTCCGAGGGACGGTCCTCGTCATGAGGGCTTGAAGGCAGGAATTTAACCGGGACGGAGGCACGGCCAGGTGATGGAAGTCAAGGGGCAGAGAAAGGGGTCTAGGATCCAGGACAGCCACGGCAGCTCCCTTCCGCTGTGCCTGCCTCATGGCCAGCGCCAGCATGGGGGCCTCATTGACCGGGTCGGCGCCCACCACCAGGATGAAGTCCGCTTCCTCCACTTCCTTCAGGGAGACCGCCAGAGAGCCATCCAGCCTCGAAACCGCCCTTTTCGTCTTGCGCTCCACGGAAGCATCCCAGAAAAACCGGGGGCCGGGCCAGCCTTGGGTGCGGCACAGCCTCGCAACCTGTTCCATGGTCTCCAGACTGTTTCGCGGTGAGCCCATGCAGGCGACGGCTGTCGGGCCTGCGCTCTCATGGATCGCCCGCAGCCTTTCCACCACCACATGAATGGCCTCTTCCTGCGGCACCCTCTCTCCATTCACCTCTGGTTCGCGCGGCCGATCCGGACGCTCGGTATATTTGAACCCGTAGCGTCCGCGATCACAGATGAAATGGCCGTTAACCTGTTCATTCAAACGGGCCTCCAGTCGTACCATTTCCCGGTAGTGGGCACTGCCCACTGTGTTGCAGCCCAGAGAGCAGTGGAGACAGAGGGACGGTCCCCGTTCAAAATCCCAGCGCCTCCCCCGAAACCGGGACGGCCTGTCCGTAAAAACCCCGGTTGGACAGATATCGATGAGATTCCCGGAAAAGGGACTTTCCAGGGAACCCTCCGAAAACCTGCCGAAATAGGTGCCGTTGGCTATTCCAAGAGCGCCCAGATCCCGGTAACCGGTAAATTCCTGATAAAAACGCCTGCAGCGCCAGCACTGGATGCACCGGTTCATTTCATGCTGCACGAAAGGCCCGAGGTACTGATCCTCATAGGTCCGCTTCTTCCCCATGTACCTGCGAAGGCCATGCCCCCCGGAGACGGTTTCGTCCTGGAGCAGGCAATGCCCTCCCTCATCACACACAGGGCAGTCATGGGGATGGTTCAGCATGAGGCATTCAATGATCCATCGGCGAAACGCCATGGCTTCCGGATCTGTTGTGGAGACCACCATGCCCTCCTCCACATCCACCATGCAACTCATTTCCACGCCCTTGACCGGCCCTTCCATGAATTTGACGGCGCACATGCGGCAGGCACCCAGCGATCCCAGGGCGGGATGGTAGCAGAAGCGGGGAACCATGATGCCCAGACGTTCGGCGGCTTCGATGACTTTGGTCCCGTCGGGAACGGTGATTTCACGATGATCGATGATCAGGCTGACCATAACGCACCGTCCGTCAATTCCCGAGGCCGGGGATCGGGGCCATAGGGGCACTTGCCTTGGCTGATGTGTTCCCGGATCTCGTCCTCGAAATAGGTCAGGAGACCCTTCAAAGGGGCAACCGCTCCCGGCGCAAAGGCACAGTAGGCATGGGACATGGCGCCGCACATCTCCTTCAGCATGGGGATAAAGGAGGCCTCTCCTTGCCCCGCTTCAATGCGGTGCAGGAGGTCTCTGACAAAGGGCAGCCCTTCCCGGCAGGGCGTACAGAACCCGCAGGACTCCCTTGCAAAATAGGTCATCAGGTTCAAGGTCGCTCCCACCAGGCAGGTCCCTTCGTCAAACACGATGATGGCCCCCGTTCCCAGCCGTTG
>JBAPTR010000024.1:0-35076 GCA_049282265.1 Desulfatiglandaceae bacterium | reverse complement strand
CTCCTGGCCTGCTCTGTTATCGCTCTTACCGTGGTTATCGAACGGCTGATCTTTTGGCTCCGGGAGGATATGAGACGCAGCCAGCCCCTGGTTGACCGTGTGCTTGCCTCGTGTCAGAAAGGGGACTGGGACGAGGTCAAGGCGATGGTCGCAAACTCCAGGGATTATGTGATCAGAATCCTTGTGACGGGAATCCTCCACCGCGACTTTTCCATGATTAAGGCCATGGAATCGGCCGCGGCGGAAGAACTCAAGAGGATGAGACGGTTTATGGCCGTACTGGACACCATGATCACGGTGGCCCCGCTCCTGGGTATCTTCGGAACGGTTCTGGGGATCATATCCTCATTTGATTTGCTGGGTACCGCCGGAATCGAGCACCCCCAGGCTGTCACAGCGGGCATCGCCCAGGCACTCATAACGACCGCCGCCGGACTGGCCATAGCCATTCTTTCCGTCTTTCCCTACAACTATTTCAATGCGCGGGTGGAAAATGCCGCCATGGCCATTGAAAAGTATGCCACCAGCCTCGAAATCGTCTATGAAAAACTCAACCGGGACGACCGGGAGAAATAGCCTCCAAGGGTGTTGATCATGAAAGTCCACAGACCTAGTCAGAAAAAGGCCCGCATTGAAATGCTGCCCCTTATCGACATCGTCTTCCTCCTGCTGGTCTTTTTCATCTACGCCATGCTTTCCATGGCAGTACACCGTGGGCTCCCCGTGCGTCTTCCCACCTCCACCACGGCAAAGGTGACGAAGCAGTTGATCCTTTCAGTGACGGTCAAGAGTGACGGTCGTATTTTTGTGAACAAGGAAGAGGTCCCCGAGGCTGGGCTGGCGCAAGTCTTGCGGAAAAAGGCCGCAGGGGAAGCTGAAGCGGGCGTCCTCTTTTTCGCTGATCGCGGGCTGGCTTACCAGAGACTGTTCAAGGTACTCGACCAGATCAGGATGGCCGGTTTGACAAGAATTTCGCTGCAGGCAAATTCGGAGCGGCAAAGGTGAAAAACCTCTTTCTGGCCGCGGCCATTGCCGTTGGTCTGCATGCTTTCCTGCTGACAAGAGGCTCCAACTGGCTCTCCCGGGAGGTCCATATCCCGCCGGTTAAACGTGCCGTTACGCTGACCCTGAACTACGTGAAACCGGTTGAAAAGACGGTGGTGGCTCCCCGGAAGATGACACCGGAACCATCGATCAGGCGCAGGACAGCACCGCGTCCTGAACCAACCCCCCCTCCCAAACCGGTCATTGCCCATAGGCCCAAAAGACTTGTGAAAAAGAAAAAGAGAATGATTCCTAAACCTCCGCCTCCATTGCCGGAGAAGAGGAGACATGAAAAGCAAAGACTGGAGTCAGCGTCGGGTACTGTCAACACCCTGAAGAAAGAGGTCTCGATTCGCCGGGAGCCGGCCCATTACGAAGAACCATTCAGGGATGAAGTCGTTGAGGACATGCTTTCGGATCTACCCGGGCCGATTTCTGAAAGACCGGAGTCGGATCCGCCTGAACCTGAGACGTCATCGGTAGCGCCGGCGGCTGTAAAAATAGTCAGGCCGCTTTACCGAACAAATCCTCGGCCACCCTATCCGAGGGAGGCCCGGCTTCGGGGATACGAGGGAATCGTGGTCTTGGAGGTTTTTGTCATGAAAACCGGAGAGGTCGGTGATATAGGTGTTTTCCATTCCAGCGGTCACCGGAGACTGGATATGGCCGCAAGAGAGGCCGTCAAGAAATGGCGATTTGAACCGGGGACCAGAAACGGGATTCCCGTTGGCATGACGGTTAAGATCCCCATCCGTTTCAAACTGGATTGAGGCATCCGGAGAGAACCCCTGCATCATGATTTTCAACAATCTCTTCCCTGTCTTCGCGCTGCCCACCTCAACGGCCATCTATATCCTTTCTTCCCAGCTCAACAGCGATACGGAATTGGCCTCTGCATCAGTAGTCCTGTCCACCATCCTGTCTTTTGCTTCACTGACCGTTGCATTGTCTATGTGACCTGACGCTTCCTTTCAGCCTGTTTCCATCCAGAGAATGAAACCTATCAGAAATCGTTTGGATAGGTTATTATAAGAAACATATCCTGTGTATCAAAAACGTGAAACCCTGTTCTGATACGTAATCATCCGATAGATCTATGCTTTCAGTAAGAGAAACAGCGGGCCAGCAGGCTCAAAGGTCATTTATGCCGGGTGCAATTCGTTATTATATCTCGAAGACGAAAAGTCTGGGCAGGAAGGCTCAAAGTAATCTGAAAGGGAGGTCTGAAATAGTAATTATGGGTGTGTTTAAAGCAAAGACAAAATTGGCATGGAAATATCTTGACAAAAAACGATTCTGGAGGGTAGTAAATGGCTGGAACGTATCCGGAGCGGGATTCCTGGAAAGAGATGGTCATTATAAAGGAGGTTATGACGGTGCATTTTCAAAGAGGATTGACAGCTGGTTTTGTGTTTCTCGCAGTCTATGTCTTTGCAACGGGTTTGCCTGCGGATGCCTGGGCTCAAGATAGAGATACAGGCATATATACATTGGGCGAGGTGGTCGTGACGGCAAAGAAGGGCGAGGCCGAATCGGTCGGGACGGTCCGGGAGGTGACGGCCGGCGAAATAGAGGCCAGTGGCGCCAGGACCCTGTCCGATGCCGTGAAGCTCCTGCCGGGGGTACAGGTGAGGGTCGGGCCGAGGGGACAATCCTTCCTAGATATCCGGGGCTTTCGTCCCAGGCACGTGCTTCTCCTCCTGGACGGCATTCCCTTCAATTCAACGTATGACGGGCAGTTTGATGCATCCACCGTTCCCGTGGAAAATATCGCGAAAATAAAGGTCTCCTACGGCACCCACTCGGTCCTTTACGACCAGGGAGGTTTGGGCGGCGTGATCAATATCATTACAAAGAAAGGGACCCAAGGCCTTCACGGGCAGGCATCGGGGGAAGCAGCCGATCGAGGTACGGGCCTGGGACGTGCCTCGATCTCCGGCGGCAAGGATGGGATGGATTTTTTTCTGAGCGGCAGCAGTCTGAGGAGTGATGGTTACCGGATGTCGAACAAATTTGATCCCACTTCTGAAGAGGACGGGGGGCTCAGGGAAAACAGTGACAGGAGGCAGAAGAATCTGTTCGCCAATATGGGCTTTTCTCCAAACGATCAGTTCAGACTAGGGGCGGTTTTCAATTATTCCAGCGGGGAGTATGGGATACCGTCGAGTGTGATCAACGACAAAAACGACCCCTTTGCACAGAAGCCCAAGTATGATCGAATCGATGGGTACAATCAAGCATCGTTCCAGGTGTCGGGGAGATATGACCTGCCGGGGCCGGTGGAGCTTCGGTCCTGGTTTTATGTCAACAGGATGTCCCAACTGGAGAATCAGTATGATGATTCGTCATACACGACACAGACCCGAAAAGGGTCTTTTCATGAGAAGACGGAAAATGCGATCAAGGGACTAACGGTGCAGGGAAAAGTGGACTTGAAATCGGCCGGTGTTCTTACGGTGGGACTCAATGGGCGCAGGGATGACTGGAATGTGGGAGGTTGGACAGCTGTTAACACCAATTCGTTTGAGTCAATTGACCAGCAAGAGGATGTGGAATATTATTCCACTGCCCTGCAATACGAGGTATCTCCTTTGCAAAAGACGGGTCTTGTGGTCGGCTGCAATTACCACTGGTTCAAGAAGGATGGAAACGAGGAAGATTCCCACCCGAGTTTCATGCTGGGGGTTCATTATGATCCACTGCAGGGGACGAGGATCAGGGCCTCGGCGGCGAGGACGATTCGATTCCCTTCGGTCCAGCAGCTTTATGACCCGCAGAGCGGCAATCCGGACCTGACGACCGAGAAATCCGACAACTACGAGATCGGGATAGACCAGGAATTGCCTTTCAAGTCCAAGGTTAGTCTGACGGGGTTTCTGAGCGATGTGAGGAATTACATTGAAAAGGATGATGCTACGAACCTGTACGAGAACAATCAGAGATACCGTTTCAAAGGGATTGAAGTGGGTCTTGAAAACCGTTTTATCGAGGCCCTTTACCTTAAGGTCGGATACACGTACATGCAAACCAAAGATCTTTCGGCGGGGACGGAAGTGGATCAACTCCAGTATCGTCCCCGGGACAAGGTCACCTTTGAAGCCCGCTACCGCTTTCCTTTTGACCTTTCCGTGTACGCCGATATGCTCTATGTCGCGAATCAATACTACTACTCGAAAAACGCGCCGCTTATGAAACGGAAGCTGGACGATTTTACCCTGTTCAACGTCAAGCTGAAGCAGGGACTGCTCAATGATCGAATGAGCCTGTATCTGGGTGCCAACAATCTGTTCGATCAGAACTACGAGGAAAGCTACGGGTTCCCCCGGGCTGGACGGACCGTTTACGGCGGCGTCGAGGTCCGTTTCTGATATTCCTGTCCGTGGAAGCGGGCAAATAGTGAACCCCGATCCTGAATTCCACCCAAGGAAAGATGCCCTCGACGGGTGCGGAAAGGCGAGATTATTGAGTGCGCTTCTTGAAATGAGGGATTTTTCCTATACATATCCGGGTCACCCATCCCGTGCGCTCAACGCAGTATCCCTGGAGGTGTTTCCGGGAGAGTGTGTATGTGTCACCGGGCCATCCGGAAGCGGCAAGACGACTCTCGTCCTGGCCATCCAGGGACTTTTGAAGCGGGGAGAGGTTTCCGGGAAGATCGTTTTTTCAAAAGCGGAAAAAAAGAGATCTGTGGGGATGGTTTTTCAGGATCCGGAAACCCAGATCCTTTGCAGCACTGTAGAGGATGAAGTGGCCTTCGGTCCCCAAAACCTCCACCTGCCCGCATCTGAAGTCCGGGAAAGGGTGATAGGTGCCCTCGGCTCTGTGGGACTCACAGGATATGAAAAGCGAAGCGTCGAAGAGATGTCCGCGGGCGAAATGAGGAGGCTTGCCATTGCTTCAGTGCTGTCCCTGGGGCCTGCCTTGACACTATTTGACGAGCCCTCGGCGCAGCTTGATACACCTGGAAAAGAGAGGCTGGTTAAAATCTTGGAGACGCTGAAGGACCGGGGGCATACGCTTATCATTGCGGACCATGAAATCAATCTTTTCACGTCCTTGGCCGACAGATTCTATTTCATGGACAGGGGGCGCATTATGGACCTTGCCCGGGAAACGGCTCTTGCCCCCATGAAGCCTCTCAGGGATGATCCGGATGAATCGCGCCCTCCTTCAAAGGGATCTGGAACCCCTTGCGTGGAGATCAGAGGTTTGTGTATTGCGGGAAGGGCCGGGGCGCCACTGTTTAGCGGCATCGATATGGAAATAGGGCAGGGAGAGTTCGCCGTGATCTTCGGAAGCAACGGCTCTGGAAAAACGACACTCCTCAAGTGCATGGCAGGCCTGATCACTCCTGATTCGGGCTTCCTGCGGGTGGGGGGGATCTCCAATCCGAGAGTCGGCGACCTGGTGGGAAAGGTAGGAATGATTCTGGAAAATCCATCCAGGCAGCTCTTTGAGGAGAGTGTCCGGGAAGAGATCGCCTTTTCTTTGAAGAAGATGCAACTGCCGACGGAAAAGGTTCACGCCCGGGTGACGGAGGCACTGGATCTGTGCAGTTTGGCTCATCTGAAGGACCGCTCTCCCCTGACTCTAAGCTTCGGGGAACAGCACCGGCTTGCCATGGCGTCGGTGATGGCGTCGAGACCTGACATTCTTCTGCTGGATGACCCGTTCGCAGGGCTGGACTTCCCGCAGCGTGAAAGACTGTTGAAGATTTTTGAGGAGTTTTGCACACGTCATGAGAGTTCCATGATATTGACGTCTCACGATCCCGGATCCTGGAAAGGGTGCCAAGTGGATCGAAAGTGGATCCTTGAGAAGGGAAAGATGAGCTGCGGGTGATGGGACGGGAATGGATCATTTAACAGGGCACGCTTTTCAATTCAGGTCCTCCGATTCACTCGTGCATCGGCTGGGTGCCGGGTGGAAGCTGGCCCTGGCGGGCGTCATGGGCGTGGCGGCCATTGCCTCCCGGTGGCCGGCGGCACTGGGAGGACTGCTGCTTCTGAACCTGCTTTTCTACTTCGCAGCGGGCCTGAAATGGCATGATCTCTGGCGGGATACACGATGGTTCCTGGTGCAAATATTGATAGTGGCGGGTCTTTACGTGATCCGGTACGGGGTGCAGGACGGGCTGTGGCTGGGAGTGCAGGTGGGCTCCAGGATACTGTTGTTTTTCCTGCCGGGCGCTATCCTCTTTCGGACCACCACGGGGAGCCGCATGACCGAGTGCCTGCGGAAAGTGCTGCCGGCCCGTTTGGCCTTTGTGATCTCCACCAGCCTGCGCTTTGTGCCCCTTTTTGCGCGGGAACTGGGCGAGATCGGCAGGATGCAGCGTCTCAGGGGGGCGAGGATCGGCCCGCGGCAGCTCATGAATCCGCGCAACTGGAACGACGCCCTCCAGAGCGTATTCATACCGCTCATGGTACGGGTGTTGAAGACGGCTGAGAATGCCTCTCTGGCTGCTGAGGCAAGGGGCTTTGAAGGGGAAAACGAAACCTCGGGGTTGGACGCCGCCGTGGCAGGGTCCCTAAAGGGGCGTCTAATAAGAAAAAGGAGGAAAGAACATGAAGTTGCTGATCGCCATTGATGATACGGATAACCTGGAGAGTATCGGCACCGGCAGGCTTTCCAGGATGCTCTCCGATTACCTGTTGGAGAGAGGTCTGGTCGGCCCGTCCACGATAACCAGACATCAATTCCTGGTACACCCGGATATCCCTTATACATCCCATAACAGCTCCGCCTGTATCGAGGCTGAGAAGAAAGGGCGTATCGAGGATGTTATTGGAGCGGCAAAGGATTTTCTCATGCGGAACTTTCATGAAGGAGCAAATCCGGGGCTTTGTGTGGCGAATCGCGAGGAGTGCCCGCAAGAATTGAGCCTCTTTGGGCGAAGGGCGCAGGAAGAGGTCCTCAAGATTCAGGACGCACGTAACCTGGCCGAGCACCTGGGAGTGTTTACCTGGTGGCATGGTGAGACGGGTCAGGGGTGTATCGGCGCCATGGCGGGGGTGGGTCTCCGGGGCACGGAAAATGACGGTCGATTCATAGGTCTGGAGGGCATCAGGGATATCGGGGGCACAATGAGCGTTGGGGAGATCCTGGGCGCGACACCTATCCGTTCGGTGATGTCCGGGTCCGGTGAGATGCTGGATGCGCTGGAGGAGATCGATACCCTGGGCTGGGTGCGCCCGGAACTCAGAAAGGGTTTTCCGGTGCTCAAAGTGGTCAGAGAGACAGGCAAATGGGTGCCCGAGGGCAAGAAGAAACCCCGGCAACAGAAGAAATGACTGGAAAGCGGCCAAAACAATTTACACTCCGGGAAATGCTTGTCTTAGGATTTTGTGCAAGCTTCATCGTCATATTACGGGTTGTTTTCCGTCTACACCTGCATATTACCGGCCATGCCATGTTTTTCACACTCTTTTTCCTGGTGATGAGCAAAGGTGCGGTTCCGAAGCCCTGGTCCGCCACCGTGGTGGGCTTTCTTGCAGGGGTTATGCTCATTTTCCTGGGTATGGGCAAGGGAGGGCCGCTCGTGATATTCAAATTGCTCCTTCCCGGCGTCGTGGTGGATCTCTGCGGGCTTTTCATTCCGGGAGTGGGGATGAGCTATGCCGCCACAATCGCGACGGGTGCTATGGCTGCGGCAAGTCGTTTCTTGAGTCTTATGATCGTCGACCGGTTGGTGGGCATGGAATGGCAGATCATTCTTCAACATGCCGCGGTGGCATCTTTTTTCAACGTGCTTTTCGGCTGCCTTGGAGCAGCCATGGTTCCACCGGTTATTCGCAGGCTCAGGCGCGGTGGCCTGATTCCGTAAAACACCTTTTTCCGTCTCACACCCAACCAGAACCGCCGGCAGGCCAGCAGGAGGGCTGTTTGATGGTAAGAATACGTTGGTATTGGTAATAAAAAGAAAATAGATGGTAAAATAGAGATCAGGCAAAAAATATATTGACAATAAAAGACCGAAACGCGTACTATCTGAAAACGTCAGCAGCGGGGTGGCGAGGCGGTAACGTACACGTTTGACGCCTGCTTGGATAGCGTGAATGGAAGAGGTGGAAAAGAGGCTTTTTAAAAAGCCCTTTTTTTGGGCATGTCTTATATCAATATTGACATAACATGATTGCGGCATCATTCACTATAAAAGACTTGCTCATGTTCTTGCATTTGGGCGCCGGTATGGCTTATGCGCTTGCGTTTTCGCTGCATCTTATAAAAAAACGGACTCCCGAGCGCTTTGCGGCGGCGGCCGGGTTGCTCCTCAATGGTGCTGCCCTGGTTGCTATGGTGATGATCTCCGGGCACTTGCCGGTATTCAACCTGTTCGAATCCCTGGTGTCCAGCGCTTTTATCCTTGCGTCTCTGCATCTTTTCTTTAACAGGACAATGGAATCCCTGCCTGACGTAGGAACGTGGGTATGGATCGAAATCCTTCTGCTGTTTGCAATATCCCTCGTGTTCCCGAAGGTCCTTGCTCCATCCCGCTACGATTTCAACTACCCCTACATTATCTCTTTTTTCATGTTTCGCGTCGGTGCGCTTTCAGCAATTCTCTTTTCTTCGACGTTTGTCATCCAGGCAAGGGTGGAAGAAAACAACGGCCACTCGGGCGTATGTCTATTCCATCAGGGGAGGAACTTCCTTCTGCTGGGCACGGTCCTGTTTCTCGCATCGGAGTACTCGGGCATGGTCTGGTGTCAGAACGGGTGGGGAGATATGTGGCGATGGAGTAGCGGCCATCTGGAGTCGGTATTTGTTTTTCTCTATCTCATGCTGGCATTCCATATTCCGTCGAACAGAGAAAAGGCTCGGGGCATCCAGAGCCTGGTGGCCGGTATGGGCGGATTCGTCATGTTGGCACTGGCGGTCATGCGGGGGCTGGGTTGAAAAGAATCAGCCGTAAACTATCGTCGCTGTCCTTTACCGGGTGGACCGTGGTTGCCCTGATCCTGTGGTGCACCCTGGGAATCGTGATCGCTGGCAGCGAGGGCTCTAAAGATCTGTTTCACCGAATGAACGACATTATCCTCAGGGATTGGCTCACAAGGCCCCAGGAAGGCGCTTCGTTGCTCAAGCTCTGGTTTGTGGGGATGTGCGCGGGGATGATTGTCCTGGGTGTCAACTTGGTTTTTTGCTCCTGGAACAAGTTCCTCAGGCTGATAAGGGTCAACAAGGGAAGCCGGCCAAGATATATCATGCTGTTTGTCCATATCCTTTTCGGGCTGGTCGCATTAGGCCATTTCGGCAGTTTTATGCTTGGCTACAGATACGAAAATATCCGGCTCGGTAAAGGGCAATCGTTTGCTTTTGATAAGGGGTTCAGTATCAAGCTCGAGCGTGTTCACTTTATCGATGACCCGCGGGTTCTCCGAATGGCACACAGCGATCAAAGCGCGGCGGACTTCCATTACCGTTCGAACTATGCGGACATGGTGCTGAACCGGGAGGCCGGAGAAGTGTACCGGGGGAGAGCCTACATCCTGAAACCGATCCGATTCAAAACTATGCAGGTGACACTGAAGCGGTTTACACCGGCCCGGTCCCTGGATGGGGGAACGCCGGGCGTTGTGCTCGTTGTCTCCAGGAACCCGGTATTGGACGTCTTTTTGATCATTTATCCATTCATGATTGTGGGGATAGGCATCTATCTGGGGATGACCTGGCGTAATGCACGCGGCAGCGTGATCAATGTCAAGAATAATTTATAGAAGGAGGAAGAGAGATATGGGAAGGATGTTTAATGGATTAACGGTGTTGTTTATTTTATGTTTGGGTGTCTTTCTTACTGCCGCTTGGGCGGAAGAGGGGGTAGACCGTTCGATCTCCAAAGAAAAGGGTGTGTTCTCCCTTGGTGAAGTGGTGGTAACGGGAGAGGCCGTCGAGGAGGTGACCACTGTAGATGTGATAAATCGGGAACAGATCGATTTGACGAACTCCAACAATGTTTCTGATGCCCTGAATACCCTTCCCGGGGTCTTCATTTCGGTGGGGAACAAAAATGAAAGGAATTTCAACGTACGGGGCTTTAATGAGCGATACGTTCCGGTCCTTTACGACGGCATTCCCATCTATGTGCCGAACGACGGCTACGTGGATACAGGAAAGCTGCCCACGGGTAATATTTCCCAAATAACGGTAACAAAGGGGGTAAGCTCCGTCCTTTACGGCCCGAACACCATGGGCGGGGTCATCAATATCGTATCAAAAAAACCTGTGGAACGTTTCGAAGGAAACGCCAGCGTCGAGTACAGCCAAGAGGATACCTGGAATACCAACTTCAATCTCGGCTCGAAGGTTGACAAATTCTACATCACGGCCGGAGGGGGATACCTGAATTCGGACGGGTTCAGGCTCTCTCATGACTTCACACCGACCATGAACGAAAACGGGGGAACGCGGGACAATTCTGATAGCAAACAGTGGAACGGGACCTTTAAGGCCGGGTTTACCCCGGCTGAGGGGCAGGAATTCGCCGTGGGTGTCAACCATGTAAAGAGCGAGAGGGGACTTCCTCCGAATGCCTACGATGCGAGACCCCGCTACTGGCGCTTCACGGATTGGAAAAAGACGACCTATTATCTGATCGGAGACTCCAGAATAACGGACGGGCTCACGGCCAAGGTCCGAGCATTCCATGACAAGTATTTCAACGTACTGGATTCCTATGACGACGACACGTATTCCACGGAAACTATGCGGTACGCCTTCCACAGCACCTATGACGATCACAGCAACGGCGGTTCGCTGGTTCTCCACACAACGTACATCCCGAGGAATACGTTGGGCTTTTCCTTTCATTATAAGCAGGATGTGCACCGCGAGCAGGATGACTATGGCGCCGACTGGGAGCGCTATGAGAGCAGGATCTTTTCTTATGGATTGGAAGACGCCGTCCAGCTCACCGAGACCGTGTCCGCCGTCTTAGGGGCGAGCTACGATGTCCAGAAACCTCAATACGCCAACGGAGGACCGGTCAGGGACGATGACACCTCCTTTAACCCTCAGGTGGGAATCAGCTGGTCCGTCCTCAAGGATACGAGCCTTTACGCTTCAGTGGGAAAAAAGACGAGATTCCCCACCCTGCTCGAACTCTATTCCGGTCTGTTTGACAGAAATGTTCCAAACCCGAACCTCGAGAAGGAAGAAGCCGTCAACTACGAGGCGGGAGTCAGGCAGACCCTGCCCTTCAAGACCTTTGCCGAGTTCAACCTCTACTACTCGGATGTGAAGAATTTGATCGTCAGCAAAGAATTGGCATCGGGAGACGACCAGTTCCAGAATGTCGGCAAGGCGCGATATCAGGGGTTCGAGGTCAATTTGGATACCGGATTCGTGCCGCGCAACGATATCAGGGTGAGCTACACCTACCTGGATGCGGGGGACCGATCCCCGAACAGGAAGACCGGCCACCTTGAAGAGACGCCGAAACATAAACTTTACGTGAGCGATCTTTTCAAGGTGAATGACCGGGTATCTCTTTTCGGAAAGGCCACCTACTACTCCAAACAATATTATGAAGATTCCGACACCGGGGAATGGAAGACCCTGGGAGGTTTTTGTACGGCCGACGCGAAGGTAATTATAAACATCACAAAATGCCTGACGGTAGAGGCAGGAGCCAAAAACATTTTTGATAAGAATTATGAACTGTCTTACGGCTTTCCGAGAGAGGGGCGGACCTTTTTCGGCTTAGCCCGCTTCGCCTTTTAGAAAAGTCCACTGCCGATAAGTCTCCTCGTAGAGAGAGGAAAGAATGTCAGATCACTTTGTCCATCGATTCGTAAATACGCTGACGTATTTTCATGCTGCCAAAAATGTGGCTTTCCGGGAAGGCAGGGAAAGGGGATATCCCCTTTCCCTGCTCGCGAGGTCTCAATACGTTGGTGTAATTGCGAATCAAAACATTTAGGAGAATGCACTTGTTGTCGAGGTCAAACATGAAAAGAAAGATCAAGAAGACGCACATTCTGGCCGCTCTTCTCCTGGTTCTGTTGGGGACGGTAAACACTCACGCAGCTCAACCGGCCCTTGTGAGCGTTACCGGGTGCGTGAAACAGCCTTTGAATCTCGCCCTAACGGATCTGGAGAGGTATCAGTCCGTCACCGTTCAACTGAACGGGGTCATGGAAGACGGCTCCTACCAGGGAGTTTTTTACTACACGGGCATCCCCCTCAGGACGTTGCTGGAGACGGCATTCGTGCAAAAGGAGGAGACAGCCTTTTCGAAACAAGTGGACATGGCCGTCCGCGTCAAAAATCGGGAAGGAAAACAGGTGGCCCTCTCATGGGGAGAGATCTTCTTCAAGAACCCGGCGAGGATCATCCTGGCCACATCGGCCCGGCCGATCATGCCGCATCACGACTGCAAAGCCTGTCACACGCCGGAGGAGTATGAGCCGCGGCTGGATCAGCTGAATCGGAAGATCGGATTTCCGAAGCTGGTTGTCGCGGGGGACGCGTACGCGGATCGTTGTTTGGAGGACGTTTCCACCATCCAAGTCCTCGACCTGCGTCCCGGCAAGCCTACGCGAAAGATGAAAGAATTGTTTTCACCTGAATGTACCATCACGGGCAGGAATGTGAAGACAACGGTGCTGCGAGATCTGTCCGGCCGGCCCCGGCAGGCCCTGCGGGTCAAACACCTGGGGCAGGGCAAGGGATATCACGGGATAAACGTTTTCGAAGGCGTTTCTTTCAAAGGGCTGCTCGAAGAAGCAGGGGTAAAGCGCGACCTGAGCGAGGTCTTTTTGATATCGGCCCCTGACGGGTACCGTTCACTTTTTTCCTATGGGGAAGTGTTTCTGGACGCCTTAGGAGACCGCATCATCCTGGCTGACAAGATGGCAGGCAAGCCCTTGAAGCAGGGAGGCAAATTTTTTCTCATACCTCCAGACGATCTCATGGCTGATCGAGATGTCAAGGCGGCGGAAAAAGTGGAAATTCTCTCCCTCAAGACGCGGCCGAAGGTCTCCGTTATCGGAGTGGGTTGCGGGGACACAAGTTTGATCAGCCTGGAGGCGGTCTCCCGTATGGCCGGAGCAGATGCCTATGTATGCCCCCCCGATATACGGAAACGCTTCGCCAGGTACATGGGCGACAAATCGGTCCTGTTCGATCTTTATGAGTTCGCTCCTCCTGTCTTGAGAAAGAAGCACCCCGAGCTTTCTCAGGAGGCTCTGAAGAAGTTGACGAGGGAAAGGCAGGTCCGTGCAGCAGGAATCATCAAAAAAAGACTGCAGGAAGGCATGAATGTCGCCATCCTCGACTACGGCGACCCTACCATATGGAGCGGATGGAGCTGGGCAAGAGAGTTTTTCAAAGGGGATACTCTTGAAATTGTTCCCGGGCTGAGTTCCTTCAACGTAGCGAACGCCTTGCTGGGAAGCCGGATCGACTGCAATGGATCCATTATCCTGACTACACCGCGGGAAATAAAGAAAAACATGCCTCTGCTCAAGTCCCTGGCAGAAGAAGGTCAAACGATCTGTATCTTCATGGGCCTGAAGGACCTACCGAACCTGGTTCCCCTGTTCAGGAAATATTACAATGAAAATACTCCGGCATCTCTCGTTTACAAGGCCGGGTATTCTTCAAGCGAGCACGTGATCCAAACCACGCTCGGGGGAGTCCAAAAGGCTGCTGACGAGTACCCGGAGAAATTTCTCGGCCTGATCTATATCGGACCCTGTCTTGCAGTAAGGGAGGGGGAGGATTGCGAGTAGGTCGAGGTTCCATATGATCCGGAACGCCAGGACAGCGCAGGTTCCGGTCGGTCGAGCGGAGCTCAAAAGGGATATGGGTCTGGGCTCCGCAACGATCCTTGTAATTGCCAGCATGATCGGCACCGGGATTTTCACGACCTCTGGGTTTATCATGTCGTCTCTTCAAAGCCCGCAGGCCATGCTGCTCTGCTGGTTTGCGGGCGGCATCCTGGCCCTTTCGGGGGCATTTTGCTATGGAGAGCTTGGGGCCATGTTCCCCAGGGCAGGGGGAGATTATGTCTTCCTGCGGGAGAGCCTGGGGCGGCTCATGGGATTTCTCTCGGGCTGGATCTCGCTCATCGTCGGGTTCTCAGCCCCCACAGCGGCCGCTGCAATGGCCTTTTCCACGTACTTCTTCCACAGCCTGCCGGCCGGCGCCCAAGGATGGACTTCCCTGTTCCTTTGGAAAGCCGGCCCGGTAACGCTTTCTCCCCTGAACCTCGCGGCTATCACGGTCATTGTCCTTTTCTCGCTGGTTCACTGGAGAGGTCTCCATTTCGGCAGCCGCGTCCAGAATCTGCTGACGATCATCAAGGTGGGTGCCATTCTCGCGTTTATCGCAGGGGGACTGACTTTCGGCAAAGGCAGCACGGCTCACTTTTCTTCCCCGTTACCCACCGGCCTAATCTTTTCTGGACCGTTCGCCACCTCCCTGATCTTTGTGTCCTTTGCTTACAGTGGCTGGAACGCCGCCGCTTACCTGGGAGCCGAAATCAGAGATCCTGCACGGAACATCCCTCGATCCCTTTTGCACGGCACCCTTTTAGTGATGCTCCTCTATCTCCTCCTGAATGTAGTCTTTATCTACGCCCTCCCCGTGGAAGAAATGAGCGGCCTTTTGGACGTCGGAACAAAATCGGCCGTCTCCCTGTTCGGAGGCTCTGCGGGAAACGCTTTCTCAATGGCCATAACCGCGTGTCTCCTGTCCGTCATCAGTGCCATGATCATGGCTGGACCTCGGGTCTATTACGCCATGGCAAAGGATGGGACGTTTTTCAGCTGGTTCGCAAAAGTCGGCAACCGCCCGGCGACTCCGGGACGCTCCATCTTCCTGCAGGCCGCCATAGCCGTACTCATGGTCATCACGTCGGCCTTTGACAAGCTCCTCCTGTATATCGGTTTTACTCTATCCCTTTTCGCCATGTTGACGGTTCTGGGCCTGGTGGTCCTGCGCTACAGGTATCCCCATTATCCACGTTCCTACCGGACCTTCGGGTATCCAGTGACACCGGTTCTTTTCATGCTGGGCAATCTTTGGATCATTATCTTTTCTCTTCGAAGCAATCCGATCGTCTTCCTGTACGGTGGCGGAACAATCTTGGCAGGCCTTTCAATCTTCTTTTTCTTCAACCGATCCGCCCGCAAGCGCATTGGTCTCGAAGAAGATTTTTCCGGCGTATAGAGTCAAAAGGATTAGGGCCTCTTCTACCATGAAAAAGAGACAATTTATTTTCGGTATGCTATTGACCATCTCGGCGCTGATCTGGCTGCCCGGCCGTTCCGTCCGCGCAGCAGAAAGGGTAATCGAAAGGGATACGAACCAGGACGGCAAGATCGATCAGATCGCTCATGTCGCCAAAGACGGCAAGATCCAAAAGCTGGAGATAGACAGCAACGCCGACGGGATTATTGACCGGTTTCAGTATTATGAAAACGGGCAGGTCGTCAGGATTGAAAGGGATACAAATGGAGATGGAAAAACGGACACCTGCGACTACTTTCAGGGAGGAAAAAGTGTCAGGCAGGAGAGGAAATCCGTCGAGACAGGCCGCATAATCCAGATCGTTTATTTTGATGAGCAGGAACGCTATTTGAAAATCGTGAAAGATTCAAAGGAGAAGGGATCCTTCGACGTCACCTACTTCTACAAAGATGGAAAGCTGATCTCCTTGGAAAGAGACACCGATGGTGACGGAAAGGCGAACGTGAGGCTGTCCTATCGAGATGGAAAACCCATAGAAAGGTGGGTTGACGGTAATGGAGACGGCAGACCCGAGACAATCATCACTTACGGAGCAGACGGCTTTCCCCGGGAGAGCTGGCACGATCTGGACAGCGACGGCGAGATGGAGACCTCCCGAACCTACCGGAACGGTTTCATCTTGGAAGAGCGGAAAGATGAAGATCATGACGGCCGTCCGGAGATTGTCACCCGGTTCAAAAAGAGCAAGCCCGTTGAACAACAACAAGACACAAACAAGGACGGTCGATTTGATCTGACTATCCATTTTAAGGACGGAAAGCCGTTCTACCGGGAGTGCGACACGAACTTTGACGGCAAGAATGATCGTTTCATCTATTTCGATGAGGCCGGCCGGCCAGCCAGAATAGACGAGGACACCCGATTCAGTGGCCGGATAGACCGAATCAGGACTTTCCGGAATGGGCAGCCGGCCAGGATTGAATATGACGGGGACGGCGACGGATTCAGAGAAACGGCGACCTTTTTCAAGAAGGGAAAACCTTATCTTCAGACGCAGGATACCAATGCGGACAAAAAGCCGGATGTGTTGATCGATTTCAACGACAAGGGCGAAAAAGTGAAGGCGCAGATCGATGCAGACCTGGATGGACGAGTAGATACCTGGGAATATTACCGGGATGGGAAACTTGCCAGGGTCGAGAGAGACGAGGAAGGAAAAGGGAAAGTAAGTCTCAAGGTCTTCTACAGAGATGGCAAGAAGGAAAAACTGATGAGAGATTTGGATCATGATGGTCGCTTCGAGACGACGGAATGGTTTGATAAGGCTCCTTGGTCCGTCCTCGTGGAACAGGATAGAGATGGGGACGGCCGTCCTGAAGCGCGTTACTGTTACCAGGGGGGCGTTCTGAGGCTGAAGGAGATCGATGAAGACAGCAATGGAGTGATCGACCGGCGGCAATATTTCAACAAGCATGGAAAATTGATCAAAAGTCAGGAACGTGGTGATGCAGAAGATCATATGGATATGACCTGGTTCTTCAATGAAACCGGGGAGGCTGTCCGAGCGGAAAGGGACAAGGATGGGGATGGCCGTCCTGAGATCTGGTACTTCTACAAGAAAGGGAAACTGACGCGTGTGGAGGAAGACACCAATGGCGACGGCAGGCCCGACATCTGGGAGGAGTATGACGGTGCCGAGGTTCTTGTCAAGCGGTCAAAGGACATCGATTTTGATGGAAAAGAGGATCTCGTGGAGACGGTGGGGCAAAATGGATCGAAGTAAACTTGCGCCGCTGTTGCGGCAGCATAAAGGTCGGGAGGCAATCTGATTGAATTTCTGTCAAAAGGGGGCATCCTGGTGCTGCCCATTCTTTTCTGCTCAGTGCTCGCACTCGCCATTTTCCTTGAAAGGCTTATCCGCTTTTCGAGAGCGCGGTTCAGCGGCAGGGCGGCTCTGCCTGGCTACTGAGAAGGACTTCTGATTTGAAAACATTGAACGGGGCTCCTTTGCGATCCATTCCCCGGAAAGATAGAAACTGGTTATTGGGCGGATTGATCGTCCTTTCTGTGGGGGTACACATACTCCTTCTCATTCGCATCGCCGAGGTCTATCGTTCGGACGCACTTACGAGTATCGAGTTAACCCTGCGGGACGTTTCCAGGCCGGTTGGAAGGAGCATCCCCAGACCGCCTCGCAGGCTCAACATGCCGCCACTGCTCAAGGAGGCAGAACCACCGAAGGCGACCGAAAGACCGATCCCATCCCTGAAACCCCCTCGGATCGAGCCGGCGGCGTCCGTACTCTCCACTGGACCGGTAGAAAAAATCAGTGTACCGGCAGTGCCGGATGTATCTACCCCATCCATTGCCGCATGGCGCCCGGATTCAATCGCGGAACCAGTGGCGGGACCAACGGCGGCGGCGCCGATCGCCGGACCGTCCGCACCGGTTGCCACGCGGGACGGCTACTTCGAGTTGGTCAGACAGGCTATTGAAAGGAACAAGCAATATCCGGAGGCTGCCAGGGCCGGCAGGGTCGAGGGACGGGTGGCCGTTCAGTTTGTAATCGGTTCTGACGGGAATATCAGGGACGTTGAAATCGTCAAGAGATCCCGTTCAAGATACCTCAATGAGGCCGCCCTGGATGCTCTGAAAGGGGCCGCGCCCTTTCCCAAACCTCCAAAGTCCCTTTTCAAGGAATCAATCAAATTGGTGATTGCCATTGTTTTCGAGCTAAGGTGAGACATCCTTACATTTCTGAAAGGAAGCTGTCATGAGAAGAATTGGGTACTTTGTCTCCGCTTTTCTTGTGTTCCTCTGCCTCCCTGCAGCGATTTCGAGCGCAGGCGATAACGGCTGTCTGAAATTTGATGCCGTTTATGGTCGCGGAGGTCCGGCAATCATGGTTGCCACCGGAAGTCCCGGTGAATTGGGCCTCTTGAAGTCGCTGGCGGAATCCTTCTGCAAGGAAACGCCCTGTCGCATCCAATGGACAAAGATGGGGAGCGGGAAGGCTCTCGAAGCGCTCAAGGCGGAAAAGGCGGACATGATCTTGGTGCATGCGCCACAGGCGGAAAAAAGGGCGGTGAAGGAAGGATGGGCCTGCATGAGAACACTGCTTGGCGGCAATGAATTTTATATTGTGGGCCCGAAGTCGGATCCGGCAGGGATTCATGAGGCTGAGTCGGCGGCCGATGCATACGCCAGGATTGCGAAGAAGAGGGCTAGGTTTTTCTCTCGTGGAGACGGATCAGGCACGCATAAGAGGGAGATGAAGATATGGAAGATGGCAGGCATGAAGCCGGAAGGAGAGTGGTACATCGTAACCCATGAGTTCATGGGCCCGACGCTCAAGCGTGCGGATAGAGAAGATGGCTATTTCATGACCGATTCGAGTACGCTGATTGTAAATCGAGCCGCCCTGAAAAGTCTGATTGTCCTCTTCAAAGGAGATCCGATCCTTGTGAACGTCTACCATGGGCTTATAGCCTGTGCCGGAGATCGCGGTTCCGCTCATCACCTCTCCCGAAAGTTCCTGAAGTTCATAGAGTCCGTCAAAGGGCAGAAGATTTTCAGGGACTACGGCAAGAAAGAATACGGCGTCCCACTCTATAATGACGCGGAACGTGCGCGAAAATGAAACAATCCATTCATAATTTCGGAACCCGGCGCCGAGACCTTTAAGACCGTCATGAGCCGCTTCGGCATGAACCTGTCCGTTGTGCCCGGTCCCTGGAAGCCACCGAGTTTGCCATATGGGGGGCAGGCCGGCAACGGTTTTTTCAGCTTGAACCGTCGCCTCGGTCTCCTGTGATTCCTGTTCTGTCGCACGTGTCCCTGCTGTCGTTGCGTTGATGTCCTTAGTACAGGTAAGTTATGGTTGTAATCAGTATGAATAATGTTTTTCCTTGACAAACATCGACTCTGAATCATAGTCTCATCACGTTAAGGAACTTGAGGGCGCCAAGTTTCTTTTTTTCGGTATTTTGTTCTATCAAAAATGACATAAGAAGCTCCCGGAAAAGTTCAGGACCAAGTTATCCCGGAGGGAAAAGCATGTACGGGAGTCGGGAGCCGTCGGGTAACATACCGGAGCGCCTGAGAGAGGTCTACGTGGAAGAAAAAGTGGTCGGGCAGATGAGGAGATAAGAGGTATGATTGATTTTCTTTCAAAGGGTGGAGTCCTTGTAGGTCCGATCCTTTTTTGTTCTGTGGTGGCCCTTGCCATTTTCCTGGAAAGGCTTATCCGTTTTGCCCGGGTTCGAGTAGACGGGGACGGGGTGGCGCAGAGGGTGGCAACGCACATGAGAAACGGTGAAGATCACCAGGCCTATGAGCTTGCGGAATCAAGCGCTACACCCATGGGGCGCATGCTCACCCATGCAATCGAGGTCGAGAACCAGGACCGGGAGACCCTGGAGACGGTGATCGTCCATTCCACCGGGGAGGAGATAAGGCTGTTGTCCCGGTATCTTCAAGCACTTGCCACCATCGGGAATATTGCCCCGTTGCTGGGGCTCCTTGGGACGGTCCTGGGCATGATAAAGGCATTCATGGTGATCCAGCAGATGGGCGGAAAGGTAAACGCGGCGGTTCTTGCCGGGGGTATATGGGAGGCGATGTTGACCACTGCCCTCGGTCTTGCCGTGGCCCTTCCCACCATGGTGGCCCACAGCTACCTGATGGCCCGCGTGGACAGGTTTGAGGCGAGGCTGCAGGATGGCGCAGTGACTTTTTTGAAGGCCCTGTCAAGAAAGCCCTGAAAGGAGTTCTCTGTGCTTCGATATTCCAGGAAAAGGCCTCGCTATCAGGTGATCATTCCTATTGCATCCCTCATCGATATCGTGTTTCTCCTGCTGATCTATTTTCTTCTGACCACGAATTTCATGGTAAATGAGGGAATCAATGTCAAACTGCCCAGGGCAAGTGCCGCGGCACCCCGGACGGAAGAGGAGATTACGGTGTACGTGGATCGGGAAGGAAAGGTGTTTCTGGGGCAAAATGAAGTCGCCCTGGGAGCCCTGTTCAGGAAAATCAGGGAGATGGTTGGGAATGGGAAGGACAGGCTGGTGGTCGTCAGGGCGGATCGGCGAGCGGTCCTGGACAAGGTGGTAGCTGTGATGGACGTGGCAAAGGCGGCGGGAGCAGCAAGGCTCTGCCTTGCCACGGAAAAGAGGCTGTAGCGGCAATTGACTCCGTTGCGCGGTCGGGTGGGAACAAACTGAAATGCGGCAGTGAACACGGAAATGATGCTAACTGGTTGCTTCGGGGGTTGATCGTTGTTTCCGTCGGGATTCACTTGGCTCTATTCCTGCATATGGCGGGGATTTATCGGTCGAGTGCCTTAAGTTACATTGATTTGACTTTGCAGGAAATTTTCAGACCGTCATTAAGGAGCATTCCCCGGCCGAGACGTGTGCAAGCTGATCCCCCCAGTCCCGAACCGTTAGAGAGACCGGCAATACGGACAGTGACCGTTCCTTCACCCAGGCCCCCGAAGCCTTTTGATGTGGAGAAAATGACGGATTTTCTTCCGCCGGAACGTGCGAGCGTATTCGCATTGCCGGCCCTTGATGCGCCTGAGATCCGGGAGTGGATTCCACCGGTCAGAGCTGAAACGGCTCCGAAGATTGCCGACAGGGGTTCAGGTCTTCGGGAGAGTGGAGGTACCAGCGAATACGACAGTCGCCGGTCCTACTTCAACATCGTTAAGCTCAGGATTGAACATTGTAAAAAATACCCGCGCGCGGCCAGACAAAAGCGGATACAGGGGGCTGTCACCGTGCGGTTTGTTGTTACGATGGAAGGACACATCAACACGGCACGGGTCATGAAGAGTTCGGGGTCGAGTATCCTGGACAGGGCGGCCGTTAAGGCCGTACAGGACGCCGCCCCTTTTCCCAAACCCCCCGTTTTTTCAGTGAAGATATTCCATTAAATCTCACGATCCTGTTCGAACTGTCCTAGAGAGCAGGAATAGTGATGGTGAAGAAATAATATTTTTTCGTAGTAGTTCAGTAAAGAGGGGAAGGATTGCTGCCACTGTTTATTGAACTATTATATTTTTTCGTTAATATTTGTCTGTATGACCCTTTTTCCCGCACGAAAAAAATACTATTGACTAATAATTACATTATTGCTGTAATTTGCGCCCAGGAGGGATTTCACGATGGAAGAGAAAAAACTGTTGAACACGCGGGAGGTGGCCGGTCTCCTGGATATCAATGAGAAGATGGTCTATTCGCTGATATCCGAGAAAGGCCTTCCAGGCACCAAGGCAACAGGTAAGTGGCTTTTCCCCAGGCATTTGGTGGTGCAGTGGCTGGAAAATCAGACCATCAACTATCCGAAGCCCTCCCACCCCCTGCCGCCCTATCACGGTCTGCTTATTATCGCTGGGAGCAACGATATCCTGCTGGACAGGACCATCACCCTGTTTAACCGGACCTATCCTGATCATCTAGGGGTATTCGGCAACCTGGGGAGCATGGGGGGGATCAGGTCATTGCGGCGGAACCTCTGTCACATGGCATCAAGTCACCTGCTGCAGGAAAAGGATGAGGAATACAACTTCGGTTTTGCAGAGGAAGAACTGGACCAGATGCCTGCGGTGGTAAATTTTTGTCGACGTGAACAGGGGCTCATTTTGCAGAAAGGGAATCCAAAAGGGATCCAGGCCACAAAGGATCTGGGGAAGAAGGATATCCATATGGTCAATCGTCCCCCAGGGACCGGGACCCGTCTGCTCCTTGACCGGGAACTCGAAGAGGCGGGCATCAGCGGGGACATGGTGGAAGGCTATGAGAATGAAGTGGCACGTCATATGGAAGTGGGTCTTGAAGTGCTTTCAGGCCGTGCAGATGCCGGACCGGGAATAAAGGCGGTCGCCGGTATGCTGGACCTGGATTTTATCCCTTGGCGGTGGGAACGGTTTGATTTTCTCGTTTCCAAGGATCGCTTTTTTGACCATGGGGTGCAACTTTTCTTAGGCCTCCTGCACGAGAAAGCCTTTCTTGAGCTTGCAGGAGAACTTGAAGGGTATGATTTGAACCTTTGTGGGAAGATGGTCTTCCCGCAAACGGCCAAACAAAGTAAGGAGGTATCAGCTCAGTAAATAGGACATTCCCTGCGAAATAGATACCTCGCAACGTGGACGTTGCTCCTACAGCAGGAGCTCCTACAGTAAGAGCGACCTCCCGGCCGCGACCATGCGTTGTCTGATTTGCCTTATTTATTGAGCTGACACATAAGGAGGATGATAGTGAAGAGTTGTCTTTCAAAACGGGTTGGAATTGTATTGGTTGCGGGAATTATTTGTGTATCCCTCTTAATGGGTCCTCTGCATGCAGAGGAAGCTAACAAACTCATCATATTTCACGCCGGATCCCTCTCCATCCCCTTCAGGGAAGTGGCCAAAGCGTTTAACCGCCATCATCCCGGTGTGGAGGTGCTGCGGGAGGCGGGCGGTTCGCGGACCTGCGCCAGAAAGATCAGTGACCTGGGCCGGCCCGCTGATATCATGGCCTCCGCCGACTATACGGTGATTGAAAACCTGCTGATTCCCAAATATGCCTCATGGAATATCTCCTTTGCCACCAACGAGATGGCCATCATGTACAGGCCGGATTCAAACTATGCAAAGGAGATCAACGGGCAGAACTGGTATAAAATTCTCCTTCGGAAAGACGTGGAATACGGCCATTCCGACCCCAACAGCGATCCCTGCGGGTACAGGAGCCAGCTTGTCTGGCAACTGGCCGAGAAATACTACAAAGTGCCGGGGCTTTATGAAAAGCTGAAGGCTGGTTGTCCTGAGAAGAATGTGCGGCCCAAGGAGACCGACCTGATCGCCCTCCTGGAGGCCGGAGAACTCGATTATGTTTTTATCTACAAATCCGTGTCCATGCAGCACAACATGCCCTTTGTGAAACTGCCGGTCAACATCAACCTGGCTTCTTCCAAATATGCAGGGTTCTATGAACAGGCCAGTACCAGGATCTCGGGAAAAGCTCCGGGATCCTTCATTGTTAAGAAAGGCAAACCCATGGTTTATGGAATCACCATCCCGAAGAATGCACCCCATCGGAAGCGGGCCATTCAATTCATTTCTTTTCTGCTTGGGCCCGAGGGGCGTGAGATCATGAGGCGTAACGGACAGGAACCTCTCAAGGTGGCAAGGGCAACGGGTGACTTCAATCAATTGCCCGCTGAATTGAAACAATTCGTGCGGTAATTGGTCGAGTAATGAGGTGGCCCGAAGTATAGACCCTGTCAACGGGCCCAACGGCCAAACCGAAAAAGGAAGGCTGAATGAGGAATTTCAAGGCCGTCATATGGTGTCTGAGTACCATCGTAATTCTGATGATCGTCATCCCCCTGGCCAGGATGATGATGGCTGCGGATCCTGCGATCCTGAGGGCCACGATTTCAGAACCAGAGGTCTATTCTTCGATCCTGTTGACCCTTCGCTCGGCCTTGTGGGCCACGCTGGTCTGTGCCGTCTTCGGCATTCCTCTGGCCTATATCCTGGCACGCTGGAAATTCCCCGGTAAGAGTCTTGTCCAGGGGTTGATCGACCTCCCCATCATGATTCCCCATACCGCTGCCGGTATTGCGCTCCTGATGGTTTACGGGCGCCGGTTTTTTCTGGGCAGGGCCTTTGAAAAGCTGGGTATCGGTTTTGTGGGAACTGAGGCGGGAATCAGCCTGGCCATGGCCTTTGTGTCGCTCCCCTTCCTGGTCAATGCGGCCAGGGACGGTTTTATTTCCGTTGATCCAAGGCTTGAGCGGGTGGCACGAACCCTCGGGGCAACCCCCTGGAGGTCCTTTTTCAAGGTCAGTCTGCCCCTCACGTGGCGCCCCATTCTTTCCGGCGCGATCATGATGTGGGCAAGGGGCATTTCCGAATTCGGGGCCGTTATCATACTGGCCTACCATCCCATGACGGCGCCGATTCTCATCTGGGAACGATTCCAGTCCTACGGGCTCAAATATGCAACACCCGTGGCCGTGGTCCTGATCTTGATATGTCTCATCATCTTTTCCTTGCTTCGATGGCTTGCGACGCGGCCCAGGGAGGCGTAAGTGCTTCGGCTTGAAGCTATCGGTGTCCAGCTTGGTGCGTTTCGTCTCAAGAATATTTCCCTGCATGTGGAACCGGGTGCGTACCTTGTCCTCCTGGGCCCCACGGGAACCGGGAAAACGGTCCTTCTCGAGACTATTGCGGGATTGCATCGACCCACCGGGGGAAGGACATGGATCGATGGAAAGGATGCCACCCGTTGGCCGCCTGAAAAACGCAACCTTGGTGTGGTATACCAGGATTATGCCCTCTTTCCCCACCTCACGGTTCAGGAGAATATTGCATTTGGATTGCGTCTGAAAAAAGAGGCCCGCGGAGAGATCAAGAAGACCGTGGAAGAGATGGCCGGCTTCCTGGAAATCGGCCACCTGCTGAATCGGCGGCCAGGGCGACTCTCCGGTGGTGAGCAGCAACGGGTGGCTCTGGCCCGCGCCCTGGTCCTGAAGCCCTACGTCCTTCTCCTGGACGAACCTTTGAGCGCCCTGGATCGTTCCACCCGTGGCCGCCTCAGGCGGGAACTGAAGAGGATTCACAGGGAACTCGGGGTAACGATTTTTCACATCACGCACGATCTGCCGGAGGCCTTCTTTCTTGCCGATCACCTGGCCCTTATGAAGGATGGTGGCATCCTGCAGGAAGGCAAACCTGAAATGGTCCTGAGGCGGCCCCGAAGTCGTACGGTCGCGGAACTGCTTGGGATAGAAAATCTTCTTCGGGGGACAAAAGAAGGGGAAAGATATCTGTCGGGTCTGGGGGCCCTGGACATTCCGGAATTCCCTTCAAGGGAGGCGACTGGGAGGGAGAGTGCGGTTTATTTCTCTGTCCCGGGATGGTGTGTTGAAATTTTTCCTGGAAAGGGAGACAATCCCTATACATGGAAAGGGAAAATGCGTCTCGCTGCAATGAACTTCATGAACGGGCACGTTGATCTCGATCTTGTATACCCTTCAGGGGAACACCTCAAGACCTCTCTATCCAGGCGGGAATTCGGTAATCTCCCTGTTTCCATTGCGGTCGGTATCGTTGTACCGGTCGGTATATTGAAAGAAGGG
This sequence comes from Desulfatiglandaceae bacterium, assembly GCA_049282265.1. Classification (GTDB taxonomy): domain Bacteria; phylum Desulfobacterota; class DSM-4660; order Desulfatiglandales; family Desulfatiglandaceae; genus CAYUCJ01. The sequence goes on along the minus strand of JBAPTR010000024.1, from coordinate 9,702 downwards.
GTCTACTGGTTTCCGAGATGATATCTTATACATGAGCAGGGAGGTGCTCTATGGTGAAACAGAAGTTTCCCGCTACACAGGCTATTCGGGAATTGAAAGCAAACAGCGTTGCTTTTACACTGCATCCCTACAGGTACGAGAAAAAGACGGGGACGGCCGTGGCATCTGCTGCCGCGGATGCCCTCGGCCTGGAGGAACACCAGGTCATCAAGACCCTTGTAATGATGGATGAAAATTCTGAGCCCTTCCTGGTCCTGATGCATGGGGACAAGCACATTTCCACCAGGGAGCTTGCCAGGGAGCTTGACGTGAAAAAGGTGCGGCCCTGTGACCCTCAGGAGGCAAAGAGATACAGCGGGTACCTGGTGGGAGGCATTTCCCCCTTCGGAACGAAAAAAAAGATGAAGGCCTGTGTGGAAGCAACCATTCTGGAACTGCCCAGGATCTATATCAACGCTGGAAGGCGGGGACTTCTGGCCTCCATGACCCCCGACGCCCTCATCCGGGTCCTGGATGCGCGGCCGGTGAATGTTGCCATTTGATGGCATTTTCTTGATCCTTTTGACAAGCCGCTCTGCTCATGGTAGTGAGAAGCTGGTCGGACAACCTGGGCGGATAAGCACCTATGGAAAGAAATGAACTGAAGGCAAGGATCTACTCCAGAATAGATGAACTCCCCACGCTCCCCGTCGTGATTCCAAGGCTTTTGAGTTTGATGGATGATCCGAAAACCGGCACCAGGGAAATCACGGAGGCCATATCGCATGATACCGCCTTGACAGCCAAGATTCTGAAAGTGGCCAATTCCGCCTACTACGGCTTTTCCCAGGAGATATCGCGTCTGGACAGGGCGGTAGCGCTCCTTGGGTTCAACATGGTCAAATCTCTTGCCCTTTCCGTGGGTGTGATAAAGGCCATGCCAAAGGCAAAAGACGCGGGCCTCTTTTCCAGGGAAGGCTTATGGATCCATAATCTGGCAGTGGGCACGGCCGTGAAAATGGTGGCGGAGAGACTTGGGAAAGGTGAGGAAGCTGAACGCCTGTTTGTTGTCGGTCTGCTTCACGATATCGGCAAAGTGGTTCTGGACCTGTTTTTCAGTGATGATTTCGCCAGGGCCTTGGAGCAGGTTTTGGAGCGGGTTAATGATGGAGGCGGGACGCAACTTTATGAAATGGAGCGAAAAAATATCGGCCTCGACCATGGCGAAGTTGGAGGAATTCTCCTCGAAAGATGGAAATTTCCCGGAATGATCCGGATGCCGATCGCCTTCCACCATCAGGATGTCCTTCCCGGAGATATTGACCTTGTTGACTTTTCAATGCTCAAGATTTCAGATGCCCTGGTCCAGGAAATGGCTCTGGGAAACTCAGGAAACGCGTCCCCTCCGCGGGTGCGCGAAGCGGACATGGAGCGGCTGGGAATCGACCAAAAGGCAATCGGGGAAATAAAAGACCAAATAGCACTTGCCCGGGATGGGATTTTTGCCTTTTTGGGCGCGATTAATTGAGTCCTTTTGGCCTCATCCCGCCTTCATGAAAGGCGTGAGCCACAAGATATCATAGGGCTGAAGCGTTAGGCTGAGCCTCCTGTTTTCAGCTATCCACTCCATTTTGCTGACCAGATCATACCAGTGGGTCTCCCTCGTGCCGATTTTGCTCAAGGGAACCTCCAAATGGCACACCTTATCCGTGACGTTCACCAGAGCCAGTATCTTCTGCCCGCCGCCGGGAGCAATTCTGACCACTGAGAAAAGCTGGGGAGAGAGCATGAGCACCTGCTGCTCCCCACCGGGGTGAAAGGCCGGCTCTCTCGTCCGCATGGCGATGAGCCTTCCCAGTTCACGGCTGATTCTCGAGATCTTGGAGAGGGGGTCTTTCAGGGCGTCTGTTATGGCCTGGGCGTCAATGACAGTCCGGTTGATTGCGCGGTTGGAATGGCTTGAAAGAACCGATTCCACATCGTTTCCGGTGCCGATCAGGCTGTGGAGGTAGATCCCCGGAACCCCTCGCAGGACCAGTCCGATAATTCGGGATGCAACGAAGCGCCTGACCTGGAATGCCGTGTCGTCATGGCCTCCATCTTCGCTGTTCAGTGCGCTGAACCAGGTGATATTGATCTCATAGGGTTCTTCTTTGCCGTCTTCCCCGGGTTTGGAGGAGATCAAACCTCCGTGCTCCTGTGCCTTCTTGACGATAAAATCTATTTCTGAATCCGGGAGTACATCCTTGACCCCCATGAGGCCGATTCCATCGTGGGAGTCGAGGAAATTGAAGAAGGTTGCCCTATCCGAAATCTTTTCGAGAGTGGCTGCCCATTTTGATATGGCCGTCGTGTCCTGGGCATAAAAGGTATAGAGAACGAGGGGGGGAAGGGCGAAGTTGTACACCATCTGGGCCTCGTCACGGCCGTCCCCGAAATAGGATATATTCTCCTCGTGGGGGACATTGGTTTCCGTAATGAGCGCCACCCTCGGCGCTACGATGTCCAGGATGTCCCTGAAAAGCTTGACGATGACATGGGCCTGTTCCAGATGAATACACCGCGTGCCCGGTTCGGCCCATATATAGGTCACGGCATCGAGCCGGATGATACCGGCTCCGTGGCGCACATACATGAGCAGAATTTCAATAACCCTCATGAGAACGTTCGGGTTTTTGTAATTGAGGTCGATCTGGTCCGGGGAAAAAGTCGTCCACACGTATTTTGTCCCTTCAATGGTCCGGAAGGGGGTGAGGATATCAGAGGTGCGGGGCCGAAAAATCATCTTTCGTTGCTCAGGCGTCAAATCGTCCGGCGATTCATAAGCAACGAAGAAATCCTTGTAAAAGGGATTTCCATTCAGGAATTCCTGGAACCATCTGCTCTTGGAAGACACGTGATTGATAACGCCGTCGAACATGAGGCGATATTGATTTTCCAGGTCTTCAATGTCCTGCCAGGTACCCAGGTGTGGGTCTACCGTCTCAAAATCGATAATGGAAAAACCCCGGTCTGATGAATAGGGAAAGAATGGTAGAATATGGAGGGTGTTGATGGTCCCTTCCAGGTAGGTGTCGCAAAACCTTGCCAGGGTTTTAAGGGGAGATGTCTCTTCACCATGGAGAAGGTCTCCATAAGTGATTAAGATGACATCTTTTTCTGTAAAGCGATGCGACGGATCGAAGCCTTTTTCGGCTTCAAGCATCTCAGGGGGCTTGTGTGCATGATAGACCTTCAGGATACGCTCCAGCTCCGGCAGGTACCTTTCGGCCACATCTTCTCCATAGAGGAAGCTCAATCGCTCGATGAAACGTTTTTTTTCTGAAGAGGAGAGTCGAAGGGGGTGTCTCTCATAATCGGGTTCCGGTTCATGGTGAACCTGGTTACCCGGGTGTGCGTCATTAAAGGACGCCCGAAATGTTTGCTTTAAAGCCGTTTTATGCATCTGTTTTCCTGTTCGGCAAATGGTATCTGATGGCAATATCCCACTTCTTTTCTATCGGCTTTTTTTGTAGACTCTTTAGCCTTACAAAGGGTCTAAGGTGAAATAGGGATCGTCAATTTCGTAAACGGGATTCAATCCGGTTGCTTCCTGTCGGCAAAGAGGGTATCTTGGAGCAATGAACGACTGACATTGAAAATGTTCTTCTCTCTGCGGGAGAGGAACTTCTGGAAGGAGGTAACACCATGAAAAAAAGCGTCATCATCGCCGTAGGTCTCGTCCTGGTGTTTGCTGGTTTTTCGGGGTGCACCACGGCCTATAAGGTAAAACCCATGTCTTTCAAGGCGCCGACCGCCTATCCCAACCACACAGAGGTGGCTGGTGTGACAGTGGGGGCCAAGGCATTTGTGTCGAAAGAGAAAGCCAGCGAGGCTTTCGGGTTTGACATCCGGGACGCCGGTATGTTGCCGGTAGAGGTGGTATTCGACAACGAGGGCACTGAAGCGCTGGAAATCGATGCTGCGCAGACTTTTCTTGAAGACAGGGAAGGGAACCTCTGGCCCATTTTGAGCAGCAAGATTGCCTATGACCGGGCCACCAAGTTTGCCGAGACCAACGAAATCTTCAAGGCCGGGGCCTACCATGGCTTTCTGGGCGCTACAGCGGGAGCGATCATTGGCGCTGCCATCGGGATCGTGAGCGGCCAGAACGTAGGCAGTGCATTGGGCAAGGGTGCGGTTCTGGGAGGTGCAGCAGGTGCTACACTTGGAGGAGCCGATAAATACGGGTCCGATTCCGCAAGGAGGAGCATTATCCAGGACCTCCGCCAAAAGTCCTTGGAATACAGGCCCATCCCGCCCGGTGGCCTCTCTTACGGGTTTCTCTTTTTCCCGGGTGAAGCCAAGTCGGCCAAAACGCTTCGTCTCAAGATCCTGGAAGGAAGGCATGGACCGGTGCATGTGCTCAACCTCAATTTTTACTAGCAGCAGGCATGACAAGAAATCCATTATTGAAAGGCGGTCCATTGACCCTCCTCCAGGGGCATCTTGAAAGGATCACGTATACCAATGAGGAAAATGGCTTTACCATTGCCAGGGTGAAGATCTATGGTCGGCATGACCTCGTCACCGTCGTCGGAAACATGATGGGGCCGACCCCCGGAGAAGTTCTTGAAATCGAGGGGGAATGGGCCAACCACCCGAAGTATGGGGAACAATTCAAGATTGCCAGATACAAGTCCAAGGTTCCGGCCACGGTTTTCGGGATACAGAAATACCTGGGTTCTGGCCTGATCAAGGGCATTGGCCCGGTAATGGCCAAACGCATTGTTTCCCGGTTTGGAGAGAAGACCCTTGATATCATCGAGAAAAATGAAGACAAACTCGATGAAGTTAAAGGGATAGGCCAAAAACGGATTCAGATGATCAAAAAGGCCTGGGATGACCAGCGGGAAATTCGCTATGTCATGCTTTTCCTCCAGTCCCATGGTGTCAGTTCCGGCTATGCCACAAAAATCTTCAAGCAGTATGGTGACCGCGCCATCCAGGTCGTCAGGGAAAACCCTTATCGCCTGGCTACCGACGTCTTCGGTATCGGCTTCGTTACGGCAGACAGGATCGCGGAAAAGCTGGGTTTTCCAAAAGACTCTCCCCTGAGGGCCGAGGCGGGCACGCTCTTTGTCCTTCATCAGCTTGCGGATGAGGGACACGTCTTCTATCCGTATGATTTGCTTCTCAAAAAGTGCGTGGAAATGCTCGACTCTGAAGAGCCTGTCGTGGCCGGGGCCATCGGAACCATCGCCCTCAGAAAATGGATCGTCATCGAAGACCTCAACGAGAACGATGCCTTTCAAGAAAACCCAAAGGCTGTTTATCTGGCGAAATATCACCTCTGTGAGAGCAGCATTGCCGAACGGATAAAGGACCTCCTGGGCGCCCCGAAATCCATACGGTCAATCGACCCCGTGAAGGCCATCCAGTGGGTCCAGGACAGGCTGACGATCCGGCTGGCACGGGAGCAGGCACAAGCCATCAAGTCTGCCACCGAGAGCAAGGTCATGGTCATCACCGGCGGGCCCGGTACGGGAAAGACGACCATCATCCAGGCGGTTCTGAAGATATTTTCCCGTCTGGGAGTCCGCATCATGCTGGCCGCCCCTACGGGCCGAGCCGCCAAAAGGATGAGCGAGGCTACGGGTTTTGAGGCAAGGACCATCCACCGGCTCCTGGAATACAGCTTTCAGAAAGGCGGATTCCAGAGAAACGACCAAAAGCCACTGGACGCGGATCTTCTCGTTGTGGATGAAGCCTCCATGATGGATACGGCCCTTATGTATTATCTCCTGAAGGCTGTCCCCCCCGGCGCGACCCTGCTCCTCGTCGGGGATGTCAATCAGCTGCCCTCGGTGGGGGCTGGAAACGTCCTGAAAGACATCATCGATTCAGGTGTGGTCCCGGTGATGACCCTGAATGAGATATTTCGACAGGCCCGTGAAAGCCTAATCATCGTCAATGCCCATAAAATAAACCAGGGCCTCCTTCCCTTGCTGCGACCGGAAGGGGAGAGGCGCGGGGATTTTTTTTTCATCGAACAGGAAGACCCGGAAGAGGTCCTTCGAATCATACTGGAGCTGACTACCAAGCGGATCCCCAAGCGATTTAACCTCGATGCGGTCGAGGATATCCAGGTGCTCACGCCCATGCATAAGGGGACGGTAGGTGCGGAAAACCTGAACCGGAAATTGCAGGAAGCCCTTAACCCGGGTGACAACGGGCTCGTCAGGGGGGAAAGGGCGTTTCGAATCAAAGATAAGGTCATGCAGATCAGAAACAACTACGACAAGGAGGTCTTCAACGGGGATATAGGCACCCTGGCGAGCATAGACTCCGAACTCCGGGAGGTGTCTATTTCCTTTGACGACAGAACGGTTCCCTATGATTTCATGGATCTGGACGAGATTGTCCTTGCCTACGCCATATCGGTACATAAATCACAGGGTTCTGAATATCCGGCCGTGGTGATCCCCGTCCTGACACAACACTACATGCTCCTCCAGAGGAACCTGATCTACACCGCCGTCACCAGGGGGAAACAACTCGTGGTGCTGGTGGGGACCAGGAAGGCCCTGGAGATAGCCGTGCGCAATGATAAGACCGAGAAACGCTATACCCGCCTCCAGGAACGATTGAGGCCAACTGTAATAGCTCAGTAAAGAGGGCGAGGATGGTCTTTCTTCCGCACGGGCCTCCGGGCTGGTCTCTTCAGCGGACTTACTCCCGGGGGAGTTTGGCCCCCTCCGCGTTCTCCCACAAACGGGAGCCGCGGTTTCCCCCAGGAGTAAGCCCGGAAGAGACAGCGCCCTCTCGACAGTGGCGGAAGAAAGACCATCCTCCCCCTCTCTGATACTCGCGGGGGGATTGCTGCCCTGTTTATTAAGCTGTTACCCACAATTGATGAATAGGAGCGAAGAAATGCTGATAGCATCCATCCAAATGGCTGTTGTGGAAAATGACAAGGCTGCAACCCTGGACAAAGCTGTTGGTCAGATACGCCGGGCAAGTGACGCCGACCTGGTTATTCTTTCCGAGCTCTGGAATATCGGTTTCATGAGCTTTGATCGCTACCGGTCTGAAGCGGAGGACAAGGACGGCCCCACCTTGAGTACATTCAGAAGTCTGGCGAGGGAATTGAAGATCCATCTCCACACGGGCAGTTTTGTCGAGGAGGACGGCGGCAAGTACTACAACTCGAGCTATCTCCTGTCACCGGAAGGGGAGATCCTGGCCAACTACCGGAAGGTTCACCTCTTCGGGTTCAATTCCAGGGAGACCCGGATCCTGACGCGCGGCGGAGAAGTGGTTGTGGCGGAAACCGAACTGGGCACCTTCGGTCTTGCCACCTGCTATGACCTCCGTTTTCCCGAACTCTTCCGCCGAATGGTGGAGAAAGGGGCTGAGGCCTTCCTCATCTGTTCGGCCTGGCCCTATCCCAGGCTGGAGCACTGGATACTCCTGAACCGTGCAAGGGCGCTTGAAAACCAGTGTTTTCTGATATCTTCAAATTCCGTCGGGTTCAATATGGGCATCCAGTTTGTGGGGCACAGTATGACGGTGGATCCCTGGGGCATTCCCATTGCCGGCGGCGGGGATGATGAAGTAATCGTGCGCTCCGAGATTGATCTGAATGAAGTAAAAAGCGCAAGAGAGCGTTTCCCGGCCCTTGCCGACCGGCAGGAGTGGCTCAGCAGGAAGACATCGTGAGCCTCCCTTGCTGTAGGAAATGATCAAACAGTTTCTTCAAGCCCTAAACATGAAATGTGCCGGATTCAATAACCGGCGGGTCTTCCTCATCGATGATGCGGGCGATCTCCCCAAACATGCGGCGCTTCATTTCACCGACAATTTCCCTTCGTTTGTTCAGGCCTTTGGCGAATTCGAGCGTCTCTTTCATGAGGTGGTCCAGGTGACATGCCTTGAGGACGATGTGGTGGGCCTCGCATTCCTCGGCCGTGGCGCGTTTGCCTGTGAGTTGCAGTTCCTGAAACTTGTAGGGGAAAATGGCCTTTTGAATGATCGCCACCATGCCGGGGAGGAAGGGAATCCCGAGGTCCACTTCGGGAAAGCAGAAGTACCCCCGGTCGGAGCGCATGAAACGGAAGTCAAAGGCGCAGCTAACGATGGCTCCGCCCGCAAAGGCGTGGCCTGATATGGCCGCTATGGTGGGCATGGGATAGAGGAGAATGCGCTTGAAGAGCCGGTTAAGCAGATAGAGAAAACCCTTGGCGGTTTCCATGTCTCCTTTCTGGATAAAGGGGAGCAGCCATCCCAGGTCAATGCCGTTGCTGAAAATCTTTTCATGACTGGATGTCACCACCAAGGCATTGGCATCGGTTTTTTCCTCTATTTCATCAAGCACATCCAGGAAGGCTAGCAGGAAAGGCGGATTGAAACGATTTTCACCATCGTTGAGGGTGACGATTGCAACGCGTTCTTCGATTTTGTAATCAATGAGTGCCATTTCGAATTTCTCCCACTATTGACGCCTTCATTGGACCTTTGTTCAATATCTGCCACAGTCTCGAATAAATTGCAAATCATGAGGCGGGAACATTTCTTCTAGGTAGCTTTCTCCCTAAATACGCCAGATATTCTCTGTGCAATTCGTTCACCACAGAGTCACAGAGAACAGCCTTTCTTGTTTGTCCAGACTGTCTTCTGGACAAACAAGAAAACAGCACGTTTTGACTCGGAGTTCCACAGAAAGGCAGCAGGAAAATCTCAATGGTCGGATACGAATTAACACTGGCCCTTGGAAAACAGCCACTTTTTGTCCGATCGGGTTCTCGCGATCGGACAAAAGAAGTAAACTCTGTGTCCTCCCTGCCGGGGCGTAGCCTTGTGCGAAGACTGGGGTGCCTCTGTGGTAAAATCGCTGTTTCAACATCAATCAAATTAGAAACGAACTTTCAGCCCGGCAGTCCAGTTTCGTTCCGGGGAGGGGTAGAAAACAGGCCCACTGCCACCGGCCACAGCATATTGGGAATACTTCTCGTTGGTGAGGTTATTGACGCCGAAAAAGGCCTCGATGTTTTTCCATTGATAGGAGACCTTTGAGTCGACGGTAAAATACCGGTCCAGTTTTTCCATACTATTGGCCTGATCGCTGATGACATAGCTGGAACCCATATAGTTGTACTGGGTTGTCAGTGTAAGGCCGGGGATGAAGTCATGAATGTTGAAACCGAAGTTCCCGCTGTTTTTCGGGACGGCGGGGATATCGTTCCCATCAAACGGCTCCTTTTGAAAGGTGGCCTTTTCATAGGTATAATTCGCGTAGACGGTGAAGAACCGGCACGGCTCTGCTTTGGCCCCGATCTCAATGCCCCGGTGAAGCGTTCTGGGGTGGTTTTCATTCGTGGATGTCAGGGGATTATAGAAAATCTCATTATCGAACTCAGCCCTGAAAAGGGTCACGGCAAGGTACATTTTCCTGGTGAGATAGTGTCGGATTCCTGCCTCGTAATGCTTGCCGGTCTGAGGTTCAAGGCCGAGATTCAGCCCGGTCCAGGAACTGAAGAGCTCATCTGTGAGGGGAAAGCGGAAACTCCTGTTGAACCGGGCAAAAAGAGAGGATTTTCCCTGGTAGGCATAGGTGAGCCCGGTGCTGTAGGCATTTTCCCGCTCAATGGGCTGAAACTCCATGGTATTCGTCTTGAACTCATAGGCGACACGTTCGCGTCTTGCACCCACGGAAAGGGCCAAGGTGTCCAGGATGGAAAAGAC
>JBAPTR010000023.1:0-2994 GCA_049282265.1 Desulfatiglandaceae bacterium | reverse complement strand
ACTATGAGGTTGAACACGATTTTGCCACCATCGGCAGGCGCGTCATGCTGTTGAATGCCCGGCAGATTGAACAAACGTGGGGCAAGGAACGGATCATCCTCCTGGCCATCGAGGACATCACCGAGCGCAGCCGACTGGAAGATCTGTTGGCAGAGTCTGAATATCGTTACCGGCATATTTTCGAAACTGCCAGCGACGGGATCGTGCTTTTCGAACAAACCGGAGGACATATAATCCAGGCGAATAAGGCTGTCGAAAAAATGCTGGGGTATTCCGAAGCGGACTGCGTCGGGAATAAATTGCCTGATATCGGCATTCCGCTCGGTATGAATGATGATTTCACGACAATCATGCGGGACTTGGACAAGACCGGCATTCTTAATTATGAAAATATCCAGGTTAAAACCAAGACCGGACAGTATATCCACACGGATCTGTATTTGGTTGACCGGGCTAATTTTATCCAATGTAATATTCGCGATGTGAGTGAACGGAAAAGGCTTGAAACCCAGCTCCGTCAGGCCCAGAAAATGGAAGCAATCGGCACCCTGGCAGGCGGTGTGGCCCATGATTTTAACAATATACTGACCACCATCATCGGGTATGCTGACCTTATGTTAATGAATATCGACACTGATAAACCCTTAACTGAGGAGATAAAGGAGATCAAGAAAGCCGGGGAAAGGGCAGCCGCTTTGACCCGCCAGCTCCTCGCCTTCAGCCGAAAACAGATTGTCGAGCCTAAGATTCTGGATCTGAATAAATTATTGACAGGTATAGAGAAGATGCTTGTCCGCCTGATCGGAGAGGATATTGAAATTCTGATGATCCCTGAATCTGCCTTATGGAAGATAGACATAGACCCCGGACAAATGGAGCAGGTGATCATGAACCTGGTAGTCAATGCCAAGGACGCCATGCCCATGGGAGGCAAACTCACCATTGAAACGGTCAACATAGATCTGGACCAGAACTATTTTACCGATCACAGCATTGTTGAAAAGCAGCCGGGTTCTTATGTGATTCTGACTGTAAGTGATACCGGCATCGGGATGGAAAAAGGAGTTCAGGAACATATCTTTGATCCTTTTTACACCACCAAGGGGATAGGCAAGGGCACAGGATTGGGCCTGTCCACGATCTACGGCATTGTCAAACAAAATAATGGTTTTATATGGGCCTACAGCGAGCCCGGACAGGGTTCCACCTTCAAAATTTATCTGCCCAAGGTGAAAAGAGATGTTAAGGAGGAGGAAAAAGAACAACCCCCTGTGGAGAACCTTAGTGGATCTGAGATCGTTCTGATTGTAGAAGATGACTATAGCCTTCGAAAACTCGCGCAAAAGTCTCTCCAGCCCCATGGGTACAGAGTATTGGTGGCTGAAAATGGGGAAGATGCCTTGAGAATAAGCAAGGAACACGATGGGACGATCGATCTGATGATGACTGATGTGGTGATGCCCAAGATGGGCGGCAAGGAAACAGCAGAACGGTTGCAAGCGATCCACCCACAAATGAAGGTGATTTTCATGTCTGGATATACGGACGACGCTATTGTTCATCACGGTGTTTTGGCACCGGGACTTAATTTTCTCCAAAAGCCGTTTTCACCGAAAGGTTTGGCGCGCAAAGTGCGGGAAGTGCTGGAAAAGAAACAAGATTAAATTCCTGCCATAAGTCACGACTAATTATCTAATCATTGTTAGGTTTCCAATGAGAATCCGCCTTATTGGGTAAAGAGTAAATGCTGCGGGAAGGATAGTAGAGGGAGAACCATTTTGGCCAGTGTAAAGGAAATCATTTGATTACGAATTGTGGATTGAAAAAAATAGAGGCCGATAATGCAAGATAAAAATACACCGGAACTGCCTGGCCACATTTCCAGTCGGACGTCTGGTATATTTTCAACTTTTCACCTTCTTGGCCTTATGGGCAGATGGGGTGCCTGGATTGTTCTGTTGGCGTTTTTACTGATCACTTTCAACGCCTGGTATTTTGCCAGGGGCGTAGTAACCCAAAGGGCTCTAGCGCGCTTTGATTTTCGGGTTAAGACAATAGAAGCGGAGATTTACGAGCGACTCCATGCCTATGAATTTCTGCTCCGAGGGGGGGCCGGTCTTTTTGCGGCTTCCGATGAAGTCACTAGGGAGGAGTGGCGGGTCTATGTAACGAATTTGCAGATTAATCAATATTATCCGGGAATTCAAGGGATCGGCTTTTCCAAACGAATTCTTCCTTCTGAAAAGGCGGATCACATTCGTCAGATTCGCGGCGAGGGTTTCCCTCAATACACTATCAGGCCTGACGGGGAGCGGCCGGAATACACCTCCATCATCTTCCTGGAACCTTTCGATTGGCGAAATCAGCGGGCTTTTGGCTATGACATGTTTTCCGAACCCACCCGTAAAGAAGCCATGATCAGAGCTCGTGACACCGGAATAGCAGCCTTGAGCGGCAAGGTCACACTGGTTCAGGAAACGGTCAAGGACATACAGGCGGGCTTTCTCATTTACCTGGCGATTTACCGCAAGGGGGAACCGCGGGAAACCCCGGAACAGAGGCGGAAGGCGTTAACGGGATATGTTTACAGCCCTTTTCGTATGAATGATTTCATGAAGGGTATTCTGGCCGAAAATGAGGGATATGTTTACCTTCATATTTTTGATGGCGATAAGCCGCTTAAAGAAACCCTGTTATATGATAGCAATACCGCGGAAGAACCTCACAATCACGCTGAAGATCAACATTTTGCCACTAGCCAATCCATCCTGGAATATGCCGGCCATCGTTGGCTGTTATCTTTCGTTTCCTCAAAATATTTCGAAAAAAACATCGAGACCGGCTCCACGAACTTCATCTTATGGCTTGGTATCACCATCAGCCTGCTGTTATTCGGCATGGTATTGTCTTTAAGCAAGTCGCGCAGCCAAGCCATCGCTCTGGCTAATACGACATTGGACCTGGAAAAGGCTAATATCGGATTGAGAGAAGACG
>JBAPTR010000022.1:0-2244 GCA_049282265.1 Desulfatiglandaceae bacterium | reverse complement strand
GCGATTCAGCTCTGCTGGAGTAGAGGGTGAGACGAAAAAAGGCTGACCATGATCATGCATGGTCCGCCTTTTGGATTCTTCTGGTGGAGCTGATCGGGATCGAACCGACGACCTCATGACTGCCAGTCATGCGCTCTCCCAGCTGAGCTACAGCCCCAAACGAAGTAATTAACATATCAGCATGGAATTTATGTGTCAATATCATATTGACACGGAAGGGATCTTTTTCCTATATTATTGCTTTCATGTGCCGGAGTGGTGAAACTGGTAGACGCGCTGGACTCAAAATCCAGTTTTCCTTGCGAAAGTGGGGGTTCGATTCCCCCCTCCGGCACCACAACTTTATTGGCCACAGACACACGCAGACCGGCACAGACTTTTCCTCTGCCGTCGCCGGCAGAGGAAGAAGGGTCAGCGATTTGCAAAATGATCATTCCTATGAGCTGTCGGTGACGGTCTCTGGCAAACTTTAACAGAAATTCCTTAAGAATACCATTCTAAGTCCCAAGAGAGCGGTCTTTTTCATATCATTGTTTCAGCACTTCATAATTTTTTCCTCGAAAGTCATCATGGCCCCCAAGGAGAGTCGGCAGTCGATCCATGGACGGACTTTCGGCGATTCCATCAGCAGCCATGTCAGGGTGGAGAAGGGTATTGTGAAAACGCATGTTTAAGGTAAAATCGAAGAAGATCGTCTCACTGGAAGGGGGCGGCCAAGTCCTGCTCGAGCGAAGCGGCAAGGCCAAACACATCAGCCTGTCTGTAAAACCTTTCAAAGGTGTCCGGGTTGCCGTGCCTTACGGGGTATCATTCAACAAGGCCGAAGATGTTGTTCATTCAAAGACCGGCTGGATCAAAAAGCACCTGAACAAGATGGATCGGTTGGAACAGGAGGCGATAGAACAGAGCAAGCATAGCCACATGGATAGAAAAGATGCCAGAGCATGTCTGGTCAGACGGCTCGACGAGTTGTCGGACAAGCATGGCTTCACTTACAATAGGGTCTTCGTGAAGAACCAAAAAACCAGATGGGGTAGCTGCTCCGAGAAAAACAACATCAACTTGAACGCCAACCTGGTTCGATTGCCGGACGAGCTGATGGACTACACCATCCTCCATGAGCTGGTTCACACCCGTGTGAAGAATCACAGTAAGCGATTTTGGGATGAACTGGACAAACTGGTCGGGGAATCCAGAAAATTGGACAGGAAACTCAGCCGGTACAGGGTACTTCTGATTGGATTACCTAACTCCCAGGGCAGAGGGTGATATCCGATTTATTGTGCAATAACGTCCGTAAATAACCAACTATCTGGACTTATTGCTGATGTTATTGAATTACGGGATGTCCCCATATCCCCAATTTGGAGCACATGCATCTGGTGGGTATTCGCTTTCTCGTGAAGGCCAGGGTAAGGCATAGATAGTATATTCCTTGCAACGTTTGCTGATAATCAGAGGGCCACAGGCTTTTCAAACTAGTACGGGCCAAGACAACAAAATCCGAGATTAATTAATCCAGGGTAAACCTCCGGCTGTGCCGGAGGTATTTGACTTAATTTTTATAAAACCAACAGCATCACCTCAACCTTCTGGGAGGGAAATCATCAAGAATTCCCGAGGGGTGGAAAAAGAGAGACCTTCAGAGGATGTCACTATCCGCTTGGAGGCTTTTTTGTCTAGGGAGGTAATCCCATGAACACGCGGGATGTCAAACGCAAGATGACCGCTGGTTTCAGTGCTGAAGTATAGTTTGCATAAACCTATCGTACCAGAAATTTTGACCATACCTCTGGTAGCCTCAAAAATTTAGCCTACATCTTATCGTCGGATTTCTTGTCATAGGCACAACCTTAATCGATTCATTTAACCATCGGTCAGAACCGTCTACACCAGGATAGGAGTCAGAATAGGGCTTGCCCATGAGGACAACGACAATCTGTCCATCAAAACGGAGAGATCATCAAGTACGACGAGAACATGGCGTTGTGGGGGCCGTGAGCACGACTGCTAAGGGTGCTTTTCAAAGACGAAAAGCTGACCTTTTCGAATAAATTGAAAGAAACTGGTTATCGTACAATCTTGTATTTCCTGATTTACAATTGTTACATATCATGTAAAGACTTGCTATATTATGGAATACGTATTCCTCGGCAATCATCCTTCCATGAAGAAAATTCGTGACCTGATCGCCATGGTCGCGGAAACGGCATTCAGCGTCCTCATTACGGGCGAGACGGGCAC
>JBAPTR010000021.1:0-16063 GCA_049282265.1 Desulfatiglandaceae bacterium | reverse complement strand
CGTCCTGCATGGCCTCGCACGCATTCACTACAATATTCACGAAGGTCTCTTTCAATTGCTCCGGATCCGCATGGACTTCGGGGAGCGGCTTTGCCCTTTCAATGGCAAGAGTTCCATTACAGGATTCAAGGCGGTGCCGCAACAGCAGCGCGGCCTGATCCACAACTTCTGATGGGGAAATCATCTGCAATTTCAGCCTGGGCGGGCGTGAGAACTCAAGAAAATTTTGTAAGATGTTATCTATGTGGCCTATCTCCTCAGAAATGACATCGAAATCTTCCTGCTGGGCCTGGTTAAGATTCAGGGTCCGGCCGAGAGAAAACAGACGCATCTTTACAGATGTGAGGGGGTTGCGGATACTGTGCGATGTCCCTGCCGCCAGCTTTCCTACCATGGCCATTTTTTCTGATTGCAGGAGATGTTCCCGGCTTTTCTCCAGTTCAAAATAGGTGTGATCATATTCTTCAATCAGACCGTGGACGCTCTTTTCCAGGGAGCTCACTTCGTCTCCGGATCTGCGCGATTTCTTATCGCGTATTGTCTCCAGCGCCAATCGGCGCACCGGTTCCAGTATGTCGTGTACCAGGACAAATGCAAGCAATATACCCAGGATCAGGACCATGAGGATGGCTGTTGCGGCAACAATCCGCAGTTTATTGGCCTGAATGGAACTTCTCTGCCTGGCTTCCTGAATACTCTTACCGGCAAGATCCTTATACTCCTCGCACAGGTTCAGGATACCGGAAAAAAGCGGTCGGAGCGTTTCGTGGAGCCGCTTTCCTTTTTCCATTTCTCCTGCCCTGTAGTACCTGATCACCTGGTCCTTTAGTGTTGTATATTCGGCATATTGCGTTCCAATCCTCGCAATGAGAGATTCTTGTTCCTTTGTCTCCGTAAGTGACAGGGCCCTTTGGACCTGTGCTCTGAAGAACAGGCGGTGTTTGGCGAGCTTGTTCAACCACTCGGGATTACCATCAATAACATAGTAGGAAACAAAGCCCTTCTGGGTGGCAAGGTCCGTTTCAAGCTCTACCGCCGCCTCAAAGGCGATAAGATTTTTGTCGATAATCCGGTTTAATAATCCCTGCATCTGATAGGTATACCAGACCATCACCACGCCGCCCAGAAAGGTGATGAGCACAAGGAAGGAGAGGATCGTATAGACTCTGATTCTCAAATTGATTTTGGCCCACATGGCAATTCCTCGACAGCCCGCATGGGAGGATCCCGGATCTGACTTTTTATTCCAGCCCGTGTCCGGAGAGCGCTTCCCTTACTCGGGCCTCCCTGATTTTTTCTTCGTGGTCCCGTTTTTTTTGAGTAGCTTCCCGGACTTTTGCCATGAGCTGTTCTATTTCACACGGTTTCATCAGATAATCAAAGGCCCCCAGTTTCATGCCTTCAATGGCCGACTCTATGGTCCCGTGCCCGGTAAGCATGATAACTTCCATCAAGGGAAAGGACTTCCGGATTTCGCCCAGGGTTTCAATACCATCCATGCCGGGCATCTTGACGTCCAGGATAACAACATCCGTATTCCGATGTGATTCGAGCACCACCAGTGCCTCTTCACCGTTAGAGGCCGTGAGGATGGTGAGGCTTCTCTTTTCAAGGCGCTTTTTCATGGTCTCCACAAAGGGGGCCTCATCGTCTACCAGCATGACTATTGGATTAAGCATATCTATTCCTCCTTTCACCTGCAAAAATGGGACGAAATCAGCCGGTCCTGTCCCGTTTCTGATATGGCCATTCAACCTCTCACTCAAGCACGCTCAAAGGTGATGTGGAGAGCTTTTCCGCCATTGCCTTCCTGATCCTTTCTTCGTGTTCCGCCTTGCGTTCGCAGGCGCTGCCTATTTTTTCCAGAAGGGTAGGCATTTCAGTGGGTTTCATCAGAAAATCATAGGCCCCGTGTTTCATGCCTTCGATGGCCGTTTGCACTGTTCCGTGTCCGGTGAGCATGAGCACTTCCGTCAGGGGTTTGATTTTCTTTATCTCCTTGAGTGTCTCTATGCCGTCGATACCGGGCATCTGTACATCCACGATGGCCACGTCGAAATTGTATTCCCTCAGTTTCTCCAGGGCCTCTTCTCCACTGAAGGCCGTCGTGACGTGGAAATCCCTGTTCCTGAGACGTTCCGCCAGGGCTTCCACGAAGTCTTTTTCGTCGTCAACAAAAAGTATCCTTTTTTTCATTTGCCTATCCCCCCGTTGTCTAACCCGGCCTTTCTCACATGAGGCAAAACTGCCTGAGGAGTAAATGCCGGAAGTGACGAATGTCCTACCGGGCCGCAGCCATGACGGCCTTTGCCGTTTCGGTTATCCCCGCTGGAAATCCTACTATATGGAATATTCCCATAAATTCCACGACCCAGGTAATGCCCAGCGAAATAAGCCACAAGAGAAAACCGTATTTGACAAAATCGATGGGATTGATCATCCGCTTGCCGGTATCCGGATAAAGGCCCAGACCATAAACAATGGCATTGTTCGGTGTGCCCACAATCAGGAAGTGGGCGAAAGATGTGGCAAAGGCCGTGGCAAGCCCGATGGCCCACGGTTCCCCGGGGACACCGCTCATGATGCCCATGGGAATGGCGATGGGGCCAAGGAGGGCGGTTGTTCCTGCGTCCGACATGAAATTGGTCATGAGCCCCGAAAAGAAGCTCATCCCGATCCATAGTCCCAGACCCCTCCCGAGATCCATGGAAGTGAGTGCCGTGAGAAAGATCTGGGCCATCCACAGGGCAGCTCCCGATTCCTTGAGAAGGGCACCGAGGGTGAGTGCACCGCAATACATGAACCATGCATCCCAGGATATACCTCCGAGGATGCTCTTCCAGTCTGTGATCCGGAAGACAACCGGGATCAGCATGGCGAGCAGGGCAGGGCCGCCAAGGCCCAGGTCATGCCCGCCGAAGATCCAGAGGACAAGTATCAGGAGCATCATGCCGAGCGCCACTTTTTCGGCATAGCTCATTTTTCCCATCCTTCTGGTCTCTTCCTTTATGGCAATAAGACCGGGTGTCAAGTCCTTTGTCTTTACTCCTCTGACCGCAAGCAGCATGTAGAATGCCACCGCCAGGCCCAATATGGGCGCCAAAGGGAGCCCGTACATCATCCATCGACCGAAGCTCATGGGAATATTGTAGTCGGCCCAGAAACCCATCATGATGACATTTCTGCCGCCGGCGGCGGGCGAGCCCACACCTCCCACATTCAATGCAAAACAGAGGGAGAAGAGCAGGAGTTTTGCCAATTGGGGATCATGCTGGATGGCGCCCCCCCGGCTGTCGGCCGAGACGGCTCCCATGTATACCGCGGCCATGACGGGCGCCATAAAGGCCGCCATTGCATGGGCGGAGATGAATGAGCCCAGGGTGGACATGGAAACACAGAGCACGATAATGGGCATTGCAAAACCCTTTGTCCACCCGAGAATCCACGTGGCAAGCCTTTTGTGGAGGCCGACGCTGATAACGGTGACACCCATTGCAAGGACACCCAGGAGAAAAAGCGGTGCGTCGCCCGCAAAAGTCTGTCCGATCATCTTTGTGGGTAACAGGTGAAAAAAGTAGGCAAGCGTGGGCATCAGGATCCCGACCAGCCCTATGGGGAGCGCCTCCGTGGCAAAGTACATGATGGCCATGGGGATCATGCCGAGCACGAGCTTCATTTTCCAGGCTGCATGGTTCATGTCGGTTGCCACGTGCCATTCAATCATCTGTTTCCCGAATCCGCGTTCCCTCACCAAGTCCACCATGCTCTGGGGTGTAGGAACAATAAAGCCAATGATGATAAAGATAACCGCCCCGAGGACAATCCATAGGCGCTTGTTGGAAAGCAGACCTTTCTTTTTTGTCTTGGCATCCGCCAAATGATTGCTATCCATCTTCTATTTCTCCTGGATTCCGCAAGATTTGATTCTTTCACAGACCAGATTGAACATGTCCGTCAGTCTCAAGATGCCCACAATATGCTTATCCCTTGTCACAAGAAGGGACTGGTGATGACCGACAATAAGGGTGTGCAGCGCTTCGCCCATGGTGGCGTTTTCTTCCACCTTTTCTCCCTCCGTCGGCCGATACATGATCTCTTTCACCCTTTTGGCGGCCGTCCTGTTGCATAGGAAATCCAGATCATCCTGCCACAGTCTGAATCCCTCCATCATGGATTTGATGAGCAAAGGGGATAACCCGGAAAGGGAGGTTGTCCTCATGTCTCCAAATTCTTCATATTTCGGCTCGAGAGATTTGATCAAATCCCACTGGCTCACCTTGCCTGTGATCCTTTTCTCTCTGTCCTGAACAAGGACCGCGAGATGTCGATACCTGGCCCTGTCAAACTTCTCCTGCGCCTTTTCCAGCGCCAATACCGCCTCGTAGACACTGGCATCTTCTGAAACGGTAGGATATCCCTCAAGGGGGACCATCAGCTCTTTGACAGTCGTCTTTTTCATAACGAGCCTCCTTTTCAATGGGTCATGTTTCTATCGGGGCCGACTCCCTGCCCACTTTCAACATCGACCATCTTTTTGCCGGTGACCTTCTCGATTTTCCTGACAAGAGTTTCCACATCAGAAGGTTTCTCGATGATCTCTGCGGCACCTGACATCATGGCAAGGATTCCCTTCTCAACCGTTGCATGCCCGGTAAGGAATATGACGTGAAGATTCGGATTGTGTTCCTTCAGCATCCTGAGGACTTCAAGCCCGTTCATCTCCGGCATGCTCAGGTCCAGGACGACGACATCATAGTCTTCTTTTTCCGTCATCTTAATGGCGTCTGTCGCTGAAAATGCAGTTGAAATCTTCAGCCCCCGGGAACGCATTCGTTCACCGAGAGCCTCAACAAAATCCCTTTCATCGTCAACGAGCAAGACCTTCCTCTTTGACAAATCAACTTCCTCCTTTAATCAACGGCTTCGGGCAGACCAAGCACAATCTCGCCGGCGCCCTCATTCACCACAATTTGCCCCCCGAGCGACTCCGCCAGGGCGTTTTCCACATCCAGAGGAAACTGAGTTGGAGACGACGCATGGGACAATGCCTCGAGTCTCGAAAAGGTGATGCGGGCTCCTCGATCGTCCTTGTCGGCCGTCAACACCACGGTCTTCCCTGGCCCGGCTACGGCCATGGCAAAATCCAGGCAGCGCCAGATGATGTTCTCGACCAGAAAAGGACTGGTGGTGATCATAATTGGCCTTGAAGGAGGCGTCACTTCAAGTGCTATCCCTTTCATGGAGGCCAGCCTGTCGGAAAGAGCCGCCATAAACGCCACGACCTCACCCAGGTCCACCTTGCTTCTCGTCTCATCGACACTGTGGGCGAACGTATTCATATTTCTGATGATCCTGTCCGCGCGCCGGACCTGAAGCTGGATTTTCCCTGCCAGTCCCTTGAGCCGTTCAGGATCAATGGCCATACCCTTTTCCGCCATGAGGGTGAAATCCTCCAGAAGCCCGGCATTTTCATTGATGATGGCAAGCACATTCTTGACTTCATGAGATATGGACGCATTCATCTTTCCCATGAACTCAAAGCCCTCATTGCCGATGATGTCCCATTTGCCGTCCATAGTTTAGCTCCTACCGCTTCAGCACTTCGTTCAATTTTTTCATCAGTTCTTCAATATCCACCGGCTTCACCAAGTAATACGCTGCACCAGCCTCTTCTGATCCGGTTCTGAAATCTTCTTCCGATCCGTGGCCGGTCATGAAGATGAATTTCATATGGGGATATTTTTCGGCCATCATCCTCTTGAGTTCGATACCCCCTATCCGAGGCATCTTGATGTCCACCACGGCAATGTCGTAGGAGGCCTCGGCAACCTTTTCCAATGCCTCTCTCCCGCTGGTGGCCCAGTCCGCTTCGATTCCTCTGAATGACAGCCTTTCCGCCAGGGTGGAAACCAGTTCCACTTCATCGTCTATCAGTAAAATTCTCATGCGTCATTTTCCTCCTTCCTCTCCATCGTGACAGGGAGAATAACTGCGAACGTGGTTCCTTTCCCCGGTTCGCTCTCCACAGTTATTCGCCCGCCCATTTCCCGAAGAAAATTGGCGGTAAGGGATAGACCAAGTCCTGTGCCTCCCGTCTCGGTCCTCGTGGAGAAAAATGGCTCGAATATCCGCTCCAGGTCCTCTTTGGGAATACCGCATCCATCGTCAGCGACTGTAACCAAAACGTTGTTTATATCCTTCGGCCTTATCCGAATGTCTAAATGTCCGCCATCTTCCATCGCTGAACAGGCGTTATTGAACAGGTTGAGGAAAACCTCCTGGAGCTTCCCCCGGTTACTTTCAATTGCGGGAATATCCCCCGTGGCCTCGAGAGAGATCAAAATGGACCTGTATTCCGCCTCCTTTTCAAAAAAGCTCAACACTTCCTCTATCAGCTCCTTTAGATCAATATGCTCAATGCTTACCTCTATATGCCGGGAAAAACTCAACAGCCTTTTGGTGATGGCTCCGGCCCTTTTTACGGATGACAGGATGGCATCGACAAGGCCGAGGAGTTTTTCGTCACCGGTATAGGCCTTTTTAAAGGTGAAAAGGTCCTTGATCAGCCCGGCTTTCTCGTTGATGATGGCAAGGGGGTTGTTGACCTCGTGGGCCACACCGGCGGCCAAGCGGCCTATGGAGGCCATTTTGTTGGCGTATTCCACATGGTGAAGGGTAGCAATTCGGGTCTGGTCCGCCAGAAAGATCTTGTTTACAAGGTAGGTGGCCATCCAGATCACCACGCCAAGGATGACCAGCATGCTGATTCCCAGGAAAAACAGGAGTTCTATCCGGGTCTCCTGCCAGGACTTCATGAGTTCACGTTTGTGCTTGACCACCATAAGGATAAAGGGTGTATCGGAGACATACCGATACCCTATGATCAGCGAAATGCCGTCAGCGTTTTTTTCTTCAAACACCCGGGTTTTCGGTGCATATTCCGGGACAGGGAGGGATGACTTTTCGAGGACCTTGCCATGATAGAGGGAAGGCGTTTGAAGTTTGCCTTCCCGGTTGATAATAAAGGCATCACCCTGCCCGCCCATTTCAAGCCCGGATAGAAGGTCGTCAAATTTTCTGGTGTCAAGCGTCGCCCTGAAGACATAGAAAGAGCCGTTGGGCAGGCTGCGTTTCACCGCGATGACGATGTGCGGTACCTGTCTGAAACCCAGAAAAACATCACTGATATAGACGCCTCTCTTGCAGACTTCCCTGTACCAGTCCTGCTCGCTGTAGTTGACACCAAGGAGATTGAATGGACCCACGTAGCTCCTCTGGTTGCCCAAGGGGTCTATGAGTCCCAGATCCGTAAAGCCGCCAATACTTTCCTTGAGGTTCTTGAGTATCTGCTCCAGCGCCCCCGGTTGGTTCAGAGCTACAAAGTTGTTTTGTCTGGCAATAAAATCCATGGCCGCCCTGCGTTCGGCGAAAAAGAAAAACAGGGTGCGGCGGGTATTGGAGACCAGGCGGGCTGTGCGCAGGAGGTTTTCGGACTCAATGGATCGCTGGGTCACGTGGTAATCGATGATGGCGAGGGAAATCAAAGGGATGAGTGCCACTCCGGCCGTCAAAAAGACGGTCAGTTTCCACATGCGGCGGAAGTTGAACGCCTGCTCACGATGCCCGGCCGCCACGTCCCGGTAATCCCAGAATTTTGGTTTCATTGTTTTGAGTAAAGGCATCTATCAACCATTCCACCACCCATACCTGGTGGCGATTCGGGCGTGTTCCTATTTCTTTCTTGCCTGCACCTTCTCGTTGGCCCTTTTGAGGGTGTCGCTCAGGGCATCGATGTCAACAGGTTTGTGGAGATAGGCAAAAGCTCCAAGCTCCATACAGATCTTCCTGTCGGCATCGGAACCGTGCCCGGTCAGGATTATCACCTCGATTTGGGGGTTGGATTTCTTGACCCGTCGCAGGACTTCTATACCGTCGATTCCCGGCATTCGGAGGTCAAGGATCATGACTTCCGGCTCATCGCTTTTCACCAGATCTAAGGCCGATTCACCGTCATAAGCAACTACGGAACCCATCTCACGCATGATCAACCGCTCTGAAAGGGTTTGAACAAACTCTCTCTCATCATCCACGAGCAAGACCTTTGAAGGGGTTTCAAAATCGAATTTGCGGTAAATATCGGCCTGGTAGAAATCCTTCCCCACTTTTGTGTTCACGCCCCTAACGCCTTTGACTCTTGTTGCAATGGACTTCAATTCCTCTTGCAGCTTTCCCAGCGCAAGGACTTGTTTGTTGATGGTAAGGGTAACCGAGCCGTCTTTGGCATTTACACCCATATAATGTCCCTCCTTGGCCAGCTCCACTTCAACATTGGCAGCCAGAAGGAAATCCTCAACGATCTTCTTTGATGCCTCCGTGGTCTTCAGGACGTCTACGGCCAGGTTTTCTTCCACAAGGACAACGGCCTCTTCCACGGCTTTCTTGCCCATGGGAATGATAATGTCATAGAGGGATGCATCCCATGGATCACTCACATCCCACAGGTTCTTGACCCATGCAGCCCTGTCCTCATCCTGCCTGTGAATCAGCTTGGTGGCCTCTTTGGCTGACAGCCCTTGATCTTTGACGGCCGTTGAAATCCTCGATTTCATGTCAGCAATGAGGCAGACACGAAGGACGTGACTCATTTCTCCGGGGACAAGCTGGGCTGAAAAGCCTGCTATGAGCAGATTCTCCCGGGACAGGATTTGAGCCAGAGCAAGCCTGAGATAGACAATGGACCTCGCTTTTTCGTGAGTGAATTTATTGAATACGGACATCTTGGCCGAGAAGGCACGCTCGATCTTGCCTTGGGCTATGGATGAGATTTCGCTTGCAGCCAGAGCCACTTCCTTGTCGGATACCAACTGGTATCCTGTACGGGCAAGCAGCTTTTCCTTGACCAGGTTATTGCTACAAAAACTCCCGCTGAATAGGGTCACGATAGGCATTTTATTTCTCCCCTTTCTTTCTGTAGGAGCGACCCGCCACAAAACCGGCGCGTAAACCTCCCGGTCGCGATCATCCGTCAAGACTCCTCAGCCAGACCGCAGCAGGTCAGGAGAGGGCACTTTTTTTCCAGGGCCTCTGCGTGGGTTTGGGTGTAATTTGCGCTGATGGCGTTTTCCATGGTGGTGTAGAGGTGGTCCTCTCCGATCTTTTCAAGAAAATGGGTGCGTTTGAGTACGTTCATGACCGCAATGTTTACGCCGCTGAGTGATATGTCGATTCCGGCAGTCCTTGCCCTGTCCACCAGTAATGACAGGGCTTCTTCTCCCGAGGCGTCCATATCGTTGATGCCGTTGGAAACGATGACGATATGTTTCAGGCGCGGTTTTGTGCGGATGAGTTCGGTGATGCGATCTTCCAGGTAGCTGGCATTGGCAAAGAAAAGCGGGCCGTCAAAACGGACCAGTGCCAGATATTCGCACTCCTTCAGTCTGAAGGCATCGGCGTCACGCAGGGCCATATCTTCCCGCCTCGAAAGGGATACCACTTTTGGCCTCATGCTCTTGTAAAGGAATACCAGGAGTGAGAGGACCACCCCCACCTCGATCCCCTTTTCCAGATGTGGGGCAAAGGCCAGGGTCAGAAAAAAGGCGATGATGGCGATGGCCCCGTCGTACCACTGCGCCCTCCACGCGTGAATGAAACCGGAGACATTCACCAGTCCGATGACGGCCATCATGATAACCGCCGCCAGCACGGACTGGGGCAGATGATAGAGAAGAGGGGTGAAGAATATGAGCACGATGACCACCATCAGGCTTGTAAAGACACTGGAGAGACCGGTCACGGCCCCGGCCTGGAGATTGACGGCGGAACGGGAGAAAGAACCGGACACCGGATAACTCTTTCCAACGGAACCAAGAATATTGGCAAGGCCCTGCCCGATAAGTTCCTTGTTGGGGTCAAGCCTCTGGCCGGTCTTGGCGGCCATTGCCTTGGCAATGGAAATGGCCTCCATGAAACCCAGCAGAGAGATGATGGCGGCAAAGGGAAACAGGTGGAGCATGACGCCGAAATCCAATCGCGGCATGCTGAGTGCGGGCAGCCCCTTGGGGATGACTCCGATGACGGCCCCGCCGCCGGTCATGAGAAGGCGGCTCGTCTTGAGGGGCTGATTGCCTACCTTAATTCGCCAGGTCCTTCCATCATCTCCGGCATCGGCAGGGACCGTTTTCGGGAGATAAAATATGAGAGAACCGTCCTCTTGCTTGACGGCCTTGAAAAGGAAGTTTCTGAGTTCTTTTCTGAAGATGTGGGCATCAAATTTGAGTTCCTCAATTTTCATGGCGACTTTATCAAACCGGTGTCTGGCGTCGAGGATGGCCGCGGGATCCCCCGATTTTTTGGCCTCCTCCAGCAATTTTCCTGCTAGTGTGCGTTCTTCGGCAAGAATGGGAATAGCGGTCACCGCCTTGTTGAAATCGGTTATGGCCTTTCCGGCTTCCGCAGATTGGATGGCCGAGAGATCCACGTTGACATTGTGGCTGAATCCGGTTGCCCAGGCAAGAACGGTCGTTACGGCCACCGCCACGAGGACATTGGGAATCCTTGGTGAGATGCGCTTTAGGCCGTACATGATGGCGAAGGCAAGGGCACCCATGAGCAGGGTGGGCCAGTGGGTATAACGGAAGGCCGCCTGGATGACTCTCCAGATGGTCTCATACTGATGGTGCGCGCTGTCCACATAGACACCGAACATTTTCGAAAGCTGGGAGGAGGCAATAATGAGAGCCGCTCCATTTGTGAAGCCGTTTACAACCGGGTGGGAAAGGAAATTGACCACAAGCCCCAGCTTCAGGATGCCCAGGGCGAACTGGAAAAAACCTACCATGAGAGCCAGAAGGATGGCGTAAACAATATATCCCTCGCTCCCGGCTGTTGCCAGGGGTTCGAGGAAGGCCGCCGTCATAAGCGAGACTATGGCCACGGGTCCGGTGGCCAACTGCCGGCTGGAGCCGAAAAGGGAGGCGATCATAGGGGGAAGGAAGGAGGCGTAGAGGCCGTAATAGGCCGGCAGACCCGCCAGCTGCGCGTAGGCCATGGACTGGGGGATGAGCACGAGCGCGACCGTGAGCCCGGAAATCGCATCCATTCGAAAACTCGCAAAGCTGTAGTTCTTGAACCAGCCTATAAAGGGGAAAACTTTAGTCAGCATCTTCGTCACTCCCGGCTCCGGATTTTTCGCATTGCAGCATTCGTTTGCATGATTCGATTAAATCTTCATAAAGAGCAGCGGCATCATAAAGATTGTTGTCTTTGAATCGTACCAGGCCGTCAACCATGGTGAAGATCAGAATGGCGGTTTTTCTGGCAGGCATATCTCGAATGGAGCCGTCCTCCTGCCCCAGTTGAATGGCCTGTTCAAAAAAATCCACGAGGCAGTTGTAAATGGCTTCAAGGTGTTCACGGCATAACTGGTTTGTTTCGGCGAGCTTATAGGGATAGTGCCGGTGAAGGAGAAGAAAAGGACCTTCCAGTTTTCCTGCGAGATAAAGATAAAAGGAAATAACGCCTACTGTCATCTCGAGACCGTCGGCGAACCGCTTTTTTCCGAAATAGCGCTCGAATTCCCCCGTGATCTCCTGCCGTGCGCGTTCCAGGATCGCAAGGAGAATATCCTCCTTGTTACTGAAATGGTAGAAGATAGTTCCTTCAGCAGCCCCAGTGGCCTGACTGAGTTCGGACATGGAAGTGTCCTTGAACCCCTTTTCCGCAAAGAGGTGTAAGGCCGCTCTTAAAATGTCCTCTTTTTTTGACATCCTGGATTCCTGACTTCTTGTTCATCCAGCCGTTATGCCCTTTTGAAAAGACAGAATATTTTGGAGAAAAGTGGACCGTTCATATCGTCGCAGCAAAACCGACTGAGTGCTCACTCGGGAAACACTATCTTTTTGGAAGTCTGATGTCAACGAAAAAACAATGCTTGGATAAGCTGTCAATGACAGCAAACTTGACATGAGAGACGTTTATCCACTAAAACGTTCACATACCGGGGTCCGTGAAACGGAGACAGCGCAAAATGTCATTCCATTTTGCATTCAAGATGATAACAAGGCGGCAAGGAGTAGGCGACGGAGGCGTACGTTATCGGTACGTCGAGGAGCCGACGACGCAGCCAACGCCGGCAGCGCTTGAATGCGAATTGGAGTCAGGACTTTTTGGCCCGGATTTTTGTGGTGGGCACGCGCGAGTCCTAAGAATAGGGAGGGTGTTATTCCAATGCGGATGAGACGGTGGATTCTGAGGTCCCCAGCCCGGTTTTCCGTTCTTGTCTTCGTGGTCCTGATCGGCGTTGGGACCCTCATGCTTTCCCTTCCAGCTTCATCCGCGGGGAAGCCAATAGACCTGATTGATACGCTGTTCACCGCCACTTCCGCAGCCTGCGTGACCGGCCTGGTGGTGCTGGACACCGGGAAGGACTTTTCCCTGTTCGGACAGGGGATTATTCTTCTCCTCATACAGGTGGGCGGGCTGGGCATTATGACGCTCAGCACCCTCTTCCTCCTCATGGCGGGCAGACGACCTTCTCTCGTGGGACATTTTGTCATCAAGGATGCCCTGACCGATGGGAAAGAGCGGAGTCTTTCCACCCTGCTCTGGGATGTCGTTCTCTTTACCGTGATCATAGAAGGCATAGGCGCTGCCGTCATGTTCCTACGTTTTCTCCCGGGGCGCAGCGCTCCGGACGCCGCGTATCTGGCCATATTCCATTCTGTCAGCGCCTTCTGCAACGCGGGCTTTTCCATTTTTCAAGACAGTTTTATGGGATACCGGGAGGATTGGACTTTGAATCTCACCCTGTGTTTTCTTATTATCAGCGGGGGAATCGGGTTCCTGGTGCTGTCGGAATTGAAGCGAAAGAGACCTTTGAAACGCCACTCCTGGGCACGCCTGAGCCTTCACTCGAAGATCGTGCTTTCCACCACGGCCATCCTGGTGGCGACCGGAACCTTGTTGATTTTCCTGATGGAATGGAACGGCACATTGAAAGGACTGTCGCTTCCGACCCGTCTCCTGGCGGCATTCTTCCAGTCCGTAACCGCCAGGACCGCGGGTTTCAATACCCTGCCCATAGGGGCTATGGCCACCCAAACCCTGTTTCTTGTCGTGCTGCTCATGTTCATCGGGGCTTCCCCCGGCTCCTGCGGCGGAGGAATAAAGACCACCTCTCTTGCAAGCCTGGTGGCCATGGGTGTCTCCCGGCTTCTGGGCAGAGAGAAACCTCAGTTGTTCCGGCGCACCATCCCCGGAGACAGCACGGGTAAGGCCATCAGTATCCTCATGGTCAGCGCGGTGGTTGTGGTGGCCGCAACCATGGCGCTCCTGATTTCGGAACTGGGTGAAGTCTCCCATATGGCGAGCCGGGGAAAATTTTTCGAACTGCTTTTTGAAGTGGTGAGTGCCTTCGGAACCGTGGGGCTTTCAACCGGTGTGACAGGCGGTCTGACTCTGGTGGGAAAGATCATCCTGACAATAGTCATGTTTGTGGGGCGTCTGGGCCCCCTGGTCATTGCCATGGCCGTCAGCCGGTCTTCGGCGCCCAGGTACACTTATGCTGAAGAAAATATCATGGTGGGGTGAAAGAAATGCAACAATTCGCGATTATCGGGCTGGGAAATTTCGGGTATTATCTGGCCACCTATCTCTATGAAAAGGGACATGAAGTCCTGGCCATGGACAAGAACCATCAACGGGTTCAGGAGATCAGGGACCACGTAAGTCAGGCGGTGGTGGCAGACGCCACAGACAGGACGGTCCTGGAATCAATGGGACTGGAGCAAATGAATACTGCGGTAGTATCCATCGGAACCGTCCTGAGTGATTCGATCCTGGCAACATTGATCCTGAGGGACATGGGTGTCAAGTCTATCTATGCAAAGGCGGTGAGTGAGGCCCATGGACGGATTCTCTACAAGGTCGGGGCCACAGAGGTATTCTTTCCGGAAAAGGATCAGGCTCTTTCTCTTGCAGAGCGTCTGCATAATCCTAATATGCTGGATTATCTACCTTTTTTGGAGGGGTTCAGCATTATCCAGCTGGCGCCTCCTAGAGAATTCATCGGAAAGAAGTTGAAGGATCTGGACCTCATCAATCGCTTCGGCATTCAGGTATTGGGCATCAGGGAAATCATACCCGAACGGCTCAATCTGATCCCTACAGCCCAATTCTTGATCAAGGACAGCGACACCCTGATTCTGCTCGGGCCAAACGATGTCCTTGAAAAGTTGAGAGAAAAAGAAAGCACTAAGACAGGGTAAGCAACGTGCGAATGTATGAGGCCGGCTGATTTTGATACAAAAGGTGTGACTTGACAAACGGGGCCAAAAGTAAAAGTATAAAAAATTCACATCAAGCATTTGAATTCAGGAGCAGAAGAAGCAGGACGTCGGGGAGCCCAAGGCGCAAGGAGGAAGATACCCGGACTTCTTGAATTGATTCGGCATGCAAAATCTACCATGGAAATAGACATAAAAACGGCGGCAAGAATGCTGGGGACGCCGGAAGCCACCATCCGGCGATGGGCTCGCCAGGGGAAAATTCCAACAAGGGAGCGTTCAGGAAGTTATGTATTTCGCAAAGATGAACTGGCCAAATGGGCCCGCAGGCGCAATTTGACGCTCATGGATTCCCCGTCTTCAGGAGATATCATCCCGGCCATCAGGAATCTGAGTCTGTACGAGTTTATGAAACGGGGCGGCGTGTTTTTTTCTCTACCGGGGCGGGATGTTCGAGAGGCTCTGGAGGCCGCGTGTATGCTGATTTCTCTTCCCAAGACGGTTGATTGGGAGATACTGCTGGACCGTCTGCTTCAGAGGGAAGAGCTGGTATCTACCGGGATTGGAAATGGCGTTGCCTTTCCCCATCCCCGGTATCCCATGGAGGATATCCCGGCAGGAGGCATGATTGCCACCTGCTTTCTTGAAAACGAGGTGGATTTCAAGGCGGTGGATGGATTGCCGGTATTTGTCCTGTTCATTATCCTCTGCCCCGACACCAAAACCCATCTGAAGCTCCTTTCCCGGCTTAGCTTCTGCCTTCGTGAAGACGGCTTCATCGGATTTCTCAGAGAATGCGGGAATGGTGATGACCTTTTGCTCAAGGTCCGGGAAATGGAAGACCGGATCGAAGAGAATGGAAAAAAGGGGGGGGCGTGACGCATCCATGAGCCTGCCCATCTTATCCCTTCCAAGACGGTTACTGTCAAAACTCGACGAGCGGCTGCAACTGATCATTGTGGCGGCGGTTGTCGGAATAGCGGCAGGATATGCCTCTGTTCTCATGAATCTCGGGCTGGAGTTCAGTGAGCACTTTCTGACGTCGCTGAGGAGGTACTGGTATGCCCCTCTTTTCCCGGCCTGCGGGGCGGCGTGTGCCGTCTTCTTCATGCGAAACCTGATCAAGGATCCCGGGGGACACAGTGTTCCCGAGGTGATCTACAGTATCTCGAAACGCGGAGGCCTGATCCGGCTTCGTTCAAGCTTTTCCCACATCATAGGCTGCCTCCTGACTCTCGGCAGCGGAGGGTCTGCCGGGCCAGAGGGGCCCGTAGTCATCAGCGGCGGGAGCATCGGCTCCAACATTGCCAGCAAGCTATATCTGAACGAGCGCCAGAGGATCCAAATCGTGGGTTGTGGTGCGGCCGCTGCTATCGCCGCCATCTTCAACGCCCCGGCGACGGGAATAGCCTTCGCACTGGAAGCGGTACTCGGGGAGTGGACCGCG
This sequence comes from Desulfatiglandaceae bacterium, assembly GCA_049282265.1. Taxonomy (GTDB): domain Bacteria; phylum Desulfobacterota; class DSM-4660; order Desulfatiglandales; family Desulfatiglandaceae; genus CAYUCJ01. The sequence continues at coordinate 334 of JBAPTR010000021.1, read as the reverse complement.
ATCAACGTGGTGCCTATCGCTATTGCCTCGGTTTTGGGAACCGAGGTCAGCCGTGCTCTGGAGGGGAATCAGATCCCCTTTCAGCACCGGACTTTTCACGTGACCAACCTGGACTTGACGGCCTGTCTGGGGCTTGCGGTATTGACCGCCATTTCCTCCGTCATTTTGTTGCGCCTGCTGAGTTATAGCAGTTCGAAATCTGCCAAATGGGTGCCTTCCCGCTGGTTGAGGGCTGCCTTGGGAGGAGGATTGGTAGGGGGGATCGGCCTGCTCGTGCCCGATGTCCTAGGCGAGGGCTATCCATGTATCAGGTCGGTTATCGGCGCCCAATTTC
>JBAPTR010000020.1:0-8340 GCA_049282265.1 Desulfatiglandaceae bacterium | reverse complement strand
AGGCAATATAGCCGAGCCGCTTTTTGAGAAACCCCTCCAAACCGAGGGGTTGTCTTCAGACCCTTCCACGGTATCGGGGCCCTATCTCCTGTCACCGATAACAAAAAACCAACCTAAGCGCGAGTCTCTGCGCTACATGACTCCGGTGACAGAGGGGTTCCCTGAAAGAAAAACCATTGCATCGACAAAACAAATACATTATCTGGTGCCCGAAAAAGGCCGGGAAGGGGTGTCAAGAATCCAAGAGACGGTCTCCAGTTCGCCACCACTGAAGCAAAAGACGCCCATAATCATTTCAAGTGTCATCCCGTTTTCGCGTCCGGTGGAAGAGCCCTCACAGGATACTCCCACTCCCGAGCCGGAGGAATCGCCGTTAAGCCCTGCTGTCGGAGCAGATGCAAAATTTGTTTCAGAAGGCCTCCTGCGGAATTCCGGGAGAGAAAGACCGGAAGAGGTGCGAAAAGAACAACAAGCGTCCGCCGGGCATATGGAGAAAAACCATCAGGTCTCCGACATGGACAGAAGTGCTGAAGTGTCGCGCCTGGTTGCACGTATCCAGGAAGGAATGCGGGGCGGAGACAAAGCCATGGTGGTTGATCTCCTAGGCAAACTGGAGTCCATTAAGGGGCCTGGAAATGATTACGTCATGAGACTCCGGGCTTTCTGGTTTCTCAAGCAAGGTAAGTATGATGCCGCAAGACGCCTCTTGAAGGCGCTTCTCGAAAAGGATGATAACGACATCGAGGCGGGAGTCAATATGGCCATTCTGGACATCAAGACGAATCACGTCCAAATGGCCAGAAAAAGGCTGCTCAGGATGAGGCGTAACAACGAAGACAATGCGCTGATTCCCGCCATTATGGAAAAGATCAGTGATTAATGGGAATCTATCCACGGAGAATAGATCGGATCGTTTCCTTCGTCGTCTATGTGTGTTTCGGCGGCATGACCCTGTGGGCTGGGTCGGCTCTCATCAATCATGCCATCGTTTCCAGTTTCTATGAAGACTTTGTGCTTGGATGGGAAAAAGCCATTATGATCGGGAACGAGGAAGGTCTTACATGGCCGCATTTTACGGGAAGCAACCATGTGGCGTATATGGATCAACTGGTCAAGGTCATGCGCCAAAGGGATATCGCTCCCCCCGCATCCAATAAGAAAAGGGCCTTTCAATACGGATTGGATTTATTGGGATCTCGGGAAGAAGATATTTTTCTACTCTCTTTTCCCCGACAAATGATCATCTACGGGATATCTTCCAGGACTTTTTCCTACCTGGACCGAAAAATTGACGGTCAGGTGGACTGGGAAAAGGGCCGTTTTACCGGGGAGAAAAGCAAGGATGGTTTCAGTTTCATCGGTCAATGGCGACTATGACTTCTGAGATTTCAAAAAAACTTCACGAGGAGCTTGCCTACCTGGAGAGTTTCGGGCTAAGCGTCAACCCCTTTCCGGTTGCGCCCGACGTGGAGCACTTCTTCCTTTCCAGCAGCATTGACCGGTTGGTAACAGAGATCGTTCACGGAACCCTTACACGGAAGGGTTTCATGGTGCTCACCGGAGAGGTGGGCCTCGGAAAGACGACAATCAGCCGGAAGGTTATGAAGATACTGGAAGAAAATGGCGTCCAGACCTCTCTCGTCTTCCACACATCCTACCAGGATGTTGAATTGTTGAGGGAAATCAACAGGGATTTTGACCTGCCGGCCGAAAGTCTCGAGTTTGGCGATCAAATGAAGATCCTTAGAGATTTTCTGCTGGATCAGAATCGTGAAGGGAAAAACTGTGCTATCCTGATCGACGACGCCCAGAACTTGAACAACAGCAGCCTCGAACTGGTGAGAATGATCTCTAACCTGGAGATCGATCAGCAGAAACTGGTGCAGATCCTGCTCGTCGGACAGCCTGAGTTGCTGGATAAACTGGACTCGCCTGAACTACGACAACTCAAGAGCCGCATCATCATCAGCCAGGAAGCCCGCCCCCTGACCGAAGAAGAACTCAAGAATTACATTCTCTTCAAGTTGAACGCCGCCGGAAGTGTGGGAAAGACCGCCGTTGACCAGAAGGCTGTCAGGAGGATTCACAAACTGACCGGAGGAAACCTCAGGCAGGTCAACAAAATGATGGATCGCTGCCTCTACGTGGCTTTTCTTCACAACACCACTGAGATTTCATCACGTGTGGTGGAAGAGGCCCAAAGGGACATGGCTCCTCCGGCAGGTACAAAAGGTCCAAAAAGCCCGCTCTTCCGGATCACGATGTTTACCATTCTCCTTTGCGCTGTTTTGGCCCTTCTCTATCCACCGCCCGCTTTCCAGGAAGGTCTCCTGCTGCGGAAGATACGCGGTCTCACTCAAGCTCCCGAAAGGGCCGACGGGATCGTGCAGCAGGGTTCCCGGAGCCTTCCATCGACCGCCGTAAAAAGCCCCCAAACAGTTCCTCGGCGGCCAGTGAAGCAAGACACGCAGTCAGCTTTCCAGGAGTCAGCGGTTATCCCGAAGGCCATCAGAGATTTTATGGGGGTCTATGGACTCCAAAGGTTTACGCGTGCCTTCAACGACGCCCTCAGAACCCATAACTACAAAAGCCTCTCTAAAGATGTCTTCCGTGAGACAGGCTACAGCCTGATCAGGCTGCCTTCGCTGACGGAATCTATTAAACAGAAATACGGCGTCCTGGTCTGTCCTTCAACGCACGGTGACGGGGACCTCTTCTATCTGTTCTGGCATCCTGAATTGCTGATCAAGAAATTCTATTACGGCTATGAGGGGGAAGAAATCATGAAACTTCAACAACGGCTGGCTGAGGAACAGTTCTACAGGAGTTCCATGGATGGAATTGTGGGGAAGGGACTGATGAAGGCAGTGGTTGAATTTCAGAAACAACAAAACATTGAGGTTACCGGTTACCCTGATGGACGGACCCTTTTTCTTTTGTATAATCTGAAGTCCGTCCGGAAAAGGTCATAGAAAACGACGAAAGGGAAGGCCGGGAATATTTTTCAAACACACAATGTGCCAGAGAGAAAAAATGACAGAACAAAAAAAACGTAAGCCTCTGGGGGCACTCCTCAAGGAAAAAGGCATCATCAAAGAGGAACACATCGCCTTCGCCATGCAGGAACAGAAGATCACTGGTGAGCGGTTCGGAGAAATCCTTGAGAGACTTTGTTTTGTCACCGAATACGAAGTGGTCACGACGCTTTCCGAACAGGAGGAAATCCCCTTTCTTGACGTGGACGCAGTCTTTCCCAAGGAAGAAGTGCTCAAACTGTTCAACAAGAACTCCTGCCTGACCCACGCCTTTCTCCCTATTCAAGTAGAGGAAAAGACCATTGAAATTGCTACCGCATCCATTTCCGATGAAAAACTTGCACAACTGATCAGCCGTCAAACCGGCCTTTCACCCCGGTTTTTTCTTGGGGAAAAGAAAAAGATCGTCAACGCCATCAACCGCCTCTACTTTTTTGTTGAGAATCCCGTAGAGCAGCTTATCGAAAAGGAAATCAACCTGCTCGCCCATGACACCGAAATGGCACGGGGAATGGAAAACCTGGTAAGGTATCTCCTCCATCTGGCGGTGAAGATGCGCGCCACGGACATCCATATCCGGCCCATGGAGCGCTCCATCAATGTTTCATTCCGCGTGGACGGCGTGATAACCTCCGTGTTGTCCATGCCCGTCGGTCTCCAGCGCCTCGTCGCCAGCCTCAAGATGAAAGCGGACATGGACATCGCCGAGCAAAGGCTTCCGCAGGATGGTCGATTTTCAGACACTATTCTAAACAATACCTATGACTTCAGGGTTTCCACCATTGTCACTCCTCAGGGTGAAAATATGGTGCTTCGTGTCCTGCCCATGGAAAGCGCAATCATGGGTATGTTGCAGCTCGGTTTTTTTGAAGAGCATATCCATATGGTGCAGGAAATGTTCAATGAACCGTTCGGAATTATCCTCCTGACCGGTCCCACCGGATCGGGCAAGTCGACTTCCCTCTACGCCGGTATAAGAGGCCTGGATTTGCTCGGCAAGAATGTCGTGACCGTAGAGGAACCCATCGAATATAATATTCCCCTACTCAGGCAGACGCAGGTCAATGAAAAAGCCGGCTATACCTTTGCCAATGCCATTCGCTACTTCCTGAGACACGACCCAGATGTCATCCTTGTGGGGGAAATAAGGGACGAAGAAACCGCAGCCACTGCCGTCAGTGCCTCCACCACCGGGCATCTTGTCCTCTCCACCCTCCACACCAACAGTGCCATCGGGGCCATACCCCGTCTAAGAGATCTGGGTATACGGTCCTTTCTCATTGCGGATTCCCTGATCGGCGTGGTGAGCCAGAGGCTGGTGAGGAAGATATGTCCTTCGTGCAAGGAAGCTTATCTTCCCACGGATCGGGAGAAAGCCTATCTGAAGGATACGTCCATAGAAAAGCTGTACCGCGGTAAAGGGTGTGAGGCCTGTAACGGATCAGGCTATTTTGGACGGACCCTCATATACGAGATACTGGCCGTCGACAAGAAACTGGCCAGGCTCATTGACCGCGAGGAGGATTTGAGCGTCATAGCCGAAGTAGCCAAGCAACGGGGTTTTGTTGATATCTTCGATACCACTATTGCCAAGGTTAAGCAGGGCGTCACCAGTGCCGAGGAAGCCGTTCGCGTCTTGGGACATATTCGGCAGGTGTAAGAAATAGAAGGTGTGAGATCGTTAGCAGGCAGGTTATTCAGGACGGACCAGATAGACCAGACAGACCAGGCCCATGAACTATTTCCGATACAAACTCATCGAGACTTCAGGAGAAATCGCCTCCGGCGTGGTCAAACTCCCCTACAAGGAAGTCATGTCGGCCATTTCACACATGGAGCGCGATGGAAGCACAACCATTTACGTGAAAAAACTGGGTCGGGTTTCTTCTTTTCTTTTTGAACTCTCCAGATTGCGGTTTCGGAGGAAACTCTCCCGTCCATTACAGGCGGAGTTCCTCAACAATATCTCCCTGATGCTGCGTTCGGGCATGACGCTTATAACCGCCCTGGAAGAGTCCGCCACAAGCGCGGAAAACAAGGATTTCGAGGCGGATATCAAAGACCTGATACTGCGTATTCAGGGCGGGGCCAGATTTTCAGAGGCCGCAGAAAGTTACAGGTACATATTTCCAAAAACGGTCATACACTTGATCCGTCTGGGAGAGGAAACCGGGAAGCTTGATGGGATGCTCAAGGATGCCTCCGAACATCTGAAAAGAATTCAGACCATTATCAGTGACACCAAACAGGCCCTGCTGTATCCCAGTCTGGTGTTCACGGCAATGGGGGGAGGCCTGCTTTTCTGGTTCTACTACGTGGTGCCGAAGATCGTCAATCTCTTCAAGGAGATGGACGTGACATTGCCTTCCCTGACCCTGTTCCTGCTCAAGGTATCGGAGTTTCTACAGGCCAACATCGTGCATATCATTCTCGGAACTGCCGTGGCGGTCCTGGCACTGGTTCTGGGTTACAGGGGCAACCGGTCATTTCGAAAAGGGGTCCACAACCTGCTCCTGAAGCTCCCTGTTTCCAAATCCATTATGTCTGCATCCACTCTGGCTTTCATTACCGAGTACTTCAGTCTCCTTCTCAATGTAGGCATCGATATCATGCAGTCCATGGCCATCTTGAGGGATTCCATCAAGAATGAAGTGTACAAGGACAACCTTGAAGCAGTGAGTGCCGGGCTTAGCCGGGGCGAGGGGATCGCGGATTCTTTTGGCAAGGTCCCCATATTCCCGTCATTTGTGGTCAGGATGATCCACGTGGGGGAGCAGAGCGGAAATCTCCCTGAACAGCTCAACTATATTGCCGATGATTACAGTAATAAACTATCCGTTCTCGTGGCAACCATGGGAAAACTCATCGAACCGGTGGTCCTGATCATAGCCGGGACCATGATGGCCATCATGGTGGGCGGGCTGTTTCTCCCCATCTACGATCTGGTGTCAAAGGTGGGGGGAAGATAAGTTCCGGTATATCCGGGCCGGGAATCAGGGGCAGGTGTGGGTGGCCGTCATATCCGCCTGGATTTCATTTTCAGCGAGCCCCCGGTTGTAAATCCTCACTTCATCGATTTGCCCCCCGAAGAAGTATCTGGGAGAACTGCTCCCCCTGGCACCGATGAGCAGCTTGCTGGTGGTTGTCCCCATGGCCCCGGTCTGATTCCGCGCATAGACCTGGGTTCCGTCCTTGTAGAGCACCTGCTGGTGGCCGTCGTAGACAAGCGTAACATGGGTCCACGTATCGGTGGTGACCGGAAAGGATGTCCCGCCGTCCCAAGCCCAGTGGGGTCGCCAGGCATATTGGAGATACCCCCCGTTTACTCTTGCCTCATAGAGGTTTTCCTTGTTGTATATAATATTGTCACCGGCGGCTCCGTTCCACTTGATCCACGCCGAGATGGTCCAGGGGCTGGTGCCGGGATCGAGATCACCGTCTGTGGGATCGCCGAGGTCTAAATAACCGCCGTTATTGTCGTCCACACGGGTAAAGATACCGGCCCGGCATACTTTTCCACTCAACGGATCGGTTTGGGTTGGAATCGTGCCTGACCCTTCGGCTGCCGCAATCCCATTGCTTCCCCCGCTTCCCGAGTCCACCACTTCCCCGGCGGCAGCACCGGTCCACGGGAAATTATCCATCCGGTATTCTGCAATAGGCGGCGTGTAACAGCTGCCCGAGCAGGTGGGTCGTGTAAGCTCGTAGATGGTTTTCACGCTTGTTTCGGTGGCCGAGTCAGCGGGAAGTGCCTTGTTGAAGAGCATGACCTCATCAATCATCCCATCAAAATAATTACCCCAATCCGTACCCCCTATGGTCAAGGGGTCATCCGAGGTGCGAGGGATCTGGGCGTAGTTGACAGAAACCGGAAGGCCATTGTCGATATAGACCTTCAGCGTGGCAAGGTCATATACGCAGACAATGTGATGCCACCTGCCGTCGTTTACGACCCCTGTGCCGTAAGTCTGTCCTGTGCCCCCGTTGGAATAAATCTGGAACAGGATCTGACCGGCGCTGTTGAGCCAGATGCCGTAGTTTCTGTTGGTGGAACTTCCTTTACCCACAAGACGTGCCCAACTCGGAGGTGTATTGTTTACTTTCACCCACAGTGCAATGGAAAACGGGGTGGTGAGTTTCAGGTCACTGGTACTGTCCACCTTCATGTAATCACCGCTGCCGTCAAAGAGGCCCGCCCTGCAGAACCTGCCTGTCCCGGCCGTTGTAGCATCTCCCACGGCCGTTCCGTCCAGGGCCTTATCTCCTGAATCCGCCACTTCTCCAGGGGTCCCATTCCAGGAGCATTCATCGAGTCGCCATTCGGCGGTAAGATTGGCTGAATAGGGCGCCGCGGCCCCCACGGGGGTAATTGTAACGGAATAGGAATTGGTGGTGAAGGTGTTGGTGGGGCAGGTGGCGTCCGTGGCCGTGAGTGTAAAGGTAAAGTTGCCCGGTGTCGTGGCCGCGCTCTTGGATAGTTTTCCTTCCGTTTCCGACTGATCGCTGATCTGGAAACCTCCCGGGTCGCCTCCCTGCCAGTTGATCGTCCAGTTGAAGTCCCCAACGTGCCCGCCGTTTATAGTAAAGACCTGTGCAAAGGTGGAACCGTCTACGGTAAAGTCGGGGTTTCCGGCGCCACCACCGTTGGGTGAGGGCGTTACGGTTAGCGTTCCGTTCGCGGCCGACAGGGTAAAGGCATGAGAATCGGTCTTGGAGGCATCATAGCGGTCCTCCACCCGTACATTGACCGCATAGCTCCCGGCACAGTTGTCGATGGTGCCGCTGAGAGTGCCGTTCCAGAGGCTGATGGTTGCGCCGGGGATGTTGGGAGCGATGGAGTCCACGTACCCGTAGTAGTAGCCTGATCCGCCCGCGGCCTGAAAGGTGTGTGTAAAGGTCTCGCCCACTTTGCCGGTCCCGGGCGGCACGGGGTTGGTATTGATCTGGATGTTGGTGGACGGGGGGCACTGGGGGCAAACGGTCAGGCCTGCGCCGCAGCAGTCCTGGTCATAACAGTCGATAAAGCCGTCTCCGTCGTTGTCCAGGCCGTCGCTGCAGAGGACGTCCGTGTTTTCGACGCCTGGAGGACCTCCTCCTCCGCCCGAACCGCCGCCCCCTGTACAATTCTTCTGGTTGAGTTCGTTGAGAGAAAGGGCCCGCGAGAGATCATCGTAGGAGGTGGACTGGATCCTGTTGGGTGCGTTGAACCCCGGATTCCCGGCCGTGCTTTCACCGTTTCCCAGGTCAAAGAACCCATTGGAACCATCCAGATCCTTGGCGCCGCCACTGGCGATGACATAGGCCT
>JBAPTR010000019.1:0-13770 GCA_049282265.1 Desulfatiglandaceae bacterium | reverse complement strand
GAAAAATACGGGATACGGAAGGATAAAGACTGAAGGTTTTTCACAGGTACTGCAAGCCGAAACTCTGCCTGCCGGCATCCTGTACATAATTATAAGTATCGAAGAATCGGGAACATTCCGTTCCCCTTCTCTTCCGGAACAACCTGTTTTGGAGGGAGTTCTGCGCGAATCATGTCTTGGATGGAGGATCGTTTGCCTGTGGTGGGTTGATGCCTGACCTGCGGTGGTGAAAACTTGTCCCGACGACTGCCCCGATTACCGAACCGATGATGGCGCCTGCGACGAATTCGGAAAACCAGTGGATTCTGATGGAGACGCCAATTCCCACATAGAACGCGTACAAAATACCCGCGTAGCGGACCAGATTGTTTTCAGGATATAGTTCCCAAAGTACGACGGCCGTGGCGAAGGCGACGGTGGTATGTGAAGAAGGCCAGCCCCAAAACATTCCGCCGCGCAAAAAACCGAACCGAAATCCGTGGCTGGTGTCGACGAGGGCGTCGCCGCCAAAGAAATGCGGGGGCGGAATTCTGCCGGTAAAAACTTTGTAGAAGGAAGAGATGGCCAGACCCAGAATGGCGGCCTGACCCAGGGCAAAGGCCGTATTTTTGATTTTGAGATCTTTTCTTGGTGCGGCGATTGCCAACAGGAGCAATGGAACAAGGACCGGCAAAATCATACCCAGTCTAACCGCCGGAAAAAGCAAAGTTCGCAGGACGGGTTTTTGGGTGGAGACAAAATAGAACCAATCAAAACCGGAAGTTACGATGATGTACGTGAGCACTATGGCCAGAAGATGCCAGAGCAATTTATAACCCTTAAAACACCGGCTGGTATTTTTTGGCAATTGGTAAAAAAATCCAGGCATAGAATCAGATAATATTTACTGGTTTCAAAAGCTTTTCATCCAAAAATTTCCTGCTTTCAGCACTGTCTTCTTTTCCGTAATACTGGGCAGGTTTTTTTCTGCTCAAACGTTAACGGCACATCTACGCATGTATAACCGACTGCTTTTCCGGTTTCAAGGTTAAATTGGTGGAGAGAACGCTTTAGGTCTCATTCCCGATAATCGGGAAGGTCCAGGGGGGCGTCCCGGAGCAGTCCATTTGAAAGACGCGTGGGGAATGACTGAAGAAATCCTCGTGCATTGTTTTCTTAGAAATGGTATATTTTTAACTGCCCTTAAAGAGCGGGGGCTGTCTCAGGAGAAACCTAATGTTCGATCAGTTTCCGTCATCCGACCGATCTGAATCGGGACCTCGAATAGTTGCGCTTCATCTGCCTTGGGGATCAAACCATGAATCAGGTCTTTAGCACAGTAGTACATCACCTTTACATCCTGGCTGGCCAACCCTGGGTGCGCAACGCCGCACTTCTTATAGTCATTTCAATAATTTCCTATCTGCCGGGAGTGCTTACTGCCCGCACCCTCCGCAGATACCGTGAATCCCCGGGCTTCACAGAATCGCGGGGATTGAAGATAGGTTTGGAGCTTCTGGGCGTCTCTTTCTGGCCCTTGTGGGCTATTCTATTCTACTCGCTCTTCGGGATTTGGAGCCGGATGTCCAAGACGGCAGGACACCCTTTCGGACTTATTCCCATTCTCTTTTTTTTCCTCCTCTACCGACTGCTCATCTCCCTGAGCAAGGAATCCCTCCCGCCGGGAAGTCGGCGCCGCAGGATTCGAAGGGTGATCATCCCCTCTGTTTTTGTGCTGGTCATCCTGCAGCAACTGGGGTTGCTCGGCGGCATTGCAGGCTGGCTGGGACACCCGTTCTTTAAATTCGGCGCTACCGATATATCCGTTTTTTCCATCTTGCTGGCCCTGGGCTTGATGGCGGCCTTTGTGATAGGTGCGCGAGTTTTTTCAGGTCTTCTGGGCTCCCGTTTTCTGCCCGGTATCGGGGTTGATCCCACCACGAGTACGAGTCTCGAGACCCTGGTGCGCTATTGTCTCGTGGTCATCGGATTCTTTGTGGGTCTCAGCTCTCTGGGTTTTGATCTGTCCACATTGAAAATCGTCCTTGGCGCCCTGGGTATCGGTGTCGGGTTCGGGCTGCAGAATGTGGTAAACAATTTTGCCAGCGGCCTCATCATCCTTATTGAGCGAAGAGTGAAGCAGGCTGATATTATCAGGATTGGGGAAACGGACGCAAAGGTCATCACCATCGGACTTCGGAGCAGCGTTGTACGCACCAGAGCAGGCCTTGACATCATCATCCCCAACAGCGATCTGGTGGGGTCACAGGTGACCAATTTCAGTTACCGTGACCGGCTCGTTCGGGTGGACATTCCCGTGGGAGTAAGCTACGGTTCCGACCCCAACCAGGTGCGGGATATCCTTCTCGATGCGGCCAGGGAAGAACGCAAGGTCCTGGATCAGCCTCCCTCCGATGTCCTTTTCAGACAATATGGAAACAGTTCGATCGACTTTCAGCTCCGCGTCTGGATCGATGAGCCATGGTTGACTCCTTTTATCCGCAGTGCCCTTTATTTCTCCATCTGGTACAAACTGAAGGGGGCAAACATCGAGATCCCCTTCCCGCAGAGCGATCTGCATGTGCGGAGCGGGGAACTCAAGGTACGGATGATCTCGAAAGAAGACCCTGAAAACCGGGGAATGGGAGCTTGAGAGGCCAGCTCCCGCACTCTGACAATGCGATGGGGGAGCCGCAGGATTGGCAATTGCGGTATGCGGAAAACATGCGCGACTTTGAGGGGTATTCCATCGGTAAGCTGTTGAGTTTGATCAAAGACCTTGCAATCATCTCCCTGGCCGGCGGGCTGTTGTCACCGGAGATATTTTTTCAATTAGCCCAGGGTATTTTCTGGAATCCTTGTTTTTTCCTTACTACTAAATTCAACCCCGCCCCCCCTTTACGTCCCCCTTTATTTCTATCATGATAGGGTATAAGCCGAAAAACAGAAACATGCAGATTGCACTATTCATCTGCCGGTTGAGGAGAAGCGTATGATCCCCTGGGAAGAGATCGGCCGGGCGGTAGTCCGCGGACATGAAGGTGAAGTCACACTGCTGAAGCGAGGCGGGGAATTCTCCATCCGAACCGCAGGATCAGAACTGATGAACAGCCGCGTCCATGGTTCCGAAGATGCGCTGGCAACACTCGCATATGGCCGCATAAGACGAAAATCCGGCCTGAAGATTCTCGTTGCAGGCCTCGGCATGGGCTACACCCTGGCGGCAGCACTTGAACAATCGGGCCCGGATACACGCATCACCGTATCCGAGCTGATCCCGGATGTCGTGAGATGGAACCGGCAATACCTGGGGCACCTTGCAGGAATGCCGCTGGAGGACCCCCGGGTAACCGTGAAAGAAGAGGATGTGGCGGAAACCATCAGGGGAAAAACATCCGCCTGGGATGCCATACTTCTTGATGTGGACAACGGTCCTGAAGGGCTTGCCAGGGAAACCAATGACCGCCTTTACGGGATATCCGGTCTGGAAACGTCCTTTTCCGCTCTCCGCCCCGGAGGGATCCTGGCCGTCTGGTCTTCCGGAGCAGACGAACCATTTAACCGTCGCCTGAAGCAGTGCGGATTCCAGACGGAAACCGTAACCGTGCGGGCCCGCAAATCCGGAAAAGGCGGCAGGCACACAATCTGGCTTGCAGAAAAACCCTGATGGCACTATACCTTGACGTCAGGCATTACCTTCCGGGCCATAAAAGGCTGGAGGAAAACATAAAAATGAGTAAAGAAGGTCTGGTGGTAAAATGACTGACGGAAGAACAAGAGCCGATATTCGAGCCGGCCTGAAAGTTTCCATTGTATTGAAGCAGGACCAGAGAACCGGAAAGCTTACCGAAGGCATTGTCCGGGATATCCTGACAAAATCCGCCACACATCCCCACGGGATCAAGGTTCGCTTGGAAAACGGCCTTGTGGGGAGGGTCAAAACCATTCACGGCTGACTGACACAATCTACTGATTCTTATGCCCTTTTTACCAACCACAAAAAGCGAACTGCGAAAACTCGGGTGGGATCAGCCTGACATCATCATTGTCTCAGGTGACAGTTATATAGATTCTCCCTACATGGGTACGGCTGTAATAGGCCGGGTCCTTTCAGACGCCGGATTTAAGGTCGGAATAATCGCCCAGCCGGATGTCTCATCAGGAAAAGACATAACACGTCTCGGTTCGCCAAGGCTTTTCTGGGGAGTTACCGCCGGGGCCGTTGATTCCATGGTCGCCAACTACACGGCCACGGGAAAACGAAGAAAATCGGATGACTATACGCCCGGTGGGATCAACAACCGGAGACCGGACAGGGCGGTTATCGTTTACACAAATCTTATCAAGCACCACTTCAAGGGCAGCAGTACCCCAATAGTACTGGGAGGTATGGAGGCGAGCCTGAGACGGATAAGCCATTATGACTTTAAGTCGGATCGTATCCGGAGGTCGATACTCTTTGATTCAAAGGCCGACCTGCTCGTTTACGGGATGGGGGAAAAGAGCGCCGTCAGCCTGGCAAGGGCAATGGACGCCGGCGCGGAATACCGGGACATCAGGGGCATATGCTACATCTCCGGGGAGAAACCCGATGATTATATAGAACTCCCCTCATATGAGGAAGTACTGAATGATAAGGGAAAGTTTATTGAGAGCTTTCACACATTTTATCACAATAATGATCCGGTAAATGCGAGGGGCCTTGTTCAGAAACATCAAAACAGGTACCTCGTCCATAATCCGCCGTCGCACATCATGTCGGAGAGAGAACTCGACAGGATATATGAACTGGATTTTGAAAGAGACCTCCATCCCTTTTACAAAAAGAACGGTCATGTGAGGGCCATGGATACCATCAGGTTTTCCATCCCGACACACAGAGGATGTTACGGCGAATGTAATTTCTGCGCCATCGCGGTTCACGAGGGAAGGACGGTCCAGTCCCGGAGTATCAGGTCAATTATAAGGGAGGCTGAACGGATCGTGGGGTTACCGGATTTCAAGGGATACATTCCGGATATCGGTGGCCCGACCGCCAACATGTATGGTTTCGAGTGCAGAAAGAAACTTGAAAAGGGAAGCTGTACCGACAGGAGATGCCTGTTTCCCGAAATCTGTCCGAATCTCAAGCCCAACCACAGCAGGCAGATTGAGCTGTTAACCAAAATCCGGCAGATTGACGGGATAAAAAAGGCCTTCATCGCCTCCGGTCTCAGGTACGATCTGTTGTTTAATGATCGAAGGCATTGTACAAAGTACCTTGAAGAGATTGTGTCCCACCATGTATCCGGCCAGATGAAAGTAGCTCCGGAGCACACCCGAAGAAACGTACTCGACTTAATGGGGAAACCTGATACGGATTCGCTTCTTGAACTGAAGACGCTCTTTGACCGTTTGTCAAAGTCAGTTCAAAAAAAGCAATTTCTGACCTATTACCTGATCGCAGCACACCCGGGATGCAATCTTGATGATATGCGGAACTTGAAAGCCTTCGTAAATGAAAAGCTTCGAATTAAACCCGAGCAGATACAGATATTTACCCCCGCTCCCTCTACCTATTCGACCCTCATGTACCATACGGGATTGAATCCCTTTACCGGGGAAAAAATCTTTGTGGAAAAAAATCCCAAGGGGAAGGAGAAACAGAAAGCGGTTATTATCGGGGAGAGCTGAGACCAATATCTTATTCACGGAGGGTATCAAACCCAATGGGCCAGGAACCGAACAAGATCATTTATTCCATGATCCAGGTAAGCAAGAACTATGACAAGAAACCGGTTTTAAAGGATATCTCCATCTCCTTTTTCTATGGCGCAAAAATAGGCGTTCTGGGCCTTAACGGCTCAGGGAAGAGCACCCTTCTGCGAATTTTCGCAGGTGTCGACAAAGAATTCAATGGACAGACCAGTATTTCCTCCGGTCTTACAGTAGACCTTCTCGATCAGGAACCGGAACTGGACAACACGAAAACGGTTCGGGATATTGTGGAAGAGGGGCTGAAGGAAACCGTTGCCCTGGTCAACGAGTTCAACCGTATCAACGAGCAGTTTGCCAATCCCATGTCCGAGGAGGAGATGAACAAGCTGATCGAGCGACAGGGAGAGGTCCAGGAAAAGATTGATGCCCTAGAGGCATGGGATCTGGATGCACAGCTTGAGATGGCCATGGATGCCCTCCGCTGTCCCCCTGGGGAAACACCGGTGAACGTGCTTTCAGGAGGAGAGAGACGGCGTGTGGCACTGTGCAGACTTCTCCTCCGGAAACCGGATATCCTTCTTCTTGACGAACCGACCAATCATCTCGATACAGAGTCTGTTGCCTGGCTGGAGCAGCACCTCCAACGCTACGCAGGCACCGTGATTGCAGTAACCCATGACCGTTATTTCCTCGATAATGTGGCGGGCTGGATCCTGGAACTTGACCGGGGTGAGGGCATCCCCTGGAAAGGAAATTACTCTTCCTGGTTGGAGCAGAAGCAGAAGAGGCTGCAACTTGAGGAGAAGGGAGAAAGCAAGCGCCGGAAAACCCTGGAGAGGGAGCTGGAGTGGATCAGGATGTCTCCCAAAGGAAGGCACGCAAAGGCAAAGGCGCGGATCAGCGCCTATGAATCCCTGTTGAGCCAGGAGAACGAAAAGCGGGGAAAGGACCTGGAAATCTACATCCCGCCCGGTCCCCGCCTTGGCGAAGTGGTCATAGAAGCCAAGAATCTCAGCAAGGCATACGGCGACCGTCTCTTGATAGAGAACCTCTCCTTCTCTATCCCCTCCGGGGCCATCGTGGGAGTCATCGGGCCCAATGGCGCGGGGAAGACCACCCTGTTCCGGGCGATTACAGGGAAAGAAAAAGCCACCTCCGGGGAATTCAGGATAGGCGAAACCGTGCAGCTGGCCTACGTGGACCAGAGTCGCGACGCCCTTCCCCCTGATAAGACCGTATGGGAAGTCATTTCGGACGGGCAGGATACTATACCGCTCGGCAACAGGCAGGTGAATTCCCGGGCCTATGCTGCAAGATTCAATTTCTCAGGGACCGATCAGCAAAAAAAGGTGGGCAACCTTTCAGGAGGGGAGCGGAACCGTGTGCATCTTGCCCGAATCTTGAAGGAAGGGGCCAATGTCCTTCTGCTGGACGAGCCGACCAATGATCTCGATGTGAACACGTTGCGGGCGCTTGAAGAGGCCCTTGAAAACTTCGGGGGCTGTGCCGTTATCATCAGCCATGACCGCTGGTTTCTGGACAGGATCGCGACCCACATCCTGGCTTTTGAGGGGAACAGCAAAGTTGCCTGGTTCGACGGCAATTACACGGAGTACGAAGCGGATAAAAAGGCAAGACTCGGGGAAGCCGCCGCACAGCCCCACCGAATCAGGTACCGGAAACTTGCCCGAAGGAACTTGAGGGAGTAGCTCCCCCGGCGCCCTTTCTCAACCGGGCAGCGGGTATGAGGATGTCCGCAAGTAAGTAAAAAACTTGAGGCCGCAAACTTGTTTGATTAGATCCACCGTAAAGGCTTTTTTCAAATTTTTTCGGTGTGAAGACTGTTGGCCAATGAATAGCGCTCAAACAGCTCCACAAGCTCTGCTTTTAGGAGGTTGGCCTTGTCCACCGTCTTCAAGTAGCCGTCTTTGAGAGAACTGATCCGATCCATGGCCTTTACTACATACTCTTCGCGCAATATTGTGGCTTTCTTCTCAATATCCCAACCATATTCATCACTCAGGGAACTAAGTCCCATTCTTAGCGCCATTACATACTCATCTCTAAGGGACGCAAGCCTTCTAAGGGCCTTTTCATATTCGATCCTGAGGCTGCCGGCCGTATTCTCTTCGGCGCACAGATATTGTGCTTTCAATTCCTGGAGCAATTCCTTTACCGAAATTATCTTGTCAACCCTGAAGGCATTGCTTCCGGCAAAGGCAAAGCCCTCCTCCAGATCCCCTTTTCTGGCATTATTAAGCGCAAGAGAGATACAATAGGGCGCGGTTTTGATTTCACAGCTTTTGAGGCATTTCCAGGCACACTTGTGGCCCTTGCTTTTCCCGGCTGAAATATCCATCAGGAACTTGTTCCGGATAGCCCGGCCCGGCATGCCGACAGGGCTTTTGATAATTTCTATATCGCCTTCCTTGCAGGAGACATAGGCCTCCTTGAATCTGATGTCTGCGTCACATTCACGTGTGGCCACGAACCGTGTCCCCATCTGTACACCGCTTGCTCCAAGCTTGAAAAGTTTGTAGATATCGGCGCCGGTATAAACGCCGCCCGCGGCGATTACAGGGATGGTCCTGCGTAGTTTATCCTCATAGGTCTTTATCTCGGCGACTACGTCGGGCAAAATACATTCAAGCGCGTATCCGGGATCATCGATTTGATCCTTTTTAAATCCCAGGTGCCCCCCAGCCTTCGGCCCTTCCACAACAACACCATCGGGGACATCATCATACCTTTTCAACCAGGATCTGAAGATAAGCCCTGCCGCCCTTGCTGAGCTTACAATAGGAATCACTTTGACTCCGGCTGACCTGAGCTTTCCAACAGGAATCCCCTTGATCGGGAGTCCGGCCCCAAGAAAGACCATATCGACTTTTTCTTCGATTGCGACCATAAGAAGGGCATCGAAATCATGCACGGCCACCATAATATTGACCCCGATGATGCCCGAGGTCTTCTCTCGCGCCTTTTTGATCTCCTTTCTTAAGGCAATAGCATTGGCATCTTTGTGCTTGGCATAATAATCAGGGGCAAGCATACCTATTGAGTTTGCAGCGATTACGCCTATGCCTCCTTCATTCGCCACTGCGGAAGCCAACCCTGACAGCGATATCCCCACACCCATTCCTCCCTGAACAATGGGGAGTTTGGAAACAGAATCACCAATTCTTAATTTAGGAATTTTGGACCATTGAATTCGGGAAATATCGAACTTCGGCCACTCTATTTTTCCGAGGTCGAACTTCGGCCATTGCAACTTTGATATCATCTTAAAATCCACCAGCAAATTCTCCTTCTTAGAGATACGGGATGATTGGGCCTGTGTGTCGAGATTAGACAAAGGATTGAAGTCGATGAACAGACTGAATCATAAAATATCTTAATATAAGTCCGTTCAGAGAAAAAAACAAGGCCTTTTCCTCGCCCCAAATCTCTTGACACTTTTTGACCGGATTTCCTATAATTCAAAAGGTTCAAGTTCCTTCCCATCTTGCTTCGTAGATTTTGAATTTGAGTCAAATACGACAACACAAGCGACAGCCGTCAAACAGCAGAACCCGTCTCTTTCGTAAACTGCTTTGGGCATTTCGCCCTCAATATTGCCGTGGAATTTTGAGCTGAACAATCATGTTTTCTTTTGATGCGTGGTGATCCGCAAACACTTTAAAGGGGTAGACAGAAAGGAGGGTGTGACCATGCGAGTGCATTTGAGAAGGATTATGTGCACGACGGATTTTTCAGAGTGCTCCAGATTCACAGTCCCTTATGGGGTGGCCTTGGCCAGAGAGTTCGGGGCCATGCTTTATGTCTGCCACGTGGTGGATTTGCCCGCCGTTGCGGTCTATGGCGAGGCCATGGGAGATGGAGGACTGGACAGGAAGAGCATAAGGACCCAGGCGGAGGAAGGCCTCGGCGATCTCATGCGCGAGTATTCTATTGAATGGGCGCCCCTGGTTGCGGAAGGTCGTACGGCCCATGAGATAGAAGCACTGGCCGTGGAAAAGGAGGTCGATCTGGTCATTTCAGCAACCCATGGGCGTTCCGGCCTGAAGCGGCTCGTTATGGGTTCGGTTACGGAACGTTTGATGAGGAGACTGCACTGCCCGTTGCTGGTCGTACGTAGCGCGGCACATGGAATGCAAAAGGTTGCGTTTGAGAAGGTCAGTTTCGATAAGGTTCTCGTGGGATTGGATTTTTCTCCCGACTCGGACCTGGCCTTTGAACATGGCCTCAGTCTGTCACAGCAATTTCAATCCGAACTTCATCTGGTACATGTCATCGAACCTTCTGTTTACAGGGACCTCCTGAAACTTCAGACAGACCCGGCTGCTTTGAATCGAGAGGACTTGCGTGTGGAACTCAAGGAAAAGATGAACAGCATGATCCCGAAGGAGGCCCTGAACTGGTGCTCGCCCAAGATCTCTCTCCTGGCGGGACAGCCCCATGAGGAACTGGCCAAATATGCATTGGTTAATGACATGGATCTGGTAGTTCTGGGCTTCAGGGGGCAGGGTCTCATGGAGACCGTGTTTGTGGGCTCCACCACGGCCCGTGCGGTCCGGGGCGCCGTGTGCCCCGTTCTTTCGATACGGCCCAGGAACCATTCAGAAAAGAATGGATAGGCGGCGGCCCGGTCTTGAGCCACTACATAGGAAAATGAATAAGGATTACATTAACTTATCATGCCGTTGCTAGCGCACAAGAAGAAGCTTTTTCTGCTTTCCGCAGGGTTGTTTTTCCTACTCGTCATATCCATTGCCTTTGGGTTTGGCTATTACCTCATAACCCCTCCAGGAAAAGGCGGCCATCCCAAGGTATTCCAGGTCCGCGAAGGGGTAACGCTCAAGGCGGTGGCCAGGGACCTAGAGGCAAAGGGCTTCATCAGGAGCAGAGTCCTCTTCGAATTATGGGGCCGTTTCAAAGGGTATGGGAGTGACATAAAGACCGGGGAGTACCTCCTGAGCACCTCCATGCCTCCTTCCAAGATATTCAATATCCTTATGCGTGGAAAGAGTATCCTCTATTCCGTCACCATCCCTGAAGGGTATGATCGCAGACACATCGCGGCCGTTCTGGCTGAAGAAAACCTCGTCGATGAACGGAAATTCCTGGCATTGACCGGAGACCCGCAGCTCGCCGAAGAATACGGTTTTTCAGGCCCGGGTCTTGAGGGATTCCTCTTTCCCGATACCTATGAGTTCAGCCGTGGCCTTGCCGCCAGGGCCGTGATTGACGTCATGGTCAAGCGTTTCAGGCAGGCCGTCGCGCCCCTGAGCGCGCGCATAAGAAGGTGCGGCATGTCTCTCGAAGAAGTCGTGACACTGGCGTCCATCGTAGAGAAAGAGACAGGCCGGTCCGAGGAACGGCCCCTGATTGCGAGTGTCTTCCTCAACCGTCTGAAAAAGAAGATGCGTCTTGAAAGCGATCCGACCGTGATCTACGGCCTCAAATCCTTTACAGGCAATCTGAGGCGGAAGGACCTGGAACACCCTTCACCCTACAATACCTATCTTAACAGGGGGCTGCCTCCAGGTCCCATAGCCAGCCCGGGGTTGGAATCCATCAAGGCCGTGCTTTTCCCTGCCCGCACGGATTACCTCTATTTCGTATCTAAAAATGACGGCACCCATCATTTTTCAAAGACACTGGAAGAGCACAACCGCGCCGTGAGGATCTATCAGAAGCGGCACCACTCGTAGTAGAGCAATGAGTAAAAGTGCAATCTAAGATTGAACGCTTATTTTTATCTTGACAAAATAAAGTCAATATAATATCAAGTGAACGAAACATATGGATTAAGCGATGCTTTTAACGAACATTTCGTGAGTTAAAAGGGTTGACTGTGAACTTGACGATAAAAAACCCCTGTTGCGGCATATCCGCGGGAGGGGTTTTTTTGTTGGCGGGCAGGTGCTCCGCGACCCGTCGATCAGTGCGGGGTTACAGCAACAATAAAATAAAGGAGGTGACGAAGACTTTTTCTCCATCTGAGATCCAAAAAGGACCGTTTTCAGACCGGCAATAGACTTTATCTTATGGAGGAAATCATGGCCGAGAGCAATGAAACAGGAGGGCAGGGCTTCCTCAGGAATTTGGGCGCTGGTTTGACGAATTGAACAGAAAAATGGATTCCTGACTCTTTTGTAATCGTACTTATCCTCACCATGATCGCCTATGTCCTGGCCCTGTTTATTGTTCGCAGGAACCCGAAAGTGGATTATCGCGTCCTGGTGGCCGCTGCCTATCTGGGTCCGGGCTGCACCTGGCACTCGGGACTCACCGGTTCCGCGACGCTCATGATGGTTTCGCCCGGCAAGGCCTTTGTCAAATCCGCAATCAAAGACGGATTGATCAGTGCACCCATCTCCACGGGGAGCACCATTTTTTACCCCTTTAATGTCATCCTCGTGGCTGTCGTCATCATCTTGCCATAACATGCGCATGTCCCCGCACTTGGCCATCCCGTATAGTATTCTCTTATCACAGGATTGGTTAGGGTTGTGATCTCCAGAATGTATCTCAGGTGAAAATGGTGAATAAATCGGCATATTATTGGTTCAATTCATAGGGTTCATCCCAGTAGGGTCTCAATTAAAATAGGTATGACCCCTTTTCCCAGACAAAAAAAACGCTTTGCTTGTGACCATATCTGTCAAAACCATCCGGTATGATTTAGAAGAGAACTGGACGGAAAGTCTGCGTATGTCTGTATGGGCCTGCCGGGTCGTAGCCTTGTGCGAAGCCTGGTCTGCGGCCAATGCTTGGAAATCATTTGACATAATTCTTTCAGAGGATTACTGAAAACTCATATACCGTCTCTTTTGCAAACGGACAACCCACGGGAGGTGAGGCTTTTTGATGAAAAAGCCGGCACTGATCGAGACAGCAGTCCGCCTTTTTCCCGACAAGGAATTTGAAGCCGCCACAACCCGAACCACATTAAATAGGTATGACCCCTTTTCCTATCATTTACACGGTGTGGTACCGGGCAAATATCTTGCAGTCTGGCCGGTCTTTATTGTTGGTGACGACCCGGAGAGCCTGACGTTCAAGGTCGCGGTGGATGATCTGTCGCTCATTGGTCCGAAGTGGGAGGTCGGGGCGGAGTCCGCGGGTGTTTCAGATACAGGGGCCGAGGCCCGAAGAGCCTATATCACCTCTTCTGTGAGGAATCGGCTGCACCAGCAAGGATTCAGGGAGAGGGTTCTTCGTGCTTACCGTGAACAGTGCGCATTTTGCCGCCTTCGGCACCTGGAACTCTTGGAAGCCGCTCATATTATCCCCGACGGGGAACCGGACGGCGAGCCTATTGTAAAGAACGGCATTTCTCTCTGTAAACTCCATCATGCGGCCTTCGACCGACTATTGCTGGGTGTCAGACCGGACTATGTGATCGAGGTTCGGGAGGATATTTTCAAAGAGAAAGACGGCCCGATGTTACTGCATGGTTTGCAAGGCCTGCATCTGCAAAAACTCATTGTTCCACGGCCGACAGAGTTGAGGCCGAATCCTGACCTCCTCGATAGAAGATATCAGCGATTCAGGGCATTCGCCTGACTTCGGAGAAAACGGGAGGCGTTGTTCAATCTTGAAACTTTGGATTAGAGTGTGGAACGAAAATGAACAGTGGGAACGTCCACAAAAACCAAGAAACCAAAAAGCGTTTTGAGTTATTTCTTATGGACGTGCTCACACTTGCAGGTATATCTGTCAAGTGATTCTAAATCTTTTACCATTCCGGCCCGAATCGGATTTAAATGGATATAGCCAAACAATTGAAAAAAGAAACACCTAATTTCAACCCCGTCCTTCTTTACGTCTCCGCGGTTGTTCCTCGCTGTGTGGCATGATAGAAAATATTGACAATAATGAGGAGTAGTGTTCCTTGGGGTGATTGGGAAATATCAGGATTGGCAGTTCGAACTCAATTAAAATAGATATGACCCCTTTTCCCGAAATGCGGATCAAACATTAATGCCATAGAAAGGAAAGAAACGCCATGCGCTATATCGATGCCGAACGGCCCGGCGGACCAGAGGTCCTGGTGGCGAAGGAGGGGCCGGCCCCCGTCCCCGGCTC
>JBAPTR010000018.1:0-1741 GCA_049282265.1 Desulfatiglandaceae bacterium | reverse complement strand
GCTTGAAACCTTCCGGAAACGGTCAACGCCATGGTTTCCGCATGTCCGGATCTTAATCCCCCTTCTCTTGTATCGATCAGGAGGCTGACCGCCGGGTTTTCAAGCATATTCTGATATTTGCGGCTGTTTTTTGTGGTTACCATGTAGATTTCATCACAAGAAGCATTGGTGGCATAGGCCATCAAGGAACAGTGGGGATGGTTTGCGGAGGCCGTAGCCAACACACAGGTACGCGCCTCTTTTATCAGTGTTTTTGTCCTCTCGCGAATGTCTTCATCCATAAAACTCTACTCGCCTCAAGAATTGATAATTTCTTATAGCATATTGGGCAATAACCATCAAATCAGAACTTATCACCATATATTGCCATCGTATTCCAGGAGAGATTCTCGCGGGGGATACCACGCGAAAGCCAGCGGAAGCCATGATCCGGAGAAGACACAGAACAAAGTCAACTCACGATTCCTCCGCGATCCCTTCCCTCAGAGCCTTGTTTGAAGGCACCGGTATCGGCATGCAGCGGTCCTTCTCAGGATTATACATCAACCGATATGACATCCCCCGATTTCCTTCTGCGGAGAGCTGATCCCAGCCCCGGACATAATAAGAACATCGGTCATTGAAGCAGATATACATATAGTCATTGTCCCACGTCTGGCAAAACGGGTTGTCGGGAACGATCCATTTTTTCATTCGTTCCCCGCAATAGGGACATGCCAGGGTCTCTTTCACCTTAGTCTTATTTTTCTCGACCTCCCTTGGATCCGGTTTTTCACCGAACGGCAGGATAACCTTCGGTCGCCTTTTTCTGTCTGGGTCTCCTCCCCTTTTCTCAGCATAGACCGCGTAAATGGGATCGCTGGGGATGTCCAGGTGGGCATACTTGTCATCTGCGGGACGGGGCCTGCCCTTGGACACAAAAAGGGTTGTATCCTCAAAGCGTTCCGCCAGGGTAAAGAACTCCTCCACCAGGATGATCCGCTCCTCCTCACTTGCCTCCGCCCAGGCCTTGACGACCTTTTCCGGGAAAAACCGGTTGGAAAAGATGACCAGGAAGAGCCCTCCCGGTTTGAGCACCCGGCCCACCTCCCGGAACACCTCTACGGGGTGTGTCATGTAATCCACGGAGACCGTGTTGAGGACCACATCGAACGTGTTCGCGGGAAAGTGCAAAACCGGATCTTCGTTGAGATCGTGGATCACCCGTTCAGTCAATACACGGTTTCTTTCAAGTTCGGTCTTGTTGAGTCCCAATCCCACTACGCGCGAAGTCTCAAGGTCCTGCATTATGTGGGAATTCCACGAGACCATCAGGTCCAGGATCACGGGTTTTTTCTCAACGATGAGTCCACCGACCACCTTTTCAACGGTGCCGAGGGCCACAGAATCCAGGTGGCTGACCAACCGCGCTTTCTGATAGAAAAGCATGTCTTCCCTGTCATCTTTTCGAGAGAAGGAATCGGGTGAAAACAAAAAGCCGAAATCGTCGATATTGTCATCTGTTAAAGCTCGTCTTTCCTTCATGTTCAGCCCTCCAACGGAGCCTCACGGGAAAACCCATGGCCCCTCATAAATACCCGTCTTCGTAACGCCGGGGACGTGACTACGCCGTGGTTATCCGCCTTGGATTAGGGCGAAACGATGCCGAGGCTTGGCATTCGTTGCACATTCATCCAGGAGCAAGCCCGAAATCCCGCCAAGGCGGATAAAAAAAGCCGGGCGGATCCAAGATCCTATAACC
>JBAPTR010000017.1:0-4326 GCA_049282265.1 Desulfatiglandaceae bacterium | reverse complement strand
GTCTGCACGGATGTATGCCGAAACCAAACCCGCCTGTATTGAGAGAGGCGTAGCCAGTGACCAGCTTGGTTTTAACTCGGGGCGTGTGGAGCAGGTGAGGGTCATCCTGAGGGCCATAACCGGTAATCCGGTTAATCCTATAAAATAATTGTCAGAGCCAATCCTTTGTTATGACCGGAGGTAATCGCAGTGGTAGATATCCGAAGAAGTGACGCCCCCACCCGCTATGCGGGTGGAGGCGTCACTCGGGCACCAAAACCTGGAGCAACCAGAAATCTAATGCCTTTCAACTCAAACCCTAGACCGACAAGCTCCTAGAATAGTCAACAGTGGCCTCCATAAGGTTGGTTCCCTATCATGAACCCTGTGACTGATCTTCCAATCCCTTGAGAATCTTCTCCTGGGTTATGCACAAGTCCTTCATCCTGACGCCGATCGCGTCATAGATGGCATTGGCAATTGAGGAAGCGACACAGACCAGACACCCCTCTCCAATACCCTTAGCCCCGTAAGGACCGGTTGGTTCATGGGATTCGACGATTATCGTATCCAGTTCGGGGATATCACCTGCTCTCAGGAGCCGGTAGTCTCTGAATGAGTTGTTCAGTATGCGTCCATCGGACAGCATCAGCTCTTCGGTCAAGGCCCAGCCAAGCCCCATGACTCCTCCGCCGGTGATCTGGCCTTCCACCATTGAAGGATTGATGGCACGTCCCACATCAAAGGCTCCCGTTAGTTTGAGGACCCGAACCTCCCCCGTCTCCGTATCTACCTCCACTTCCGCAAAATTGGCACCGTAGTAACCCGGCATTGCTTCGGCAATGCCCGTGGACATCCCCATTACCTGTTCATTTACACTCATATCACCAATCTGGACCCTCCTCATGAGATCCCCGAGAAGAATAGATTGATTCCGATCTCTCCTGTTATAGATAAGGCCTTCCCTGATCTCCAAATCATCATCCGCCACATCGAGTTCCTTTGCAGCGAAACGGAGTAATTTTTCCCGTGCCTCTTGAGCGGCTTTTTTGACCGCGAGCCCGCCGGCATAAGTCTGACGGCTGCCATGGGTCCCCCCGTCCAGAGGTGTAATCCCTGTATCTGTTTCGGAAACGGATATCTTTTCAAATTCAATGCCCAGGACCTCCGCCGCGATCTGGGCCAGAACCGTTCTGTTTCCCTGGCCTTCGTCCGCGGCCGCGGTTAGAAGCTCCACTGAACCATCTGCATTGATCATGACGGCGGCCGATGCCGGATCGGGAAGTGCTCCCGCCGCGCCGGTTCCGTGAAGCATGACAGCCATGCCCGCACCTCTTTTTTTCGGTCCCGGGCACTCTCCCTGTGTTCGTTTCTCTTTCCAGCCAAATGATTTGACACCCTTTTCCAAGCACTCCTTCATACCGTCGCTCAGGATCTCCTGATTGAGTACGGGATCTATCTCGCCGAGTCCCCTATAGTTCTTCAGCCTGAACTCTACGGGATCCATTCCGACTGCCTCGGCAAGCATATCCATCTGGGATTCCTGGGCAAAGTTCATCTGGGGGTTACCATACCCCCGGTACGCGCCGGTAAGGGATGTATTGGTAAATACCGCGGTCGCATTGAAATTGACGTTCGGACATCTATACAAACCTACCCCCGTAGAGAGACAATCGGCTATGACCCCAATATAATGGGTACCGTATCCCCCAACATTCGCAACCAGATCGACCTGGTTTGCTATCAGGAGTCCGTCACGGGTAATACCGGTCTTCATTGCAATGGTCATGGGATGCCGGGTTTCCGTAGCCGTAAAATCCTCCTTCCTCGTAAAGGACATCCTGACGGGTCTGCAGGTTTCCCTTGAGAGCCAGCTACACATAAGCTCCAGACCGTGAATGAGTCCGCATCTGCCGCCAAAAGCGCCGCCGGTATAGGGTTTGATGAGCCTGACCTTGTTCTGGGACAGATTTAGAGCCCTGGCAAGATACATCTTGCTCCAGTGAGGGAGCTGGGTGGATGAGTAGACCAAGAGATTTCCATTGGGACCATAGTCGGCAAGACAGGAACCAATCGGCTCGATCGGTGCATGCTTTTGTTTTGAGGTTTTATAAATATTCTCAAAGACTATATCAGCATCCCTGAAACCCTGTTCCCAGTCCCCGTACGTTTTTTTAACCTGAAAGGCGATATTCCCCTTCTCATGGATCCTTATATCCTTTTCCTTCATGGCATTGAAGGGGTCGAAGATAGGGGGTAGAACCTCGTAATCCACACGGATAAGGGAAAGGGCTTCTTCGGCAATATCTTCACTCTCCGCCGCCACGGCCAGGACCGGGTCTCCGACGAATCGCACCACCCGGTCGAGAAGAAACATCTGCTTCTCCTTCTTTTCGGTCCTCAGGAAAAACCAGTTGTTGATAACCTTTGGAACCTCTTCGATGGTTGCGATGGCCATCACACCCGGCAGGGTTTTTGCCCGGGAAGTATCGATCCCCGTCACCCGTGCATGGGCATGGGGGCTCCTCAGGAGCCGGGCATGGAGCATACCCTCCATCTTGAGATCAGGAGCGAACCTGGCATTCCCCGTAACCTTTTCCACAGCGTCTATACGGGGCACGCTTCTTCCTACCGTCATGCATTGATCATTCATGGTGTCCCTCCTTTATCATCCGGGCCGCCTTGAGTATTGCTTTTACGGGCCGTTCATATCCGGTGCAGCGGCAGAGATTATTGGCAATCTTCTTCCTCACAACCTCCTCCGTGGGATCCGGATTCTCTTTGAGCAGAGCATGAGCAGCCATGATCATACCAGGGGAGCAGAACCCGCATTGAATCGCCGCCTCGTTCACGAACGCTTCCTGAAGAGGGTGGAGCTTGGTGCGCTTACCCAGCCCTTCGATGGTCATGATCTCTTTTCCGTCCGCGTGGACGGCCAGGGTGAGGCATGATAAGACCGCCCTGCCGTCCATGTTGACGGTACAGGCGCCGCACTCCCCTTCACCGCAACCTTTCTTGGTGCCTGTCAGGCCCAATGTGTCCCTCAGGACATCCACCAGCAGCTCCCAGGGCTCCACTGCCAATTCATGTCTCCGGCCGTTTACATCCATTGTAATCGTTATTCTTGACATGTCTCACACCTCCTGATGCTGGTTCTCAGAGCCCTTTCTACCAGAACCTTGACCATCTTTTTTCTGTAATTCGCAGATGCCCTGAGATCATCAATCGGCCTGGATTCTCCGGCTGCCGCCTCGGCAGCTTTATTAAGAAGTTCATCACCCATAATTTTCCCCTTTAACAGGGCTTCCGCGTTCTTCGCGCGGATTGGCGTTGGTGCCACCGCGCCCAGGACTATTTTCACAACTTCACAACGTTCATTTATGCAGATTATCCTGGTGGCGACATTGACGATTGCTATATCAACCGATGTCTGGTGATGCCGGAGCTTCTGGAAACTCGTCCCCGCTTTTTCCTTAGCAAACGGGATCTGAACCTCCACCAACAGCTCATCATCCTCCAGGACCGTTTCGTTGACACCCTTATAGAAATCCGCCAGTGACAGCTTCCTGGTACCGCCGGGGCCGGCGATTTTTACCGAAGCATCAAGAGCGATACAGGGCAAAGGAAGATCGGCGGCCGGAGAAGCATTGCATAGGTTGCCGCCGAGGGTTGCCATATTCCTGATCGTTGCCGTCGCGAGACTGCCGGCCGCCTCCCCAAGAGCCCTGTAGGGTTCGGAGGAGAATTCCGGAGCGTTTTCTATCTCCCTGACGCGGGTGGCCGCGCCGATATGGAAAGAGTCCTTATCCCTGGAAATATAATCCAGTGCAAGCCGTGAGACATCAAGCAGGCTGGTTACGCCCTGGGGTCTTGTCACGAGTAGATCCGTTCCCCCGGCTATCACTCTGGCCCCTTTGCCCAATTTACCGAGAATATCCGTTGCCTCTCCCAAGCTTTGAGGACGATAGTACTCTCCGGGTCGAAAACGATCGTTCATGTTGCTCCTCCTTATTGTATCTTTCATCGGGATAGTCCCCGTCGCCATAAAGCGATGCGTCATAAGACGAGGCTTTTTGACACTGCTTGAACGCTCCCGTCTGCGTCTCAGGTAATGTTTTTCATGAAATATGACCGCTTGCTCAAACCATTTGCTTAATAAATATCAACGCGGTTTGTCATTGTCAATCATTTTCCGCAGGTTTTCAGATCGAGAACAATATTTTTCCCTGGTTTTACCTCCTTGGCCAGATTATTTCTTTGACAGGTAAATCCCACTCGTGTACATTTGAGCGCGTGCTCTGAATCTTAAGGGGGTTTTATGGTTTCACCACAAAAACAGGAAAAGAG
>JBAPTR010000016.1:0-46499 GCA_049282265.1 Desulfatiglandaceae bacterium | reverse complement strand
TCCCTGGACTTTTTACTGACGGAAACCGAAAAGTGTGATTTTCGGTTTCCTTACAAATCAAAGGGTTGCGCTGCACCCCATTGATTTGCGTGCCCGTCCATGGGCACGTTGATGCCTTTTTACGAAGTCATCAAACTTAAAAGTAAGACGCTTTTTGAACACCCCGGCGGTTCCATCAATTGGAACGATCTTTGCAAATGTAAATGGCGATGACACATAAACCTCTCCATTCGGTGTTCGCAACTCCAAAATATGAGAAAAACAGTTAGAACTATGGCAACTTTTCCCGCAAGAATCAACAGTTCCGGTCCCGATGAGAAGTATCTGGAACTTCAGCTTCGGTTCCAAAAAAAGCTGAATGCGATTACCAACAAGATCCATTCGGCCAAGGACACGAACGATATTCTTATCAACCTCCAGGATGAGATCCTGGGTCTCTTTGATGCCGATCGCATCACCATCTACGTGATAGATGGTATTCGCAAACAGATTGTTTCCCGCTTCAAGACAGGAAGTGAAATTAATGAAATTCGAGTTCCCATAGGGAGTGGGAGTGTGGCGGGATACTGCGCCGCCATTGGAAAAGTGGTCAGTATCATTGACGCCTACGATGAAAGGGAACTCAAGGAAATCCATCCCAAACTGGGTTTTGACAAGAGCTGGGATCAAAAGACCGGCTACAAGACGAAACAGATCCTCGTCGCTCCCATCACCTACAACAAGTATCTCCTGGGGGTGATGCAGCTTATCAACAAAAAAAACGGGGATGCCTTTACCGATGAGGACTGTACATCGGTTATGGACATAGGAAGGGTCCTGGGCATCGCATTTTTCAACAATCAGAGAGCTGTTCAGAAGACCAAGACCACCCGCTTTGATTACCTCATCACGAACAATATTATCAGCAGTAAAGATCTCGGCGAGGCCATGACCAGGGCCAGAAAGGCCAAGAGGTCCGTGGAGTCCGCACTCATGAGCGACTTCCACGTATCCGAGGAGAATATCGGGAGGTCTCTGTCCAACTTTTACAAGACCCGGTTCATCCCCTATGACGATCGGATGGTGATCCCTGGAGAGCTTCTGAGAGGGCTTCGGGTGAGTTATCTCAAGAGCAATGTCTTCGTTCCTGTCGAGGAATCCGAGAAAGGCGTGGTCATAGCCATGGCGGACCCCAGCTACCTGCCCGCGAGGGATGCCGTCGAGCGGATTATACCGGGCAGGAAGTTTGAGTACTGTGTCTCGCTCAAGGAAGACATTTTTAGGATGATTGATCTTTTCTTCGATGTGGACAGGACGGAAATGCTCCGAAATTCAGGGAGTATTGAAGATATCCTCGGACAACTCGAAGGACCGGATGATGAGTTTGATGAAAGCCTCGGCGTCATGAGCGAAGAGGACAGCGCCATTGTCCAGCTGGTCAATAAAATGATCTTTGACGCCTATAATCGGGGGGCATCCGATATCCACATAGAACCCCGACAGGGCAGGGTTCATGCCCTGATCCGATTCAGGATCGATGGCGCCTGCCAGATCTATCAGACCATCCCCTTCACTTTCAAGAAGGCCATTGTTTCCCGTATCAAGATCATGTCGGATCTGGATATTGCCGAGAGGCGGCTTCCACAGGACGGCAAGATTAGATTCCGGCGCTTTGCGCCCCTGGACATTGAACTTCGGGTAGCCACCATCCCCACGGCCGGGCAAAATGAGGACGTGGTCATGAGACTTCTCTCCACAGGGGATCCCATCCCGCTTGACAAGATGGGTATGAGCGAGAGAAATTATCAGTCTTTCATTGATGTCATCACCAAGCCTTACGGGATCGTCCTGGTAGTCGGACCCACGGGGAGTGGGAAAACCACGAGCCTGCACGCGGCCCTTGCCTACATCAACAAGCCCGAGACCAAGATCTGGACGGCTGAGGACCCCGTTGAGATTACCCAGGACGGCCTTCGGCAGGTTCAGGTTGCCCCGAAGATCGGATTCGATTTCGCGACCGCCATGCGGGCATTCCTTCGCGCGGATCCGGACGTCATCATGGTGGGTGAGATGCGTGACCATGAAACCGTGTCCACCGGGATCGAGGCCTCCCTGACAGGACACCTGGTCTTCAGCACGATCCATACCAACAGTGCGCCGGAGACCATTACCCGGCTCCTGGATATGGGCATGGATCCCTTTAATTTTGCCGATGCACTCCTGGGGATCCTGGCCCAGCGCCTGGTGAGAACCCTTTGCGAGGAGTGTAAGGAGAAATATCATCCGACCCAGCAGGAGTTTGATGCCCTGGCCAGGTCGTATGAAGGAGATTTTGACGCGCTGGGCCTGAAATACAATAAAGATTTCATGCTCCACAGGGCGAATGGGTGTCTTAAATGCGGAAATACGGGATATCGCGGAAGGACAGGCCTCCACGAACTCCTGGTGGGGAGCGATGACATGAAGTCCCTCATCCAGAACAGGGCGAGGATGGAAGAACTCAGGGCCCAGGCCCTCAAGGATGGAATGACCACGCTGATGCAGGATGGCATCCGGAAAGTCTGTCTTGGCGTGACAGACCTGATACAGGTTCGGAAGGTCTGTATCAGGTAGTCTGCGGATTCTAAGGAAAGAGACCGGGCCGCAAGAGACCGGCGCCCTCTTCAAATCCAAACATGATGTTCATGTTTTGAACGGCACTCCCTGCCTGCCCTTTGACCAGGTTGTCTATATGGCTTATCACCACGAGCTTCCCGGTCCTGTCATCCACATTCAACCAGAGATTACAGAAATTACTTCCCCTCACATGGCTGGTGCTCTGCGGGACTTCAGGGCCAAAGACCCTCAGGAAGAGATCATCCTCGTAGAAGACATGGTAGGCCTCCATGACCTTCGCGATACCCATTCCCGGCCTGAGTTGCCCGTAGATGGTGGTGAGGATCCCCCTGCAGAGGGGAACTACATGAGGGGTGAAGGTCAATGTCACCTCTTCACCCGCCACCAGTCCGAGTTCCTTTTCCACTTCAAGAACGTGTTGATGCCCGGAGACCTTGTAAGCGTTCATGGCGTCGTACCGGGCCGGGTAGTGAAACGTGGGCGAGGGCTTTTTCCCGGCACCTGAAACACCGGTTTTGGCATCGCAGATAATAGAGGCGGGTTCTATCAGTCGGGATTCCAGGGCGGGGGCCAGACCCAGGATGCAGCTCACGGCAAAGCATCCGGGATTTCCGACCAGGTTCGCCCGTGAAATGTCCTCCCTGTGCAGCTCGGGCAGCCCATAGGTGGACTGTGGCAGGAGCTGTGGCGAGGCGTGGGGTTTATTCCTCCCGATGCGGGCAGCATATTGGCTGTAGGAATCCGGGTCGTTGAACCGGAAATCACCGCTGTAGTCAATGACCTTGATGTCCCTTTTCAACCACTCCGGCGCCCACTCCTGTCCAACACCATCGGGGGTGGCAAAAAAGACCACGTCAAAATCCTTCGGACAATCCGGGTCTTCAGGGGCCGCTATCGGCAGATCACAGAATCCCTTGAGATGGGGGTAGAGATCGCTGATGGGCCGGCCTGTATCATGCCTGGCTATCAGTCCTTCAACTTTCGCATAAGGGTGGTCATGGAGCAGCTCAATGGCGCCGCATCCGCCATATCCACCCGCTCCGATAATACCGACTCTGATTTTTTTCATGCAAACCTCATACTAAACCCTGTTGATGACTTCTAACGAAGTCAAAAATCAGAGAGTCATGTTCAAAAGATTGGACATGTAGAAATATCGAGTGCTTTCGCCGGGCATTGAAGATTTTCCTAACGCTCCGGGCCTCCGGGTTTCATCCGCCTGGGGCGGACTGGCCTTTTCTTCGGACTTGCCCCCGTCCCGCCTCATAGAGTGGGGCTCCGCGCTCTCCCGCAAGCGGGAGCCGCGGCTTCCCCCGGAGATAAGCCCGGAAAAGACGGCGCCCTCTCGACAGTCGCTTGAAGGAAAACCCTCAATCCCCTTTCACAAGTGAATATGCGACGAAATGTACCAATACTTTTGAACATGACCCATCGCGTTCGTTGCTCACAGGCTGCCGCTTGCGGCATCAGTAAGCTTCCAACGAAGTCGCGACCTGCTCCTCATAGCGAGCCGTTTTATTTGCTGCACCAGGAGGAGGGTCTGAAAAAGACTCTCAGGCCCTCCTCCGTTTCGTTGTTCAAAGCCTGCCGCTTGCGGCATAAACCAGCTTCCAATGAAGCCATCAAATGTTAAATCGGAAATGGGCAATATCGCCGTCCTGAATGATATATTCCTTGCCTTCCAACCGCACCTGACCGGCCTTCTTGGCCTCCTTGAAGTCTCCGTACTTTTTCAGATCATCAAATGAGACCACCTCGGCCCGTATGAAACCCTTCTGGATGTCGGTATGGACGCTTCCGGCGGCGTCCAGGGCCGAAGTCCCGGCGGCTATCGGCCAGGCCTTGACTTCATCGGAACCCACAGTGAAGAATGAAATGCGATTCAGAAGCCCATAGGAACGGTTGATCACACGGTCAAGGGCGGATTCAGTCACGTGATAGGCTTGCAGAAACTCTTGAGCCTCCTCCGGAGACATGGAGGCGATATCCTGTTCAAGACGTCCGCGTACGACAATGGCGTTCACCTCTTCTGGAGGCCTGTTCCATGAAGGAAGGACCTCGTCTTCATCCTCGTTGTTCATGATCACAAGGCCAGGCTTGGCCGAGAGAAAAGTAAAACCCTTCAAAAGCGGATGAGAGGCCAGATTAGCGCTCCCTCGAATGGGTGTTCCCTCTTCCAGGATTTTCCGGCAGGATTGAAGGATATCGTATTCCTCCCCTCCTTCTTTCTTCCCCCTTTTTAGATCCGCCTCAATCCGTTGAATCCGGTTTTCCGTGACGACCAGGTCGGTGAGAATCATCTCTTCCTCCAGTTGCCAGTAGTCCTTTTCATGGCTTGGAGGAGATCCACCGGTGGACCGAAAATTGCGAACCACGTGAAGGAGGGCATCACAGGTGCGGATCTGGTTCCAGAGGCCCGCCCTGGATTTCTCAGGGGATGCCCCCTGGATCTCGGAAGGGAGAAGATATTCGACTTTCGCAAAGGAGGTTTTTTTGGGCTGGTAGATCTCGGACAGAAAAGCGATCCTTTCGTCAAACACCGTAACGGCGGCCATTTTCATGTCTTTACGGGCAGGCGAGCGGTCGCCATCCTCACCTCTTGCCCCCGTGAGCGCATCGAAAATGGTGGATTTTCCGCATTGAGGAACGCCCACGATTCCCAGTTTCATTGTCTTCGACCCTCCTTTTTCCCTTCATGCCGACTCACGAAACACCCCTCTTTTTCTTAAGAAGGATGTAAAGTGCGCCGGTCCCGCCATCGTAGGGTTTGGCCGTTGAAAAAGCAAGTACGATCTTCCTTGCCGGGCCACGGGTGAGCCACAGGGGCAGCCGTTCTTTCAGGACCGGTATGTGGTTTTCCGAATTAAGCCCCCTCCCGTGGACCACCAGGATGCATCTCAACCCGATGTGGTAGCTCTTGAGGACAAAATCCCTGACCTTCATCTGTGCTTCCTGCTTTGTAAGGCCGTGTAGATCGATAAAATCCTGGATGGGGAACTGCCCCCGTTTCAACCGTTGCATCAGCCTGGGGTCGAAGCCCTGGACAGAACCTTCAAGGTATTCATCACTGTAGGTAATGTCGAGTTTCGCCGAACCGCTGACCAGTTCCGAGAGGTGGGTCATGGCCTCCAGTTCATCATCGGGGGCCGGGTGGGCAGGCCTGGTATCGAGTTTCGGCAAAGGCACGACTCGTTTATGGGCCGAAGACAAAGGCTCTACGCCGTCCATGGCAACAAGAAACAGCCTTTCATCTTCCTCTAGGTGGAAATCTGCAGGGGGCAATGGTCGGCCCGTGGCGGGTGAATCGGAAAGGTTGTCCCCGGGGAGGACAACTTTCCCCTGAAGGGCGGGATTGAAAACGTCTTCCTTTTTCCCGCCCAGGGCTTTTCCCTTGTGTTTTCTTTTCTTCTTTTTCCGTGCCATGGGTGACTTTCGCGAGCCTCATCATGAAATTGAATACGAAGTCGTAAATGTTAATCTTGAAAAAATATGAACAGTAACATAGGATAACGTCTCATATACTAAGTTCAAGGATGGGAAATGGCAAGAATTGATGATTACAAAAAGGCGGTTCAGCTGGGCAAGGGCGCGCTGGAAGGAGAAAATCCCAAGCGTATCGCTGACCGGAGCGGCGCGGTATTCCAAGAGGACGGTGAGGGCCTAATCACCCTCGTCCTGCCGTTTTTGAACAGAGACATCGCGATCTCGTGGCCTGAACTGGAATTCAGTTTCAAGAGCACGGGTGAGGAAGTCCCCATACAACAGCAGGTCCTGATTTTCCACTACCTGAATGGAGCCAAAGGAGCAAAAGTCAAGGGGGAATGGGTGGCCTACCAGGAGGTACCGGACGGTAAATTTTATCTCGATGCCTTTCTGAGAAGGGCAAAGATACCCCTCGTCAACGCCTTTGGAAAGCAACCTGAGAAACTGCTTCCCGTGACAAGGGAAGTATACGGTGCAAGGCCTCTTGACCATGGCGACCATTCCGTGGTGGTTCAGGCCCTTCCGCGGGTTCCGGTTGCGCTCATCCTCTGGGAGGGGGATGATGAATTCCCGCCGGAGGGAAACCTCCTCTTTGATCGAAGTATCTCGAAGATCCTCTCGGCGGAAGATATTGCCTGGCTGGCAGGGATGATCATCTATCCCATCATGGGAATGGCCGCAGGTTGACAGAAAACTTGAATCCTTGAGGAGTATGAAATGAAGGCAGAAACACCCAAAGTGGCCGTGCTGATGGGCAGCACTTCCGACGCTGACATCATGAAAGGGTGCGGCGAACTCCTGACAACTCTGGCAATTCCCCATGAAGTCAAGATCCTTTCCGCCCATCGGACCCCCGATCAGACCAGGGACTATGCCCTGTCGGCATCCCATCGGGGGATTGAGGTTATTATTGCGGCTGCGGGATGGGCCGCACACCTGGCGGGAGTTGTGGCTGCCCACACCTGTCTACCCGTCATCGGTGTGCCCATCGATTCCTCCCCCCTGAAGGGATTTGACGCCCTCCTTGCCACCGTTCAAATGCCCCCGGGTATCCCTGTGGCGACCATGGCCGTGGGTAGCGGCGGAGCCAAAAACGCGGCTGTGCTGGCAGCTCAAATCCTGGCCTTAAAGGACCCTGCCATAGCCGAAAGCCTTTACGCCTACCGGGAAAGGATCACCCGGGAAGCCCTGGAAAAAGGACGTGCTTTCGAGAAATGATCCCCAACGCTGACGGAGACGAGGCGATCACGGGACTGGACTCCCTCATTCGAGTGAACGGCCCAAGGCCCGATGAGGGGGCGATCCGTCGAGCGGTCCGGATCATCCTGGATGGCGGGGTAGTTGCCTTCCCCACCGAGTCCTTTTACGGGCTGGGTGTGGATGCCACGCGTCATGAGGCCGTGGGTCGATTGTTCCGGATCAAGGCGCGGGATCAGGGACAACCTATCCTGATTCTGATTCCATCCCTCGAAAGCCTGGAGCAGTATGTGGCCGCCGTGCCAAAGGTGGCCCGGGAGTTGATAAATGTTTTCTGGCCGGGTGGGCTGACCTTGATTTTTGAAGCAACCGAGCAAGTCCTGCCACTCCTCACGGGGGGCACAGGCAAGATCGGCGTTCGACTCTCAAGCCATCCGGTTGCCGCGTTGCTGGCCTGCACCCTCGGCCACCCCATCACCGGAACCAGTGCCAATCTTTCCGGAAATCCACCGGCCAGGTCTGCAGGGGAAGTGTCGCGTGCATTCGGAAAAGGGATGGATCTGATTCTGGACGGCGGCAGGACACAGGAAGTGAAGGCTTCAACGGTACTGGACGTGACGGTTGACCCTCCGGTGGTTCTGAGGGAGGGAATGATTTCCACGAGTGACCTCAAAGGCTTTATTTAAGCGTTACGGGATGAGAGCGCCGGCTTGGGCCGGGGTGAAATGCCCTCAGCAGACAAAAACGGCATCGGGGAAGTGGTTGAGCTTCCGGAGCCCCTCAGCCGTTACAACAAAGACACTTTCAAGCCCGGCCACACCTTCATCCGGAAAGACAAACTTGGGTTCGAGGGCGAAGACCATGCCTTCCTCGATGACCGTTTTGCTGTTACGGCCGATAATGGGCCATTCATCCAATTCGAGCCCGATGCCATGGGCGACGAAGGGAACAGGATCCGGATATCCCATGAACCCATCTTCCAGTTCGTGTCTCCGGACGACCTTGAGAGCCTGCTCATAAAGCTCGCCTGCCAAAATGCCTGGACGTGCATTTTCTCTAATGGTCTCCTGAACCTCGATCATGACTTCATGGGCATAAAGAAACTTTCGAGGGAGTTTCCCGATGGAGAAGAGCCGCGCCTGGTCGGAGACATATCCTTCCACACTGGATGTGTAATCCACCAGGATGGGCTCGTGAGGCCGGATCTTGCCTCTCCCGGCGCCCTGGGAGTAGTAAGGCCCCAACCCCGGCCCGCCCGTCGGACCGGGGGAAGCACTGGGAACGGCACCACTTGGCCCGGCCAGGACATGCCCGTAGAAACACTCCATGTTGAAGGCGCGCGCCCTGACAATCCCCGGATGGCCCAGACCCCTGTAAAAAGATTCCAGGTGGCGGGCAAGGTCCGTTTCCGTCTCCGCGAAATCAAGGACAGAGGGGACCTCATTGAACATGCGGTCTCCCATGGCGGCGGCCCGGGTCATGCAGGAGATTTCATAGGGGGATTTGATCATACGAATGCGCCTTACAACCGGAGAGAAGTCAACCATTTCTGAGCCGGGGAAAAGTCCTTTGTAGACCCGATACTGATTTACGGGAAGGACGTCCATCTCCAGCCCGATGCGTCGAGGGAGGCGGCCGTCATTTTCTTTGATAAGGTTAGGTAGAGCAGAGAACCCGGGAAGAGGGACGATATCCTGAATAGCCGCGTCCTGTCTGGCCCGCTCCATGCTCCTGCGTACCATAAGCAGGGGAGGGCCTTCTGAAGGGACCCACAGGTGGGCTGTCTGGTCTGTTGCAGACAGATAGAACACGTCAACTTTCTGGACAAAAATAGCGCCGTCCAGTCCATGGTTCCTGAGTTTTTCCTGCACGCGGTTCAAACGTAATACGATTTCATTTTTCATCGATACGCTGCTCAATCCTCCTTTTTCTTGACATGATCGGTATGCCAGTCGATTTGACGACAAACACCGCGTATGATTCGCACTTCCCTTGCGCGTAGCGGAATTCTCGAAAGGTACCGCCGAATATTGAACATCCAGTGTTCGGGATTCTGTGGATTGAGGAAGCCGATTTTCATTAGTATGTGTTTTAAGTGGTCGTACATGCCTTCCAGTTCAAAACTGTTCGCCAGTCGGGGAACAGCTTCCACCGGTGCGTCATCGGACGCAAGGTAGATTTCATAGCAGACGATCATGACTGCCTGCGCCAGATTGAGGGAGGAGAACCCAGCCGTGGGAATATTTACAATCGTGTGGCAGAGACGCAGCTGGTCATTGGAAAGACCCCGGTCTTCGGGTCCGAAGAGTAGGCCTGCAAGGTTATTTTGCGACAAGGAAATAAGGTCTCTTGCCAGACGGCGTGGCTTCGCGATAGCGGGCCTCAAGGAACCGGTCCGGGCCGTCAGACCGGCGATAAAATTGAAAGGACCAAGGGCGGATTCCAGGTCATCAAGAATCTCCATGGATTCCACGATGGCCTGTGAAGGGCCTGTTGCAGTCTTCAATACCCTGGAATGATCGAGGTTCTTGGGGTTCACCAGTATCAAGCGATGTAAACCCATGTTGTTCATGGCCCGGGCCGTCGAACCAATATTCTCCGGAATCTGGGGTTCGGCTAGTATAATACCTATGTTTGAGAGCTTGATTTTCGAAACCATAAACACATCTCCAGCCGCCAACACCTAGGCCGTGGGCTCCCAATGGGAAGTCTGAAGGATTCGAAGGATCTGGGTCATCAGCTTTTCGTCGTCAAAGGAAAAGCTGACTGTGCCTTGGTGCACCTCAAAATGCGTGAGTTCGCAACCGTACTCTTCCGCCACATCTTCAAGGACTTCTTTGAAAGAAAGGGCAATTGGATGTCCGTCGCTGTCCACGTCATCTGAAAACATGTCTACTTCGATGCACCCTCGTACCTGAGTCATTTCGCTTAAACTCCTGGCCTGGTAAAACGATGATAATGGTTTTCAAGATTGATTTCGAAGATTTGGGTGTCAGTATAAGGATTCTTACGGGAAATGCAAGGTGTTCGGGCGGGATCTCGGGATAATCCGAAAAAGATCCCAGTGCCCTAATCTGATGGAATCGTAAAAAGCTTACTTATGCCGGAATCGGCAACCTATGAGCAACGAAGTGGAGGAGAACCTGACACTCTTTTCCAGACCCTTTCTAAACACTTCGGAGGGAATGGAGGCCGATTTGGGGTTTAGCGTAAATTCATAGAAGCGCGTGGGGTTTGGGAGACATAAACCCCAAATAGCCGTCAAGCGACTGTCGAGAGGGCGCCGTCTTTTCCGGGCATATCTCCGGGGGAAGCCGCGGCTCCCGCTTGCGGGAGAGCGCGGAGCCCCGCTCTATGAGGCGGGACGGGGGTAAGTCCGAAGAAAAGACCAGTCCGCCGCAGGCGGATGAAACCCGGAGGCCCGGAGCGTTAGGAAAATCTTCAATGCCCGGCGAAAGCACTCGATATTTCTACATATCCAATCTTTTGAACATGATTCTTTGATTTTTGAGTTTGTTGGAAGTCCGTCGTGAACTTTTTAAGATTCCATCAAACTTGTTCCGTGGCATGGATTTTGCGAAGGGATTACCGGTAGAATAGTTTGTCGTGTTAGAAGCACAAGGTAAATAGTTTCATTCCGGGAAGGAATGCCCTGACCCTGCCGTGATCGATCGATGCATCAGCGCAGAGGAGGGGGTATGGGTTTGTTGCAGAAAAATGTTCAGAGCCTTCCTTGCTCATGAACACAGGCGGCAGATAGCATGTAATCCATTTTATGGTTGAACACGGCCGGCCCCTGTGTATAATAAACGCGTTAAAGTCCAAAACCCGTGGGAGGATCTTATGGCACAGATAGATGCCTTTTTCAAGCTGATGAACGAACAAGGGGCTTCCGACCTGCACCTTGTTTCAGGCGAGCAGCCGATTTTGAGGATAGACGGTTCGTTGGAGAGAGTTAAGTATAAAGAACTTGAAAATGATTCCTTAAAGGCCATGCTTTACGAAATCGCCCCAGAGGAAAAGGTGAAAGTCTTTGAAGAAACGGGCGATGTGGACTTTGCCTACGAGATTCCGGGACTCTCAAGATACCGGGCGAATTTTTTCCAGCAAAAATACGGTATTGGCGCAGTTTTTCGCGAAATTCCATCGGCCATTCTCACCTGCGAACAATTGGGGCTTCCGCCCATTGTGACCAGGCTGGCGAGCCTCCCCAGAGGCCTGGTTCTTGTTACGGGGCCGACAGGCAGCGGAAAATCCACCACCCTCGCTGCGATCGTTCACGAAGCAAACAGGACCCGCAAGGAGCATATCCTGACCGTTGAGGACCCAATT
Organism: Desulfatiglandaceae bacterium; assembly: GCA_049282265.1. Lineage (GTDB taxonomy): Bacteria > Desulfobacterota > DSM-4660 > Desulfatiglandales > Desulfatiglandaceae > CAYUCJ01. The sequence continues at coordinate 34,892 of JBAPTR010000016.1, read as the reverse complement.
GAGTTCGTCCATAAAAGTGAAAAAGCCGTGGTGAACCATCGCGAGGTTGGCCTCCATACCCACTCTTTTGCAGCCGCACTTCGTGGCGCACTTCGTGAAGACCCCGATATTATTATGGTCGGGGAAATGCGTGACCTCGAAACCATTGCCCTGGCTATTGAGGCTTCCGCGACCGGACATCTGGTCTTTGCCACCCTCCACACGACCAGCGCGGCAAAGACCGTGGACAGGATCATCGAGGTTTTCCCCGTCAGCCAGCAGGAGCAGATCAGAAACACACTGGCCGATGGCCTGAGGGCTGTGGTTGCACAGACCTTGTTCAAACGAATTGATCGAAAAGGGCGTGTGGCCGCCCTAGAGATCATGATCGCCACACCCGCGGTGAGAAACCTGGTGCGTGAAGGTAAGACTTTTCAGATTCCCTCCATGCTGCAGACTGGAAAGAAATTTGGCATGCAGTCCCTGGATGATGCCATCATGGACCTCATGAAGCAGAAGACCATCAGCCCCGACGATGCGTATGCGAAGGCAAACGATAAAATGAGATTCTTGCCGTTTCTGAAAAATCCACCAGAGGATTTTACGGAAGTTTAGGTCTGATGGAATCGTAAAGAGTCCTGAGGACCGGACTTTTTACGATTCCATCAGGTCCTGGAAAGGAAGCCAGAGCATGAAAAAGCAACAACTGGATTACATTCTCACGGTTATGCTCGAGTCTTATGATAACGTTTCTGATTTTAACGTGACCGTTGATAAAGCATTCCAGGTAGAGAGTTCAGGACAGCTCATGCCGGTGAATCTGGACCCTCCCATCCATCGATTGACACCCTACCAGGCTGAAGTTTTCGCACTCAACCTGGTAAGCGGGGATCGGCGTCTGACAAGAATTCTCCTTGAGGAAGGCTCTTGTGACTTGTCCTATCACCTGGCGGGAAAGGCACGTTTCAGGGTCAACGTGTTTTCACAGAAGGGATGCTACACAACCGTAATGAGGCAGCTTGAAAACAGGGTGCCTACCATAGAGGAACTGGGGTTGCCGGACGCCTTCTCAAAAATGACCCGGGAACGAAATGGCATTATCCTGGTAACGGGGGCCACCGGTACGGGCAAGTCCACCTCACTGGCTGCCGTCCTGAATGAAATAAACGAGAAGTTTTCAGTCCATGTGGTGACCCTTGAAGACCCTGTGGAATATGTGCATTCCCAGAAGAAAGGGACTTTTAATCAACGAGAACTGGGCGCAGATTTTGACAGTTTTGCCTCCGGTCTGCGCGCGGCCCTCAGGCAGGCCCCAAAGGTCATCCTGGTGGGTGAAATGAGAGACCGCGAAACCGTGGAAATCGCACTTTCAGCGGCGGAGACAGGTCACCTCGTGCTGAGTACGATTCATACCGTGGACGCAGGGCAGACGGTCAACAGGATTATTGGAATGTTCGAACAGGACGAAGAGCGGCAGATTCGCTCACGGTTGGCCGAATCACTCCGGTGGGTAGCGTCTCAGCGACTCCTGCCCCGAAGGGAAGGTGGGCGAAGGGTTGCAGCATTTGAGATCATGGGAGCCAACCTCCGGGTAAAGGACAGTGTCATGCATGGGGAGTCTGAGGGAAAGACGTTCTATGAAATAATTGAAGGGAGCCAACCTTTCGGAATGATGACTTTCGACCAATCCATTTCGGACCTTTACCGGAAGGGCCTGATTACCGAAGAAACCGCCTTGAGCTATGCGTCCAGGAAGGGGATCGTCGGGAGGAGCATCGATTCCATCAAAGCGGCACGGGGAGAAAAGACCACCTCAATTGAGGGGCTTGCCCTGGACAGCGAATACGGGAATAAAGACAGGCCATAGGAATTCTGATGCTTTGCAAAAAGCTGATTGATGCCCCTAGCGGCAGCCTATGAGCAACGAATGGGAGGAGAACCTGAGGGTCTTTTTCGAACGCTTTCTCATAGTGCACTTGGCACCCAACCCAGAATGGCCGTCCATCTCCACCGTGGTGTTTAGAAAGCATCTGAAAAAGAGTGTCAGGCTCTCCTCCTGAGCTCCAGTAATAAAACGACTTCCTTGGAAGTCATCATCGCGCCCATGGACGGATTTTTTACGGTTCCATCAATTTTAGAGAGGCTAGAAGACATGGAAGTCATTTGCAAGCATTGCAAGGCAAAATTAAATATTCCTGATGAAAGAATCCCAAAGGGCCAGACAGTCAGTGCCACATGTCCCAGATGCAAAGAAAAACTGACGCTCGATGCCAGGACTGTGCCCGGTGGCCGGCCATCCCCCGGTGATATCGAAACGCCAACCGAGGTCGCCGGCAGCGCAAGGCCCTATGTATTTGAAGATGAGGATGAGGCCCTTGAGTATTATGAAGAAGGGATCAGACTGGCACTCGTGATGGGAGAAGATGAAGCGCGTATCAATCCGGTGAAGCAGGCCGTGGAAACGCTCGAATTCAAATGCGTCTTGGCTGAGAATACCAGAAAAGGCATTGGAAAGATGCGCCTTCATCATTTTGACTTGGTGATCTTCGATGAAGATTTCGGCGGGGTTTCACTGGACCAGAGTCCTGTTCTTGACTACCTGAACCATCTGTCCATGCCGGAGAGACGCCGGATGTTCGTGGTCACTGTGGGAAAGCATTTCAAGACCATGGACCAGATGACGGCTTTTGCCTTGAGCGTCAACCTGGTGGTCAATGAGAAGGATGTGGGGCAACTGGCGGTCATCTTGAAAAAGGTCACTTCAGAGAATGAAAAGTTTTATAAGGTATTTATGGAAACTCTAAGGGAAACAGGAAAGGCCTGAGAACCCGGCACATGGATCTGAAAGACACCTTTCGCTTGAGAGTTGAGACCTGCATAGGCACCATCATTGATGTGCACAAGATTTTCGGCGCCGAACACGATCAGAAAACCTTTTTGAATCAGTTCGATGAGCTGAAAAGGAACCTCCAAACCCTGGATATGGGGGCGGTGTCAGAAGGGGACATCCTCATGGTCGAGAAGGCGACCAATGCCCTTTTAAAAGAATTCAGATCTTTTTATGAAAGACGTGATCTGGGGTCTGTTTACAATGAGATGAAAAGTTGACGGCTTCGTAAAAAAATCAAATTCGCACCGGAAATATTGAGGAACGGGTTTTTCCGCAGGCCGGGATTTTCAGATCACACCCGTTTGATCAATCCGACAACGGAGTACCCCAGCTCCTTTGATCGGAGCCAGGGTGTTCTCCCATGCCTTTCGTACTCTACCGATATCCTCCAGATTTCCGATCGTCCACACGGTGCCACCTGCACCGGCCCCGGCAAACCTGGCACCGCATCCCGCCCGTTCTGCCTGTTGGATCAGGGTTTGGGTAATGGGGATGAGGGCTTCGGGGGTTATCTCCTTCCTCAGAGCCATTTCCTGCTGGAGGATATGTGCCGCCTCCGACCATTCACGGTTCTGTATTTTCCGCGAGAAATCTCGTACCATTTCGTTGACCCTGAGCCATCCCTCTCGGGTCTCGCCCGAGAGGAATTCCTTAAGCCATTTTCTGTTGGTGGTGGATGAGACATGGCTCTCGCCGCTATAGGCCACGATCACATGTTTTGATAATGTGTCCAGTTCCCTGTTTTCCAACAAAACAGTCCTGTCAAATGGACTGACCGGGTTTCCGAAATGCCAGGTCCAGAGATTCACGCCCCCGTAGGTCGCCGCCCCCTGGTCCTGGATTCCGCAATTGCCCCCTGCCGCAGCGTCTTCCAGTTGATAGGCCAGATGGAGGATATCCCGAGGACTCCGCTCTTTTTGCCCCAGGCGGGCGTTTATTTTGTCCAGGGCCTTGATCAATGCAACCAGGGCGGTGCTTGAACCTCCCAGGGCCGATTTTACCGGCGATTCCGAACTTATCTGCACTTCCAGACCATGAAAGGCAAAGTGAGAGACGGCCGTAAAAAAGAGACCAAAGGGAGAATCAAGGGGGAGGCCGTCCACGGCAAAGACCTCTCCTTTTGAAAATCCATGGGACGAGATCTTGATTCTGAGATCCTCGAAGGCAGATAGGGTTACTCTCGTCCTGAGGTTGAGCGCCATATTGACCGTAACAGGGCGGATCGCTTCGAAGGGGAGGGCCATAGCCTTGATGTCCCACGTGCCTCCGGCGTCGATCCTACAGGGGGCGGAGGCCTCCACCGGATCATTTTCAAGTATTTTCCTGACAGAAAAGGGCATGTCTTTTTCCTTCAATTTCTTTCAATATATCAGAAAAGGGTAAACCAATGCAACGTAACCGTATTTCCTAAAGATTCTGACGAAATTTTCCGATTGACCTGATACGGTTTGACATTGTTTTGCTTTGCTTGTATGCTCCATATGATGCTTCGAGGTCAACGGAAAACTGTCTTTGTGGAATGGAAAGGAACGCGTTATGAGGTCAACCCATTCAGTACATAAACACTCCCTTTACAGAATCCTATTTCTATGGCTGACCGTCACCCTTGTCTTCGGATGCTCCAGCCCTGAAGAAAAAAAGGCCGATCACGAGCAACGCGCTCACGAATACATCCAGCAGGGCAAGCTCAAAGAGGCTGTCATCGAGCTTAGGAACGTGGTGCAGTTGGCGCCGAAGGATGATGCCGCTTACTATGAACTGGGCGAGACCTACCTGAAACTCAAGAAGGGAAGGGAAGCATTCCAGGCCTTTTCCCGTGCAGTATCTGCAAATCCGGAAAATTTCAAGGCCCAACTCAAATTGGGACAGATTTTTCTCCTGGCAAGAAAGCCCGATGAGGCCAGAAAAAAGGCCGAACTTCTCCTGGAGAAATCAAAAAACGATATCGAGGCACTATCCCTTCTTGCCGGGGTCATGGTGCAGGAGAAAGATATCGATTCCGCGATAAAGACCCTGAGAAAAATCACGACAATTGATTCGAGTCACTTCAATACCTATCTCTCTTTGGGGCGACTTTATCTACTGAAAAAAGACCTTGTCCAATCCAAGAAGGCTTACGAAACGGCCATATCGCTCAAGCCGAAATCAAAGGTCGCCTATGTGGAACTTGCCAAGGTCTATTCTTTCGAAGGCAAGTGGGACAAAGCCGAGGCAGAGCTTCAGAAGATGCTGAGTGCCTCTGAGACCAGGTATAGGGATCTTCCCCTTCTCGCACGATTCTATGAACAGACTGAAAAATGGGAAAATGCTGAAAAGACTTTTCAGGAGGCTGCCGAACTGGCCCCTAAGGATGCCGTGTCGCCATTGATGAACCTGGGGGCCTTCTATGCCCGACGAAAGGATTACAAGAGGGCATTGGAGGCGTTTGAAAAGGCCGCATCCATCAAAAAGGACGACAGCAATATCCAGATGGCCATAGCCCAACTCCATTTCGATTTCAGAAAAATGGACAGGGCCCGGGTCGTGGTTGACAGGATCCTTGAGAAAGACAAAGGGTACGTGGCTGCAAATTTCTTAAAGGGACGGCTGCTTTTGATCAGGAAAGATTTTCCCGCTGCTCTGGAGCGATTCGATCTCGTGGTACGAGAATGGCCTCGAAATGCGTCGGCCCGCTATTTCAAGGCACTGACACTCCTCGGTCAGGGGAAGCGACTCCTGGCTGAAAAAGACCTGGTCAAGGCGGTTGAGTTGAACCCCAGGTTCGTGGAGGCAAGGCTCATCCTTGCAGAAGGGTATCTTAGGGCGAAGGACAAAGGGTTGGCCCGGGAGCAGATCGAAAATGTCCTCAAGGTGTCGCCTCACCAGATCAACGGGTTGATGCTGAAGGGAAGTCTGGAGATTCTTGACAAGAACCCAAAGGCTGCCGAGACCATCTTCAAAGGGGTCATCAAGTCGAACCCTGATTACGCCCCGGCTTATGTCCGCCTGGGTCTTCTCTACCAATTGACGGGTCGACCTGAAAAGGCCCGGGGAAACCTGGAAAAGGCGCTTGCGATAAATCCGAAGCAGGTAGATGCCCTGTCTCTTCTGGTTGGCATACAATTGGGTAAGAAGAAGTTTGATGAGGCCCTGAAGACCTGCAGGACTCAAGAAGAGAAGATGGGTCATTATCCTCCCGGCCAGGCCCTTGCCGAGTCTCTTATGGGGAGAGTTTACCTTGCGAAGGGAGACACAGGAGAGGCCGAAAGACATTTCAGGAAAGCCGTTGATACGGATCCGAATCTGCTGGGACCTTATGTATCACTTGCCCGTATCTACCTGAGTGGTCACAGAGTAAACGATGCCATCGAGGAGTATGAAAATATCCTGAAGAAGAATGCGAAATTCCTCCCAGCCTATATGGCGCTTGGTGCCATCTACGATCAACAAGGCAAGACAGAAGAGGCAGAAAAACAATACAGAAAGGCCTTGGAGATCAAAAAGGACTTTGCCCCTGCGGCCAATAATCTCGCATGGAATCTTGCCACGAAGGGTGGCAACATCGACGAGGCCCTTGGTTTTGCCCAGACCGCAAAGGAGCAGATGCCCAAAAACGCGGGCGTCATGGACACCTTGGGGTGGATCTATTACCTGAAAGGGAGCTATCTGAACGCCATCTCGGAACTCCAGGACAGCCTGGCCTCTGATGCCGGGAATCCCACGATCCAGTATCACCTTGGCATGGCATTTTTTAAAAATTCGCAATTTGGGAAGGCGAAAGAAGGCCTCGAAAAGGCATTGAAGCTTTCTCAGGACTTTGATGGCGCGAAGGAAGCAAGAAAGGTCCTGAAGGAAATAGAGAAAGGGGCCGGTAGATCCTGATCCTTCTGGAGGCGTAAACCTCAAATAGCCGTCCATATGGGAACTGGGTGTCAAGTGCACCATGAGAAAGCGTCCGAAAAAGACCCTCAGGCTCTCCTCCTGAGGTCCGGTGAACAAGACGACACCGTTGGAAGTCATCATTGTGCCCATGGACGGACGTCAGAAAAAAAATCGTGACGACCGGACTCCTTGCGATTACATCAAATCATGCATTATGAAAATTATCCCATACAAGATCCTCATCCTGTGCATGGTGCTACCACCTGTCTGCTACATTCTGACCATCCAATCGCTGGAGAGCTATCTCCAGAAGCAGGAAAACACCACCTTGAACGATATCCTGATTCAACACCCTGATGCGCTCTATGAGGGCCGCTATACGGTCCAGGAAGAAATCAATAGAAATATCAGCAAGTATCTGGATAAAAGCATTGAATCAAGAATCGGTGTCAGGAGCAATATTCTAATTAAAACCAGGAATGGGCGGATCCTTTATCCCCCGGTATACAACCCGGACATGAACACTCCAGGTGAACAGGACCGCACAGACCTGAATTACGTGGAAGTGGCAGCCGATAACTACAGGATCCTGGATGAGGGTCTGTCAATCGATGCCGAGATAAAAATCAGGTATAACAGCTGGCTTTCCAGTGGCATCTTGATCTTTTATCTGGGCCTGGCGGGTCTGGTCCTGCGCCTGGTGACAAAGAGAAGCCTTGCCGAAAGCGCGCGACTGGAAGAGACGCACCGGAGCCAAATGGAGAAACTTGGCGCCCAGTTGAGCCATAGCAGGAAAGAACTGGAAGAGGTGGTGGCCAAAGAAAGAGAATATTTTGAAAGAATAGGCAACCTTAAGAAAGAAAAACAGACATTGGCGAAAGACGTTGATGGGCTCCTTGAAGAGATGGAGGAACAAGAGGCGGGTCTTCAGGACCAAAGAACGTACAGAGAGGCACTGGAAAGGGAGCTCGAGGACCTCAGAAAAAAATTCCAGCTGTTGGCGGACAAAGGAGAAAAGCGGAGAAAAAAGAAGGGGAAATATGATAACGTGGCAAAGCGTTTCAGGTTGCTTTACAAGAATCTCGAATTATCCGAACGTGCTGTTGTCGGTTTTTCAGAACTCACCGAGGAATTCAAGCTGAAAGCCGAGGAGGTGATCCATCAACTGAACGAAGATGATAACTTGATTTCAGTAAAGCGCAAGGTATTCGGCAAGGGCGGCAAGATGAATGTCCTTGAGGTAGATTTCGCTTACTCGGGTAGACTCTATTTCCAGAAGAACGTCAAGGGCGGGATACGGATTCTTGCCATTGGAACAAAGAATACCCAAAACCAGGATCTTGCATACGTTGAAAGCGTGAAATGAAGATCAGAATTTATGTTGAACCCTAAAACACCGAGGCTGCAGGACCAATGAATAATGAGACAAAAGAGACAATTCTCGTGGTTGAGGACGATGTGGATGTCCTGTCCATGATCATCAAGCACCTTGAATACCTTGGGTACAGGGTGATCAGCGCCAGGGACGGCATGGAAGGCCTCAAAATGGTGGAAGCCGGGGGCTACGACCTTGTCATAACGGATATTGTCATGCCCTATGTGAGTGGTGTGGGGGTGGTGACCGCCCTCAAAACCGGTCATCCGAACATACCTGTAATCGCCATAACCGGTTACGGAAAAGAACCGGAGGCCGTGGCCCTGGAGAAGAAGGCTGATGTGGTGTTGTCCAAGCCCGTGCGAATGGCCGTGCTGAAGGATCACATGGCCAGACTGCTGGTCAAAGCTCCATAATTCCGAGGTGATATGTCATGCTCAAGCTCTATGTCATTGAAGGCCCCAGCAGGGGGAAAATTTTCGATCTCAAGAAGGGAACGCTCCATCTGGGCAGGGGCCCGGAAAACCATATCCAGATCGAAGATCCTTCCATTTCCCAGGCGCATCTGAAACTTGAACAAAGAGGTGACCGGTTTTTTGTTGAGGATTTAAAAAGCACCAACGGAACCTTTATAAACGGCGAAATGCTCCAACCTGGGAAACCGATAGAGATAAAGGAAGGCAGTCCCATTTCCATTGGAAACACCCTTCTGGTTATAGACAGGGAGTTCTCTGTCGGAGGGACCCTGGTCCACCATGCGGTCAGGTTCCCGGCAAGGCAGGAAGGGAGGGAGAAGGTCTTCTTCTATAAAGACAGACCCATGACCAACCCCAAGAATCTTCAGCTTATGTACAAGATTTCCAACGTTCTCATGGAATCTTTTGACGTCAATGACGTGCTGGAAAAGATCATGGAATATCTTTTCGAGTGTCTCAATCGTATAGACCGCGGTGCCATTCTGCTCTATGAAGAGTCAACGGGGGACCTTTCGGAGATCATCGCTCGATCAAAAAGCGAAGACAGGGATGTGACCATTGATTACAGCAGGACCATAGTCAACCGGGTGATACGAGACGGAAAGCCCGTTTCCATGTCGGATACGAGCGAGGAAGAAGATGTGGACCTGTCTGACAGCATGAAGGCCCTTAAAATCAGATCGGTCATGTGTGTTCCGCTCATCAGCCGAAGCAAGGTTCGAGGGGCAATCTATGTTGATTCTCTGAGTATTCCCCATGGATTCAGAAAAGAAGACCTCCATCTGCTTATGGGTATAGGCACCCCTGCCGCGATTGCCATAGAAAATGCCTTGCTCTATGCGAATCAGGAAAAACTGGTGAAAGACCGCACCAGAACTCTGCGTCAGACAGAAAAAAGACTCAGGAAGAGTGAAGCAAGATTCAGAGCCATTTTTGACAACATGAAAAGTGGCGTTGTTGTTTTTGAGGTGGATGAACATGAAAAGAATTTTGTGATCCTGGAGCTGAACCACTATGCCCGGCAGCTTGAGGATCTCAAGCTGCCGGATGTCGTTGGAAAAGAGGCCCAGGAGGTCTTTCCCGAATATGATTCATCGGGGATTCTTAGAATCATCGAAAGGGTCTGGAAGTCGGGGGTGAGCGAACACATCGGCCCCTTGCTTCACGAGGAACGGAAAGGCCGAGAGTGGCGGGAATATGATGTGTACAAGCTTCCCTCAGGAGAGATCGTTACCCTTTTTAACGATCTGACCGCACAAAAACGGGCTGAAAAAGAACAGCGGACCTTGCAGAAGAGATTCCTTAACGCCCAAAAGCTGGAATCCGTGGGCCGACTTGCCGGGGGGGTGGCACACAATTTTCGGAATATCCTCCAGGCTATCCTGGGGAATGTAGAGTACCTGGAAATGGTCAACAGCCAATTCGAAGAGGTGGGTGGCATTGCAAAGAATATCAATAATTCCATAGATAGAGGCGTTGACCTCGTGAACAGCCTGCTTCATTTTTCGCGGGTTGGCGTTGATTTCAACCCCGTCGTTTTGGATCTTTCCGACGTCATTGGTGAAACGTACCGGATTGTGGAACGGCTATTCGACAAGAAAATTCAGGTTTCAGTGGATCTCGAAAAGGACCTGTTTGTTAGAGGAAACCATTCCCTTTTGAGTCAGGTTTGCATGAACCTCTTCACAAATGCCAGAGATGCCATGCCCGGGGGAGGCAGGTTACTGGTGAAGGCAAGCAGGAATGGTGACCAAATCCTGCTGGTGGTTTCGGACACGGGCTACGGCATGGACAAAAAGACCGTGGACCAGGTCTTTGACCCCTTTTTTACTGGAAAAGATGTGGGGAAAGGTACGGGTCTCGGGCTCTCAACAGCGCACGGGATTGTAGAGGAACACGGAGGAAAGATTACGGTGTCGTCTTCGCCTGGAAAGGGGACAACATTCAAGATCAGATTTCCCCTGGCCGAAGGTGGGCCACAGACGCAAACAGAACCCGAAAAAATGCTCGTTACCGGTAAGGGTCAGAAAGTCCTTATCGTTGACGATGAATTGAGCGCCCTGGATGCACTGGTGGGTATGACCCGCAGCCTGGGGTATAGGGTGGCTTCAGTTTCAAGGGCGGTCGAGGCCCTGGAACACTATGCGGAATTTCAGCCGGATGTGGTCCTCATGGACAGGAATATGCCCGAAATGGATGGCATTTCATGTATCAAGAAAATAAGGAAATTAGACGGGGATGCCAGAATAATTATCGTGTCGGGATACGAATCGTCGGGACCCAACGGAATCGATGAGGACGTAAAACACATGATCAGGGGCTATCTTACAAAACCATGCGGCATGAACAAGTTGAGCCAAACCCTTTCAGAGGTATTGGGAAAATAAGCAAAGGGAGAGCCATTGTCATGGAGACCAAAAAGAATATCCTTATTATAGACTCGAACCCCGATGTTCTTTCACAACTGGACGAACAGATAAGCCAATTGGGATTTGCCTTCAGATGCAGTGCTGCCTCAAGTGCGTCCATGGAACAACTCGAGGCCATGGTTCCGGATATCGCTGTTATCGGGCCGTCGCTTGATAATGACACCAGCAGGAGCAGCTTGCAAAAACTGAAAATCATCAATCCGGGAATGCCCATACTTGTCTGCGCTAAAGAAGACCTTTTTCGAGAAGAGGCGAGACACTCCCCATTTGGTGGCATCCATTGTTTTGACCCGGACCTTGGACCAGAAGGCCTGTCTGGTGCATTGAAGGATGCCATGAAACACAGAGAGGAAACGGAGCGATTGCCTGAGTTTCCCGTCCTAGTGGGTCGGAGCAGGGAAATCAGTTTGATCAGGGAAAAGATACGCACAGTGGCGGACAAAGATATCACCGTTCTGATCACGGGAGAGAGCGGCACGGGGAAGGAACTTATTGCTCGATCTGTGCACTACTATTCGAAAAGAAATAAGGGCCCTTTGATAAAAATAAACTGTGGGGCGCTTCCGGATGAACTGCTGGAAAGCGAGGTGTTCGGATTTCAGAAAGGGGCCTTTACGGGTGCCCACAAGAACAAACCCGGGCGCCTGGAATTGGCTGACGGGGGCACGCTTTTCATAGACGAGATCGGGGACCTTTCACTTTCTTTGCAGGTCAAGTTTCTCCAGGTACTCGAAGACAAAGCCTTTTCAAGATTGGGCGGAGTCCGCGACATGGCGGTTGATACGCGTGTGGTGGCAGCCACCAACAAAGAATTGAGCAGAATAGTCAGGGAGGGAGGCTTCAGGAAAGATCTTTTTTTCCGTTTGAATGTCGTGCATATCGAGGCACCTCCATTGCGTGAGAGGCGCGAAGATATCCTTGTTATGGTTGAGTATTTTATGAACAAATACTGCTATGAATTCAGGAGGGAACCCCTGAAACTGACCAATGAAATTTCAAAGGTGCTGACCACTTATTACTGGCCTGGAAATGTGCGGGAACTCGAAAATGCAATACGAAGGGCCATTGTCCTCAGGGACTGGGATTTTGTGATGAATGAAATGGCCCAAAATCATGGGTCGACTCTCCCGAAAAACGGCGCCCTTTCAAGAAAAATGGAGACTGTCCCTCCCTGGGGGGACAAAAAGGTGGATACATTTTTTCGAAAAAGGGACGCTTCTCTTAAAAAAATTAGCAAAGCGTACGTGGGTGAAGTGGAACGTCAGGCCATTTCCCATGCCCTTCGGGAAAGCAACTGGAATCGGAAAAAGGCTGCAGAGTCCCTGGGCGTGAGCTACAAGACCCTGCTCAATCGTATCGAGGACCTGACGATCAGACCCTGATGGCTTACCTGGCGTCTAATCAATCTTTTTGATTCCAGGCGATAGGGCATGATGCCATGGAAAAAGGCCATTCCGCGGGTGGCCCGGATGAGAGGAACTATGGATTTTAAGGCCATTGAATATGAAGTGAAAGAAAAAGGGGTCGGTATTCTCTCTCTCAATAGACCTCGAAAATATAATGCCGTGAATATGCAGATGATGAAAGAGCTGGAAAGATTCTGGGCAGACCGTTTGTACGACCTTGACACTCATGTGATTATCCTTAAGGGGAATGGAAAAAGGGGCTTTTGCGCAGGCCTCGATATGAGGGAGACCATGAAAATGGTTCCCGATATGAGCCCTGACGAGTTCTACCGTTTTCAGGCGAGGCTTGCGCGTCTGAATCTTTCCATGAGACGTACGCCCCAGCCTGTTATTGCCGCAGTCCACGGCGCAGCCGTGGGTCTTGGTTTCAGTTTTGCCCTGGCATCCGATGTCCGCGTCATCACAGCGGATGTGAGGTTTGGAGCGGCATATATCAATATCGGTCTGGGTGGCGCCGACATGGCCTGCAGCTATTTTCTTCCACGTCTCATCGGATCCGGAAGGGCCTATGAATTCATGCTCACCGGGAACTACATCTCTGCGGAAGAGGCAATGAACCTGGGGCTGGCCAGCCGGCTGGTCAGTGAAGACCAGCTTTTCGATACAGCCCTGGAACTGGCCAGGACAATGAACAGCAAGAACCCCATGGGCCTGAGGTTGACAAAAGAAGCCATCAACATGAATATTGACGCGGGTGGTCTTGAACAGGCCCTCAACATGGAAGATCGGAATCAGACGCTTCTCCTGCTCCGAGGAATGATGGACAAGACTGATAAATCAAGGTATTTTTGAGGCGCCGTTTCCTTATAAGGTATTAGGATCTGTGAATGGATAGATCTACCTTAATATTGAGAAGTTCTGCTCTCTTGGACGTGAAGGGACCGCACCTATGAAGAAGGTGGGTTTGAGGCGCTCCCTTGAAATCCTCGATCTGGAGGTCGAAGCCTCAATAGAAGACGTGAAGCAGGCGTACCGGGATTGCGTTAGTGTGTGGCATCCGGACCGTTTTGCCAATAATCCCCGTTTGAAAAAAAAGGCTGAAAAAAAATTGAAGGAGATTAATGAAGCCCATGAGACCTTGACATCTTTCCTGTCAGCACGAGCCAAAGACCGGGTTTCAAGGACCGCAAAGGGCCGGTCAGAAGGGGCGAGCAGCCCTGACGCCCGGGATAAAAATGAACAACCCGAAGAAAGCGATAGGTTTGGAACCACCGCCGGCACGATGGGCTCCAGGGCTGAAGCGTTTGCCGAAACAGGCACAATGATATTCCTTACCGCTTCATCCCGGATCATGAAGGTATTCCGGCGATGGATAGACACGGATGGCCCATAATCTCCCTTTCACTGCCGCTCGCCACGAAACCCTGAAAGAAAAGCTCTCAGGCCGGGACGGATATAAATGGTGTCCAGGTCAAAGCGTGCTATGGCCAGGCCCAGTGTCTTTGCCTTTTCCGCGGCGCTGATATCCTTGTTTACAATAATGACATACCGGTCTTTCAGGCGACAAAGCCCTCCATGAGAAAGCAGAAAATCCTCTAGGGTCGTCTCGTAGCGGACAGAGATATCCAGCCTTTCGGCCAATTCTTCAAGTTGATTCAGGAGGGTGTTTTCGTCCATTGGAGTTTGCCGAAGATGCGTTCCGGGCCATGACTCCGTGAATCTTACCATTGGCGCAGTCATGGCGCCAGACAAAAGTATAAATGCCATCAACGCCATTCTTCGGTTTGCATACCATTTAACCCGGATTAACGCTTTTCGCACCCCTCGCTGGGCACGACAGGTGCCTTTTATAATTTCATCAAAAGCGGGAAAATTGGGAAAAAAATGTTGAACCCTGGAACCATTATGTGTTAGAAATTTGGCGGGAAGAATAAGAAAAGCCAAATTTTTGGCTTGGATAGCTTATTTGAGGCACCAAGGGAGTTTGATATGGCCGATTTGAAGGTCCTGGTAGTTGATGACGAGGAAGAAATCCGGAATCATTTTTCAGATTTCTTGCGCAATGAAGGCTTTGAGGTGGAGACAGCCGATGATGGTGAAATGGGAATTCAGAAGATTGATCTGGATTTTTTTGATGTCGTCCTCATTGATCTCAACATGCCCAAGGTTGACGGCATGGCCGTATTGAAGCACCTTGTTCAACATGATCCCGATTCAATCGGTATCATTTTGACCGGATATGCCAGTATTCGCAACGCCGTGGAGGCCATGAAAGCGGGCGCATTTGACTATCTTGCCAAGCCGATAAAAATGGATGAGGTCCTGCTGGTTATCAAGCGGGCCATGGAATTGAGAAATCTGAGGCGGGAAAATTTCGCCCTGAAACGACAGTTAAAAAGAAAGTACAAGTTCCACAATTTTATTGGTGATAGTCCCTTGATGGACAAAGTTTTCAGGGTCATCGAAAAAGTAGCCGACACGGACAGCACGGTCCTTATCCTGGGCGAATCCGGAACGGGAAAGGAACTCGTGGCGAGGGCGATTCATTATCACCACAGCTCCAGACGTGATAAACCACTCATTCCGGTGAACTGCGGCGCCATCCCGGAGGAACTGCTGGAAAGCGAGCTTTTCGGTCATGAAAAAGGTGCCTTTACCAACGCCATTAGAACCCGTATCGGCAGGTTTGAAATGGCCAATGGGGGGACCATATTTTTGGATGAGGTGGCGGAAATGAGCCCCCATCTACAGGTAAAGCTCCTTCGCGTTTTACAGGAACATGAATTTGAACGATTGGGCGGGACCCGGACGATCAAATGTGATGTGAGGATACTTGCGGCTACAAACAAGAATCTGGAAAAGACCGTGGAAGAAGGAAGGTTCAGGGAAGACCTCTACTACCGACTGAAGGTCATTCCCATTGCCTTGCCGCCCCTCAGGGACAGAAAAACGGATATTCCACTCCTTGTGCACCATTTTTTGACGCAAATGACCAGGACCAAGAAAAAGACGGTTAAGGGCATCTCCAAAGATGTCGTCGGGGCACTGGAGCTGTACGATTGGCCGGGTAACGTTCGAGAGCTGGAAAATATCATCGAGCGGATGGTTATTCTCTCCGAAAGTGATTATGTCGGAGTTGAAGATCTGCCGGAAAAAATTGCCAAAAAAAGCGGCAGCGGCCAGATGATTCAGACGGTTGTGCCGGACGATGGTTTTTCTCTGAGCCACGCCGTAAATGAATTCGAAAGACAGTTGATCATCAACGCTCTCGAAAAAACAGGGTGGATAAAGAATCGTGCGGCGAAACTGCTGAACATGAATCGCACAACCCTGGTGGAAAAAATCAAGAAACAGGGAATAGAACGGTCTCGGTTCAGCAATTAATAGGAACTATGAGCCATTTTCAAAACGTTCCAGTTTGTTCAAGGTCAAGGAAGGCGATAATTTTAACCACAGGAATAGACGGAGTATTTCGAGAACAAAATTTGAGCCTGACGAAGAGATTTGGCAAAATGGGGCGTTTTGAAACTGGCGCCTATTTCCTGTAGACGCTCGGCTGTATATAATGGAAGTTATGCCTGACATTTGTCAGGCTTTCCGAGTGCCCAATAAAGAAAAACCCTCCTTTTTCAAGTGCATCGTAGAACTTCCCGACTATCCTCTCCTGGGTAGGTTTGTCAAAGTAGATCATCACATTTCTACAGAATATAATCTGAAAGGTCTGTCCGGGTGGGAAAGGCTCCATGAGATTAAGTCGCTTGAAGGAGATGAGTTCGCGAAGTTGTGGCTTGACCCTGAAATATCCGCTGCGCTTATTGATACCCCTCTGGAAGTACCGACTCCTGAGGTCATTGGGGATCTTTTCCAGTTTTTCCTGTTCGTAGATTCCATCTGATGCTTTTCTGAGCATTCTGGTGGAAATGTCGGTAGCAAAAATACGGATTTGAAGTCCCTTCTGAGAAAAAAGAAACTCATTCAGGACAATCCCGAGGGAATAGGCCTCTTCGCCACTTGAGCAACCGGCGCTCCAGACACGCATGGCCGGCTTGTTGAGACTGTTACAAAATGCCATCACTTGAGAAAGGGCTTGATCTCGGAGAAAATCATAATGCTTCGGTTCACGAAAAAAGTAGGTCAGATTTGTAGAAATGACGTCCAGGAGATGGACCATTTCCTCTCCTGTATCGTCATTAATGAGGTATTGATAATATTCGTCGATCGAACGAAACCGGGTCTTTCGCAGATACTTCATCAGTCTTGCCTTCAAAAGGCTTTTTTTCCCTTCATGTAAGTTGATTCCCGCTTTTCTATAGATTAGCGAACTGAAGTTGATATAGTCCGGTTCGCTCATTTCAAAATACATTAGAATATATCTCCTGATTTGTTTTGTATATCACCCATTACCAATTCATGCCAGTATTTCATTATCCATATTTTGTACCCATTTACCTGAGACCCAAATTTTTCATGAATTCAAAAAAATAATGTTAAGTTTTTTCTTGACCGTGCCGATATGAAAGATGGAGAAAAAATATGACAATTACCACCTACCAGATTCGTAATGTCTTGAGGACGTATGGAAATCAATTGAAACGCCGAACGAGTATGCCCAAGGGAAGCGTGGCGGCGATTGAACCATCGCCTGATTCGGTGGATATTTCAATCGAGGCCCGGAAAAGGCAGGTTCTCAGTCAATTGTCCGCCAAGTTGATTTTACAAGTTGCTCCAAGAGAAAAACACCAGGAGTCAGTTGATTAGGGGGGCGGAGAACGATCATGAATTGGTTTGTGAGAGTTTCCAGAGGGTTTGTGAAAAAAAATAGGAGAGAATTAATATGAAGATTGATGAGATTTCTAGAAATATAGGTCTGATATCTCGGCCTTCTGAATCTACCTCAGGGTCAAGAGCTGCGAATGATGAGCGCAACGTCACCCATGGGACTGTTGGCCATAAAGCTGGGGAGAAAATTGACCTTTCTGAAACTTCTGTAGAATATAATAGAGTTTCCGAGGCCGCTGAAAGAGAGCAGACAGATCGGATTGAACGTGTGAACCAACTTCGGGACAAAGTGTCGAGTGGACAATATCATGTTGACTCGTCGCGGGTGGCGGAAAAAATGGTAAGAGAAGGCCTGCTCGAAGCCTTGAAATCATGAAGTGACACTTGATCAAGTTGGTTTCCATCTATGAATGGCAATTTTCCATCTCGATTTCATCGGGACGTTAATCCGCTTGGCGCGGATATGTGTTTGGGATTTCTTGTGTGGTTTACTAATATATGCCTTCGCGCAATCTTTTGATTTTATTGATCCTATAAGCCAAGATGTATCGGAACTGGATTGGGAATTCGCTAGTGCTCAAAATCTATTTTTGGATGGACGCAAGTTAGAAAAAGGTCATTCTAGATGATGGCCTTTTTTTCATGAGGGGTAATGGGAGCATGAATGCGCTTTCCAACAATTTAAATGTCCGTCAAATCCAAAAACACAAGAAGATATTCCTCAACTACAATCGGCTCAGATGCCAGTACGCCTACGACCTGGATCCTGAGAAGGCATCCGTCGTCTTCGAGATTATCCCCGTATTGTTAACGATTAATGAGGTAGATCTGCCTGGATATGTTTCCGGTGGGGATTCGGGGTGTGGTTTATATGGGGTGGGCTCTTCCTATCAGTTGAGCCAGGTAATCGAGGACTATTTCCCTGAAACCAAGCGCCGCAATATTCAGTACCAGGGCTACCTGATAAAAAGGCCTCTCGTAGAATCGCTTTTCCTCCTGGGCAGCGTGGGGACGGTTGCGCAGACATTTGACTCGGATTTTGATTTCTGGGTGTGTGTCGATAAGAGGCGCTGCAGTCGCAGAAGTGTCCAGGCCCTGGAAGAAAAAACCAACCAGATAGCTTACTGGTGCCAGTCTGCTTTTGGTATGGATGTCCATTTTTTCATCTTGGACCCGGAGCAGGTCCGATTGAATGATTTTGGCAAAGTGGACGAGGAAAGCTCAGGTTCAAGTCAGAGAAAATTTCTTAAAGAAGAATGCTATAGGACCATGCTTCTGGTTACTGGCAAAATACCGTACTGGTGGATGGTGCCTCCCGGCTTCAACCAGGAAGAATATCAGAAGACATGGGAAAGCTTCACCAAAAACGCACCTCTGGATGCCATTGATTTTCTGGATCTCGGATTTCTTGAAGGGGTATCGAGGAATGAATTTCTGGGTAATGCCCTCTGGCAGCTTAGTAAAGGTATCAAAGCCCCCTTCAAGGCCCTCCTTAAAATGGCTATGATGGAGCTTTACCTCTCAGATCAATACAATGGACCTTTGCTGTGTGAAACACTCAAAGGACGTGTGTTGCAGGGCTGCCGTTTCCTGAGAGAAATGGATCCTTATCTCCTCATAGTAGAAACAATTCTGGATTTCTACAGGGAACAGGACAGGGTTGCCCATATGGATCTTATGAAAAAGGCCTTCTATTTGAAGGCCTTGCCCGGTATGACGAGGGCAAAGAAAAGGGCCATGGGGGAAGACTACAAAGTCGAAGTATTTGCAGAACTGATGGAACGCTGGGATTGGCCCATGGATTTGGTCGAAGATTTGAATCAAATTGGGAATTGGAGCTATGGGCGTCAACTGAAGTTTTCCTCAGAAATCAACCGGTTTTTTTCTTCCACATATCGCAGCCTCTCCGCACGTCTGCGTTCCGAAGAAAGACAAATTATTGACCAATATGATCTGGACATCCTAGGCAGGAAGCTCATGGTACTGTTTTCCAAGAAGCGTTGCAAACTAAGGCCGACCCCTTTCCTGACAGGACACAGGTTGATCTTAGGTCGATGCATCGTTCAACATGAAAAAAAGCGTTCCAGGAAAAGATGGGATCTCTACGACGCCACTTTGTATCCCAGAGAGAGGCGTACGAGGCGATGGAAAATATTTTCAGCGGAAAGTGTTGTAAAAGCCCTTGCATGGCTGGTCAATAATGGGCTTTATGATTTTCAGACGACCGCTGTGGAAATGCCTCCCAATCCTTCAGGCGTAAGGCTGACAGACCTTGTGGACCTGCTCAAGCATATTCAGTCTTTTTTCCTGCCGGCATATTACCATTTAACAACGGGGGCGCGGTTGGAAGACGAAGCCGTCCTGGATCGCATTATGGTCGTGATTGATATGGAAGAGATCTCCAAGCTGAAAAACCCGACCAGCCTGGATATGGTCTATCGAAACAGTTGGGGGGAAATGTTTGCTGAAACCTATCCCTATGCTGAGGGAATCAATGTCCTGAAAGGCTATCTGAAGGGATTCCAGAGCTATGAACACGAGCTTCATGAACTGGGCTCTCGTTTCAAGGTCCATGTCCCCCAGTCCGCAGGAGATGGCGACGCGGCCGGCAGTTTAAGTGCCAAAATGAAAAAAGAGCTGGGGTTGGACGACATGCAAATGGCGGGGGTTTTCAGATCATTCTACGGCCTCGAGGACCAAGGGCAATTCTCTCCAATTTTTGCCAAAGCGTTATAAGGAATCCTCTCGGGGAGTGAGGGTCAATCGTAAAAATAGTGCTCTATGTATACTTTTGAGACAGGTCTTTTCACAAGCCTATTCACGATCCTGACGAAATGCGCTTTCACGGCCTTGAAATCCCTGTTCTTGACGGCTTCTTTCATATCCGGATTGCCCAATTCCATCAACAGTTCATGCTTAAAACGGGGCAGATTACGCGTCAGTTCCAGTCGTTGTTTGTTCCCATCACAGGCAATTGCAAGCTTCAATCGCAAATAATGTCTTTCATCAACGTTGTAGGCTACGGAACATTTCACCTGCCCCTTTGATAGGGAAGCGATGTATGCCTTATGAAAAATGCTCTGGGGAATGCGTAAAACATAAGGGTATTTCAGGGAAACAACAGAACCCACAATCATAGCCGCTAAGAGAAAAAGAAGGATCCATTTTCTGAGCCGGAATGTCGCCTCTCCCTTGTCATCGTTCATCATTCAGTCCTTGGCGCGCCTTCGGGAAAAGTTAGCAAATCTCCTCTTAAGAAAAGATTTTCAATATCCCATACTGGACCTGGTGCATTACCCAATATAATGGATATGAGTTTCCATTTTATGCTTGTCAAAGTGGATAAAAACGTATAAATTAAATAACTAATACAACCAATTCCCTTTGAGAAGACTGTGCAGGCAAGCATAGGTACAATAAAAGCTCTTGTCCCAATTTATGCCATACCGCCGCCTTTGCCAATCCAGGGGCATCAAACCCAAGGACGCTTGAACGGCTTTGAAAGGCGTAAGGATGGTGTCGTGTTCATGGGGCGCGAATTCAACAGGGTCAAAGCACTTTACGGTTCTTCAGGTCGAATGGAAAAAGCCACCTGGCGCACCGGAAATCTGATAGACATCCACGTGTAATGCCCCTTCAGCCTGAAGTGATATATGCTCCTGCAACTCAATCTTCCTCCACCTGACGTTTTTTCAGAAAGTCTCTTTGAAATCTGTAGATCAAATCTCTCAATTCCCTTTTTGTTGCAGGCTTCAGCTCTGTAAATTGAAGGGCATAACGGTATGAAAGTGTCCCAGGGGTTTTTTCGATCCGTTTCACAAGTGCTTCCTTGATATTGACCTGTGCTTGCCTCCTGTACTCTGAGAACAGGATTGCTGGCTTTCCCAAGTAGTCTCCTGTCTGAAACACAGGCCCATTTGCCGCGTCTCTGTCCATCTCGACGAGGATACCGCCTTCACTCAAATTGATGACCGAAAATTCATGGCATTTTGCATCCCTGGAGACGACCATTTTGGCCGAAGTAGGGGCTCTCATTCTAAAACGGCCGCGCCTTTGGATACGTTCGACCATCTCAGGAAAGGAAATAGATATATCTCCCCCCGAAATATGCCCTCCCAGGGTTCTGAATCGATAGGTGACCCTGTCTTTCCCTATGAACTCAAAATATATATTCCATTGGCGGGTCTTTTTAATGGCAGTTTCAAATTCGCCGGGGTAGTCAATAAGGAAATAAAAAGGCTCTTTCTTATTCTGAACCCCAATGATCATGGTGAGACGCTCATAGTCCTGCCCGAGGAGGTTCATCCTGATGACATTCCTGTTTCTTTTCAGGTTTTCGAAAAACTTTCCCAGTTTCTTGCCGGTTAATATTTCCGTGGTTTCCATAAGTTTCCAACTCCCAATAGGAATGCCATAAATCCTGGATCGCCTCCCGAATAGTGATAGTTTCCGGATCCGGCAATTGGGTTTTCCATATGAACGCTCTGATACAAAAATGCAATCTTTGTGCCACATTTCGCCGCTGGCAATCTGGGACAATTAGGTCTTGTGTCTGGGACCGGTTTGGTTTTATAGTGTCTGAAGTCATTGGTTTGGGAAGGTCATCATCCCGCCCTGGAACACTTTGAAAAACCATATCAATTATGGGATGTGATCATAACACGCGCAATTGAGGGAAACTTTTGAGCCTGTCCGGCAGCAGTGCGAAAATCTATAGAGTCTGTGAATTAACAGACGAAATCAGTAGCCTTTTGGAGGGGCATTTTGAATTTGTCTGGGTTGAAGGAGAGATTTCAAATTTCAGTTCTCCCTTTTCCGGTCACTATTATATGGTGTTGAAAGATGAAAAGGCCCAGATCAAGGCCGTTATGTTCAGACACCAGGCCCGCTTTCTGAAGTTTACACCTGAAGACGGGATGAAGGTGATTGCCCAGGGGAGGATAGGGGTTTACGCCCCACGAGGGGAATACCAGGTCATACTGGATTATCTGGAACCCATGGGCACAGGGGCCTTGGCACTGGCTTTTGAGCAGGTCAAAAAGAAGCTGGCCGCTGATGGTGTCTTTGACGAGGCCATAAAGAAACCGCTCCCTTTTCTCCCGCAGAAAGTTGCCGTCATTACGTCTCCTACCGGGGCTGCCATAAGAGATTTTCTGAAAATTCTCCATCGACGTTTTGCCAACATGGAAGTCGTTGTGGTCCCTACAAGAGTGCAGGGGGAAGGAGCCGCCGAGGAAATCATTCAGGCTCTGGAAATGGTCAATCGTGAATGGCCCGCTGATGTCATTATTTTGACGCGCGGCGGTGGCTCCCTCGAGGATCTGTGGGCCTTTAATGGCGAAAAGTTGGCCCTTGCCATCCGTGCTTCTGATATCCCCGTTATTTCTGCCGTCGGGCACGAAATTGACGTGACCATAGCCGATCTCGCTGCCGATGTCAGGGCGTCAACCCCTTCAGCAGCCGCAGAGATGCTTGTTATGGAAAAAGAGACTCTTCTCGATCGGGTGAACCAGCTGGCGGACAGGCTAGAGAGCCGCATGCGCTGGATTCTGGAAAAGTGCATGGAAGATCTGGAAGAAACCGTGAGAAGACTCAGAGATCCTAGGAAGCGACTGGCTGAATCGTGGTTGCGCCTGGATGACCTTTGCGGAAGAATCATACGGCTGGGGAAAATGTCTATCAGAGATGCAAAGAAAGGGCTTGAAGGGGAAAAGCGAGCCTTGTTTTATCATTCTCCCCTGCGCCGCATACAATCCTTGAGACAGGAGACTGAATTCCGCTCTCGAGCCTTGAAACAGGCCGTAAGTACATCTATCAGTGGCAACAGGATGGCCTTCATCGCTCTTGACGAACGGTTAAGGGATCTCGATCCGTTATCTATCCTCCACCGCGGATACAGTGTCACTTTGACGTTGCCGGGAAAACAGGTCATCCGGAAGGCATCAGCAGTTGCTGAGGGAGACAGGGTCCAGGTTTTGCTGGGAGATGGCAAGCTGGCTTGCAAAGTAGAGGAGATCAACGACGAGAATGGAATCCAATTTGACAGGGGCGGCCCTTCACCTTAAATTTTATGAGGACTTATTCCAATTCACATTCAAGAGCTGCCACAGTTGCCTGCGTCGTCGGTTCCTCTCGACCTACTGTTGAAGCGCGCCTCCGTCGCCCACTTTTTGCCATTTTGGTATCATCTTGAATACAAAATGTAATGACCACCAGCCGGTAAGAAAGGGAAACCCAATGGCGGAAAAGAAATTTGAAGGGGCAATGTCTGAATTGGAGGAAATTGTCCGTGCGCTTGAAAGCGGAGATATGCCACTCGAAGAGGCGCTTAAGGCCTTTGAAAAGGGAATGGGACTCGTCAAATTCTGCACCGGTAAACTGGAAGAGGCCGAAAAAAAGGTGACGATGCTTATGCGGAATAATAACGGCGAAATGAAACAGGTGCCATTTGAGGGAGCGAAAGAGGACCTCACTTGAAAAGGTTGAAGATGAAATCATTGTCAGAAGAGCAGAAGTCTCATCTAAAAAACTATCTGAATGAAAAAAAGGCCCTGGTGGACAAGGCGCTGAGGGCCCATTTTCCCGATGCAGGAGGCCCGGCGGCAGATGTGATCAAGGCCATGACCTACAGCCTTTTTGCAGGCGGAAAGAGATTAAGACCCATCCTTTGCATGACCTCGACATCAGTTGTCGGGGGAGTGGACGATGATGTGATTCCAATTGCCTGTGCGTTGGAGTGTATCCACACCTACTCTCTCATCCATGACGATCTCCCGGTGATGGATGATGATGATCTTCGAAGGGGAAAACCCACTAATCACAAGGTGTTCGGTGATGCCATCGCCTTGCTGGCTGGGGATGGCCTTCTTACGGAAGCCTTCAACCTCATGACTGCCGACTCTTTTTCAGGCTCGATTCCCGAGGCGGTGCTATTGAAGGTGATCCGCCTTATAGCCCGAGCATCAGGCTATCAAGGGATGGTAGGAGGACAAGTGGTGGATATTCAATCCGAAGGAAAAAATCTGGATTTCCCGATGGTGGAATATATTCACAAACACAAGACGGGAGCATTGATTCGCGCTTCGGTTCTGGCCGGAGCCCTTGCCGGCGGAGGGGACACGGATCAGACGGATGCCCTTGGCCGTTATGGAGAAAAAATAGGCCTGGCTTTCCAGATATCCGACGATATTCTTGATGTTGAGGGAGACAGCGCCATCATGGGAAAGGGCTCCGGATCTGATGAAAAGAAGAAAAAGGCAACCTATCCGGCCCTGATAGGGTTGCGGAGATCAAAGGAGATACAGACCGGCCTTGTAGATGAGGCGATAGGAACTTTGACACAGTTCGGGGATCGGGCGGAGACCCTTCGTCTTATTGCACGGTATATTATTGAAAGGAAAAAATGAATCCCATCAAAAACAAGTCCGGGCTTATTGAAAAAGTGGATAACCCGGCCGATTTAAGAAAATTGACCTACCCGCAGCTGGGTGAACTGGCAGAAGAGTTGCGGCAGGTCATCATTGAGACCGTTTCCCGGACCGGGGGACACCTCGCCCCGAGCCTGGGGGTAGTGGAGCTGACCATTGCGCTTCACTACGTGTTTGATACTCCTAAAGACAAGATTATCTGGGATGTGGGCCACCAGGCCTATGCCCACAAACTGATAACAGGGAGAAGGGATCGCTTCAGTTCCCTTCGGCAATTCGGTGGTCTGAGCGGATTTCCCAAACGGGCGGAAAGCCCATATGATACGGTTGACACAGGGCACAGCAGCACTTCCATATCTGCGGGTCTCGGCATCTCTACGGCAAAGGCCCTCAAGGGTGAACCCAGCAGAATTATTTCGGTGATCGGCGACGGATCCATGACGGCCGGAATGGCCTTTGAAGGCCTGAACCAGGCAGGGGAAATGGGAAAGGATCTCATTGTGGTCCTCAACGACAATGCCATGTCCATATCGCCCAATGTGGGGGCCTTCTCCTCTTTCCTGAGCAGAAAGATGACGGGACGCCGGTTTGTCAGTTTCAAGAAGGAGCTGGAAAATTTTATCCGGTCCCTGCCGGGCGTGGGCCAGAACATCCTGAATGTGGTCCGAAAGAGTGAAGATTCCCTGATTACCTTCTTTACACCCGGGATGCTGTTCGAGGCCTTCAAATTCAAATATATCGGGCCCATTAACGGTCACCGACTGGATCTGCTCATTGAGACCTTCAAGAACATAAACCACCTGAAAGGTCCTGTGCTCGTACATGTTCTGACAACAAAAGGGAAAGGGTATGAACCGGCCGAAAAGGATCCCGCTCATTTCCACGGCGTTGGTTCTTTTGAAATCACCACCGGGTCCCCTCATGCCTCCAGCCCGCAAACCCCGCCTTCCTACACCTCGGTCTTTGGTCGGACCATGTTGGACCTGGGTCACAAAAATAAAAAGCTCTTTGCCATCACGGCTGCCATGCCTGAGGGCACGGGGTTGCGGGCCTATGGCGCGACCTTTCCCGAGCGTTTCATGGATGTGGGCATTGCCGAGCAGCATGCGGTTACCTTTTCAGCAGGGCTCGCTCTGGAGGGTTTCAGGCCCGTTGTTGCCATCTATTCCACCTTTCTTCAAAGGGCCTATGATCAGATTATCCACGATGTGTGCCTTCCCAATCTACCGGTGGTCTTTGCCATTGATCGCGGTGGCCTTGTTGGTGAGGACGGTCCAACCCACCATGGGCATTTTGATATCACTTACCTCCGCAGTCTCCCCAATATGACCCTCATGGCTCCCAAAGATGAAAATGAATTGAGACACATGCTTTTCAGCGCCCTGGAACTTGAGGGACCGGCGGCCATTCGATATCCGAGAGGTCAAGGTATCGGCGTTTCCCTGGACAAAGACTACCGGAGGATTCCCGTTGGTGAAGCGGAGGTCCTTAGGCAGGGCAGTGAGTTATTGATCCTCGCGCTGGGCAGTATGGTCCATCCTGCACTGGAGGCAGCTTCCGGATTGGAACGGGATGGTATTTCAGTGCAGGTGGTGAATTGCCGTTTTGTCAAACCCCTGGACAAAAATATAGGAAAATGGGCGAAAGAGATAGGAAACGCCCTCGTGATCGAAGAAAACATACGCCAGGGAGGACTGGGGGGTGCCGTGCTGGAGCTTTTGAACGACCTCCGAATTGATGGCGTCCGGGTAAGAAGAATCGGCCTGCCCGACAAGTTCATTGAACAGGGTTCAATCGCCGTCCTGAAAGAAAAATACGGACTTGATGCCATGGGCATAATCAGGGAGGCCAGGGATCTCCTCGGAACGAAATAGACGGGAAAAGTTGAGGCTGGACCAACTCCTCGTTCAAAAAGGCCTGGCCCAAACCAGGGCCAAGGCCGCCGCGATGATTATGGCGGGTGAAGTGGCGTTGGATGGTGTCATGGTGGATAAGCCGGGAAAACAGATCCCGGCCACCTCAAATGTGTTCGTGAAGCCGCGACATTCTCGATTTGCAAGCAGAGGAGGCCTTAAGCTCGAAGCTGCACTCGAGCAATTTCCGGTAAATATAAAGGACCGGGTCTTGATGGATGTCGGGGCCTCCACCGGCGGCTTTACGGATTGTCTCTTACAACATGGTGCCCGCAGGGTTATCGCAGTCGATGTGGGGTACGGCCAACTAGCCTGGGAACTGAGGCAGGACCCCAGGGTAACGGTCCTTGAAAAGACCAATATCCGACACATCAAACAGGAAGATATATCCACACCTGTTTCCGGGGCGGTCATTGATGTGTCCTTCATTTCCCTGAGACTTGTGATTCCGCCTGTATCAGCCCTTCTCCAGGAAAAGGCTTTTATCATAGCCCTGATCAAACCCCAGTTTGAGGTCGGAAAAGGTCAGGTGGGGAAGGGCGGTGTTGTGCGGGATCCGCTCAAGCACCGGGAAGTGATCGAACGGATCTCGGCATTTGCCGGAGCACAGGAATGGAATATTGAAGGGTGCATCCCTTCCCCGATTCTGGGCCCGAAGGGAAATCGCGAATTCCTGATCTGTCTGATCAGATGATCCGTCCCCATCAGACGTGCTCTTGCCGACAGGTTGAGAACCCGCTTATTGCTGCAAACGGAATTAGTGCATTTTTCTCTTGGACGCCTTCAGGGGGTTGATCTTTGCGCCTTCTTTCTTGGCGGTCTCTTTCAAGTGCGTGGCCATATTGCATTTTCCGAGACGCCACTTGGCGGCGGGATCAGGGAAGGCGAGGCAAAAGCTACCGGTAGGAAAAACCTGGGCTTTCTGACATCCTTCGCATTGCTCAACGATTTCGTGACAGGTGCCTCCATTAAACTGGCATCCCTCATTGCTCATAAAATAGCAGTCCAGTCCTTCTTTTACGCTTGTACAAACCATGGGTATCACATCCTTTCCTAAAAAGTATGAAAATAAATCCGTTTTTATGCACGACGGATTGAAAATTGTCAAGAAAAATAAGGAGCATTTTCTGTTTATCAACCTTTTCTTGAATTTCCGGCTCCACTTTTCCCGTACTTTTTGAATCTAATTGCTTCTCATCTAGTCATCGTTCTTCACACCGTTTGTCTCTCGCAAACCATCGCATCGCAAAAGGGAGGGGCAGTGGAATCGTTTCTGAAAGGGAATATCCGGGACGCCTGAGTTTCTTTGGTGCAGCGATCTGGTTAGTATGTGCCTGACAGGCGCATCGGACCATGTTCGCTTAGATTGCGAGAGGAAGTATCTTGGCTGGGGACCTCTCGCAGAATATTTGCGGCGTCATAAAAGCTGAGGAGAAATATATTCCCGCCGGAAAGGTATGCACCGGCCCTCCTGCAGTTGTTCAATGCGCCTTGTGAGCGGGAGACATAAGGGACCTGTTCAGGGCCAGACTCAGGGGTTTTCCTTGCCGGGGCGGGAGGATCTATTCAAGGCGAGCCCTAATTCTCTCAGCTGGCTCTCATCGACCACGGAGGGAGCATCCGTGAGGGGACAGGTGGCACTTGTGGTCTTGGGGAATGCAATGACCTCTCGAATGGATTTGACGCCGCACAGGATCGCCACCAGACGATCAAAACCGAGTGCCATACCCGCATGGGGCGGTGCTCCATATTTCAATGCCTCGAGAAAAAAGCCGAATTTTGCATGGGCTTCCCTGGGGGATATGCCGAGGGTATGAAAGATTTGTTCCTGGAGATCAGGGTTGTGTATCCTCACGCTTCCTCCGCCAATTTCCGAGCCATCAAGGACGAGGTCGTAGGCCCGGGCCCTGACCTGCTCCGGATGGTCCCTCAAGAGATCGACATCCTCTTCAAGGGGAGCTGTGAAAGGGTGATGGACTGCCATAAGCCTCTGTTCGATTTCGTCGAATTCGAAAAGGGGAAATTGTGTCACCCACAGAATCGCGTGGCTGTCCTCCGGAACAATATTCATTATTTTAGCCACTTCAAGACGAAGCCTACCAAGAGCTTCCCGGACGACATGGGAACGGTCCGCAACGATCAGAATGAGGTCTCCCGACGTTGCCCCCAGTGTCCTTGTCAGAGCTGCCTGGTCGTCGGGCTGAAAAAATTTCGAGATGGGAGACTGCCATCCCGTGTCTTTGATTTTGATCCAGGCCAGGCCCTTGGCTCCATATTGGGAGACGCTTTTCGAGAGCTCTTCCAATCCTTTTCTGGAAAACCTTTCCGCCCCCTGCTGGACGACGATGCCCTCAACAAGACCTCCGCCTTCCAGTACGCTGTTAAAAACACGGAAATCCGTTCGCCCGGCAAAAGCGCTGATATCTTTTATGGCCATGCCAAATCTGACATCGGGCTTGTCATTCCCGTATAGGTCCATTGCCTGTTGATAGGTCAGCCGGGCGATGGGCGTTTCTATTTCCATTCCCAGGATTTCTCGAAAGAGTTCTGCCATCATGCTTTCGAAAATTGCCATGACCTGGCCTTCATCAACGAATGACATTTCGAGATCGACCTGGGTAAATTCAGGTTGGCGATCGGCTCTCAGGTCCTCATCCCTGAAGCATCGAACGATTTGATAATAGCGATCGAAGCCCGCGACCATGAGGAGCTGTTTGAAAAGCTGCGGGGATTGGGGAAGCGCGTAGAACATGCCCTTGTTGACCCGACTTGGAACCAGGTAATCTCGGGCCCCTTCCGGGGTGCTCTTGGTCAAGAATGGGGTCTCAACCTCGACAAAACCCTTCCGATTCAGATAGGTCCTGATGGAGGATGCGATCTGATGCCGCTTTTTAAAAAGATCAAATACATGGGGTCGTCTGAGCTCGAGATATCGATACTTGAGACGAAGAGTCTCTGCTGCGTCCACCATGCCGTCTACCTGAAATGGCGGGGTCTCGGTTCGGTTCAATATCTTGAGTTCCAAGGCCTTGACTTCGATGTCGCCGGTTGGAAGGTCAGGATTTTCCTGTCCTTCAAGGCGTGAGGAAACCAGTCCCTTCACCGCCAAGACCCACTCATTCCTCAGCATCTGAGCCCTTTTGTGACAGTCCGGGTTTTCGTGGGGGTCGAAGACGATCTGGGTCAGGCCTTCACGGTCCCTGAGATCAATGAAGATCAGGCCACCTAGGTCGCGCCGGCTGTTCACCCAGCCCATGAGCAGTGCTTCGTCGCCCGCATTTTCGGCACGCAGGCTTCCGCAACCGTGGCTCCTCTTCCACCCACCAAGAGTATCCAGCACGACTGACGCCTTTTTATTCATCAGGAAATACGACCTTTCTCAAATTTTCAACCATGTTTTCCAGGGCCACCTCCTCCTGCTCCCTGGAGGCCATGTCTCTCAGAATGGCCTTGCCGGATTCCAATTCATTCTCCCCCACAATCAGCACCTGCGTCGCCCCGAGCCGATCCGCCTGCTTCAGCTGGGCCTTGAGGCTTCTTGAGGTATAGTCCATTTGTGTAGAGATACCTTCCTTTCGAAGCTCCTGGGTCCACCCGAATGCCCTTTCTTGGGCCTTTTCCCCCAGGGCGGCTATGAAGAAAACCGGTGTATCAAGGTTTGGAGGACCCAATCCTCCGAGAAGGGCAACCACCCGCTCCATTCCTACGGCGAAGCCGATAGCGGGATGTGAGGGCCCCCCCAGTTGCTCCACAAGACCGTCGTACCGGCCGCCGCCTGCGACGGCATTTTGTGCTCCCAGTTCTGTGGTCTGGATTTCAAAAGTGGTACGGGTGTAGTAGTCGAGGCCTCTTACCAAATGGGGGTTCAGCACAAAAGGGATGTTCGATTCCTTGAGGTAATATTGGAGTGAATCAAAATGCCTCAGGCAGTGCTCACATACGGATTCAAGGATGGATGGTGCATCGAGCATCACTTCTTTACATCCGGGAACCTTGCAATCGAATACTCTCAATGGATTGGTTTCGGCTCTTCTCCGGCAATCGCTACACAGGGCCTCTGCCTTATCCTCGAGATAGCGATGAAGAAGTTCCTTAAAATGGGGTCGGCAGGCAGGACACCCAAGCGTATTGATGTTGAGTGTCAGATTCTCGAGGCCGAGGACGTGAAAAAGCTCCATGGAAAGGATAATCAGGTCGGCGTCACTTATGGGCCCCGCATCGCCGAAAAGTTCAACATTGATCTGATGAAATTGGCGTAAGCGCCCCTTTTGGGGACGTTCGTGGCGAAACATGGGGCCCATACTGAAAAGTTTCTGGACCGGATTCTTTTCGTAGAGGCGGTTCTGTATGTAAGATCTCACGACCGTGGCCGTGGCCTCCGGCCGAAGGCTGAGACTCCTCCCTTTGCTGTCTTTCAGGGAGTACATCTCCTTTGAAACGATATCCGTCTCCTGGCCGATGCTCCGGCTGAAGAGTTCGGTCTTTTCAATGATAGGCGTCTTGATTTCATGAAACCCGAAGAGGGAAAAAAGGTGGCGGGCGCTGGCCTCTAAGAACTGCCAATATCCCACCTCTTTTGGCAGAACATCCCTAAAACCTTTAATCGCTGAAAATTCCAAACCTTCCTCGATCACTCCCCACCCGCATGTACAAAGGGGAATTGGAATTGGTTCATAGTGTGTCCGCCCACGGGCGCGCCGGTGTCTTCTGCGAAGACATCAGGAATGCGGGCCAGCGGATATCGTCTGAAATAAGTCCTGAGATTCTTATCAGGGGGATGGTGATTCGTCAATAGTTTTCAGGCATGAATGGGTTGGTAACCCACGTTGGTGAGGACAAAGGCAGATACCTGACAACCATTATGTTCTTTCCTTGGCCGGCCCTGAAGCATTCCCTTGATCTGCTTCGAACTTTTTTGTCTCTTTGATGAACTTCCCTATTGTTTCATCCACATCCTGAAGAGATCTGATGGCATCATCAAAGTCAAATGAGGGATCTTCTTTTCCGGTCAATGGATTATGGCCTCCAGGCCTATCTTTTCGCATTTTGGGTGGAGGACTCCTTTACATGTACATTTTGATTATTGTTAAGCAAATTTGATGCCATTTGTTGTACAGTTCATCCCTTTTTAGTTCGGAGCGATAATGTGAAAACGCCATTATCCTGTTAACACATTGTATTTATAGCAAAAGAGACAAAATCCCCTTTGGCGGCCCTAAAGGGTGTCTTTTTCCCAAGGGCGCTTGCATCAGATCAAACACGAACGGTTGGTGACCCAGAGGACCCGGAGCGATCAAGTTGCCATGGCAAAAAACTGCCATCCCTGCGGAAATTAATACACACCCGATGGAGTATTGACACGTGGGGTGGTGCAGCAAATATATGTAGATTCTCTGCCGGAACGTCGCAGACAGGTATGTGGTAAAGGCCTATTCCGTCGCCTGAAGGTCCTCCGAAGTATCGGTTTCCTCCATGCCGACGAGTGGCAGAATTTCCAGGCCGGGGTCAATCAGGTCCCCATCCGAAGGGAGTACCCGAAAGATATCTTCGTCCTCTTGGAGATTTTCCATGCCCATCTTAAATGCACTTCGTTTTGAGAGTTTCCTCAGGTGGTCAAACTTTTCCAGTTCTCTCTGGCAGGGGACGCACAGGGTGGCCTCCGGAACGATCAAGAGTCGTTTAGTGGGAATGGGGTTGCCACATTCTTCACAGATCCCGAACTCAGAGTCGATAACGATCTGCCTGATGAGGCGATCAATCTGCTTCAACTCCCTGGCTTTCCTTTCTATAAGGCTATAGTTACTGGAAACAGAGATTTCGCGCTGGGCTTGATCCAACTCGTCCATTGTGGCGCTCCCATCGAGATTTTCGTGGTATTCCTTTTGATTTTTCATGAGACGTTGAAGCGCTTGTTCGAACTCTAATTTCTTGATATTGAGCGCCTCTAGGAATTTATCTCTGTTGTTTTTCATATGCTGGCTCCATTTTATAAAATTGTAAAAAGTCCGCCCCTGGACTTCTTCCCCTCGCGGAAACCGAAAAGTGCAATTTTCGGCTTCCCTACATATCAACGGATGGTAAAGTATTCCATTTGAAAGCGTCGGAATATTAGTCATTTTTCCCCTTTTGTCAACAAAAAAAAGGGAAAATGCGCTTTTTTATGAAGTGCTCAGTGTTCCGGGTTTGGGACATGACCAAAACGTGCCAACACATTTGAAGATTATCTTTGGATTAGGGGGCTTGCGGCTTGCTATCTGGTTCTGTTTTTTCTATACTCGCTCGGTAAACCTTGTCATCTGCATACCCCGGTTGTCTCTCAAAACGAGGAAAACACCGTGTTCATAACGTTTGAAGGAATTGAAGGTTGTGGAAAAACAACCCAGGTAAAACGGTTGGCCATCCGCCTTGAAAGGGCCGGTATTCCCATTTTGATGACCAGGGAGCCCGGAGGCACTCGCATAGGGCAGGAAATCAGAAAGATCCTTCTGGACGCGCGCAACGAGTCCCTCTCGTCGTTGGCAGAGCTTTTTCTTTACGCGGCTGACCGATCGCAGCACATCAGGGAGATGATACAACCGGCATTGAAAGATGAAAAGTGGGTCCTCTGTGACCGCTTTTCCGATGCCACTACCGTCTACCAGGGGCTTTCGAGAGGACTTGATATGGATCTTGTGGCCAACCTCAATGATCTGGCTGCTGACGGGCTACGACCGGATTTGACTTTTCTGCTTGATTGTCCTGTATCGGTGGGGTTGCAGAGGGCATTTAGCCGAAATAAAGTGCTACACCACGAAAACCAGGACCGCTTTGAGAGGGAAAAGGAAAAGTTTCATCGTTCCGTCAGGCAGGGGTATCTGGACCTGGCGAATAGGGAAAAAGGGCGCATTATTGTCATTGACGCCACCCTTGGTGAGGACGAAATGGAACGGGCTATTTTCCGGCATATCAGCCCCTTGATGGAGAAAGCAAAAGAGAAATAGCGAGAAGAAATCTGGGACCAAAGACATGCTTTTTTCGGAAATCGCTGGACAGGAAAAGGCCAGGGGCTTTCTGCTGGGAGTTCTTGAAAGGGAAAACCTGCCCCACGCCTATCTCTTCACCGGAATCCCGGGAGTCGGGAAGAGGAGTACTGCAATGGCACTGGCCACCGCCGTCAACTGCACTTCCCCTTCCCACGGGGACGGATGTGGACACTGCCTTTCATGTCGCAGGATTGCAGGGGGAAACTCCCCTGACTTTCTGGCGATGGGACCTGACGGACGCAACATCAGGATTAAGCAAATTAGGGAGTTGAATCGAAGCCTGGCCTTTGCCCCGGTCTCCTCTCGTTATCGTGTTGTTGTGTTGAGGCGCTGCGAGACCATGACCGCAGAAGCGGCAAATGCCTTTTTAAAGACTCTGGAGGAGCCTCCACCCGGCAATATCTTCATATTGACGGCAACAGAACCCATGGATTTGTTGCCGACCATTGTTTCACGTTGCCAGAAGGTCTCTTTTCAGCCCATTCCGGTGACTGCCATCAAAAACCTTCTCGAGGAAAAAAACAAAATTTCAGAGGAGAAGGCCTCTGTTTTGGCGAGACTGTCGTCAGGGAGCCTCGGCTGGGCAATGGAAATGGCAGAGGATGGTTTTCTGGAGAAAAGAGACAAATGGCTCGCAAGAATTATGGAGCTGCCAGGGCTTTCAAAAGGGCAGCTCTTAAAAGTAGTTTTCGAATGGGCCGAAGACATGAAGCGTTCCGGTGCACCTTCGGAGGGACAGGGAGGAACGCCTGCCTTGGTGGAAATACTGGATTTCTGGAAGGCCTGGTACAGGGACTTGCTTGTAACAAGGGCCGGGAGTGAGGACAAGTACTTGACGAACAAGGATTTTTCACAAAAGTTGAAAAAAATGGTCCATGGGTTTATAATAAAAAATTTGATAAAAAGCATTCACCTTATTGATCGAGCCCAAAGGGATGTCCTTGAAAACAGGAATGCGGCTCTGGTCCTGGAAAATCTTGTTCTCAATCTCAAAACCTTGACTGGGTCCTCGAAATGCTCTTGAAAGGGCCTGTAGTGAGCAAAAATTCCTTAGTACCGGACTTCCAAGAAACTTATGGTATTAATTAAGATCCTTTATCATAGGATGTCGTGAAGTGGCATAAACCAGCTTCCAAGGAAGTTGTTTCATTCACCAGAGCTCAGGAGGAGAACCTGACACTCTTTTTCAGACCCTTTCTAAACACTTCGGAGGGAATGGACGCCGATTTGGGGTTTAGCGTAAATTCATAGAAGCGCGTGGGGTTTGGGAGACATAAACCCCAAATAGCCGTCCATGTCGCAGCCCGTGCCAAGTGCACTATGAGAAAGGGACTG